>CAZXCC010000353.1:0-2711 GCA_964638945.1 uncultured Veillonellaceae bacterium | reverse complement strand
TGTAGTTTTCCTTTAATATCGGCGTAATAAAGTGATTTGTGATTGGCACCAAAAAGAAACTCAATAACAAGACTCCCCCTCCGAACACCAGGGGAACCGAATGCTCCACTGCTTCTCTCCTGAAATTCCCCTGCCGGAAGGCAAGGAGTGGCAAATTCTCCCCAAGCAGTTTAGCCCAGAAAAGCAGATAAAACAGACTACCAGTCGCCAGACAGGCTAATACAGCCGGCTGTCTCGCCGACACTTCCATCGCGGTCCACAAAATGACCGGAATCCCAAACGGAGGCATCATCATGGATAAAGCTCCGAAACACAGCAGCACTCTCGGTATTTGATGATGCACCCGATACCCTGTGCATAAGAACAGCAGCCCCTTACTGATGCCGTGTAAAAACACTACCAGAGTTGCGGCGTGAATCGCCTGCAAATCGGCTATGGAAGCAAGCGCTATCGAAAGGCCCATGGTAGAAATGGTCGAATAACCGAATCCCCGTTTCGTTTCAAGCTGCATGAACGCCAGCAGCGCAGCAGCAGTAAAGGAGAATGCCCCCATGACTGCCACGATTTTTGCCAGCCACGTATTCATAAACAGCGGAGCCAAACGCAAAATCAAATAAACCCCGGCGTTAATCACTGTTGCTGCCTGCAACAACACTGCTACAGATACATTTGCCGTGCTGGCCCGCATCAGCCTCCCTTGAAATGGAAACTGCGCAGCTCCAATAAACCCCGCCAGTATCAGAAATGATATTGGCAGCAATAATGAAGTTGCATCCCGAAATATGAGCAAATCCCTGAAAAGCAATGTTTTTGCCATATCAAGGCACAGGATGATTCCCGCAATAAAAGCTACACCACCGCATCCATTGATAATAATGATGTTCCGCATATTTTTCCAAACATTGAAACTTCGATCGTGAACAAGCAGAAAAAAACCGGCCAACATGGCGAGTTGCCAAAAAAACATCATCCACAACAGGTTTCCACTCAAAAACAAACCGTTTGTAGCAGCCAATAGGATTGAAGCCGCAATAAAAAAGCGCGACTGAAAACGGCGGCGACCTTCGGTTTCCATATGATGCAATGCTGCCAGCAAAGTCAGGGGTCCTACCACATCCAGCAGCAATACAAGAACCAGTGATAAATGATCCAAGGCAAATATACCTGCTGTCTCACTGCCTGATTGTAAATAAACCCAGCAAAGCATTGCTGCCTGAACAGCTTCCAGAGCGAGAATTAGGCGGCTTTTCCACCGCCAACCCAACCATGCCGAAACTGCAAGCACTGCAAAATTCCCAAATGCAAGGATTGCACCCATAACTTTCGCATGTCCGGCAAGAATTTCATATTTATCTGCACCATGAACCGCAGCCCAAACAGCTCCAGCAGTCAGGGCAACAGCCATAAAAAAAACAGCAGCCCTACGGAGCAGGCTGTTTTTTTTAATCAAAAACGCACTTGCCAATACCAAAGGCAATATTATGGTTATTCCCAGAAAGTACAACAGCAAACCGATTCCTCCGTTTTCAGTGGCAATATCTATTTAAACCCAATCACACTTAAGATGAATTTATTTACTTTGACAAAATCCGTTAAAATCCTGCCTGTTTTTTATGATACGGTTGCGAAATTATTCCCCATCAAGTAAAATAATATGGATCGCAAGTGAAATTTTTCACACTATGACTGGAGTGAATACGATGGTCACAATATCCGTTTGTCTCGGCAGCGCCTGCCACCTCAAGGGAGCCAACGGCGTATTGGAAGCTTTTTTGGCGTTGATTGAACGGCACAATGCGCAGGCACAGGTTCAAATGGCCGGTAATTTCTGCCAGGGGCGCTGTACCGAAGGCGTCGTGGTTCAGATTGACGATATCATTCTGACTCATGTGACCAAAGATCAGGTATATGAGCTGTTTATAAAATATGTTGTGAACGGAGAAGAAGAATGAAACAGGCGATCACGACGCAAAAGGTAAATTGTCAGGACTGCCATCGCTGTGTACGGTCATGCCCTGTCAAGGCAATTGGTATTGAAGGCGGGCATGCCAGTGTGGTCCTGGATAAATGTATTCTGTGCGGCGAATGTGTGGTGGAATGTCCCCAGCACGCCAAACAGGTGGAAAATCAGATTGACCATGTCCAAGAAGCACTGAAAAAGGGTAGGAAAGTTGCTTTCAGCATTGCGCCTTCTTTTGTTGCCGCTTTTTCCGACTTGTCTTTTGGTCAGCTTCGGACCATTCTCAAAGGCTTCGGCGCCTGTGCTATCGAAGAAACTGCTGTCGGAGCAGCCGCAATTTCCGAAATATATGCTTCGTTGCTTGAAAAAACGGATCATCCGATAATTTCGTGCTGCTGTCCGGTTGTCACCCGCCTCGTGGAAAAGTATTATCCTGATCTGACACGGAATCTGGCGCCTGTTGTGTCGCCTATGATTGCTCATGGGCGCATTTTGAAGGAAAAGTTGGGCGATGATGTTTTTGTTGTATTTGTCGGTCCCTGTATCGCCAAGATCGCTGAAGGGCGTGATAATGACGTAGCTGGCGCGATAGATGCCGTGCTGACCTTTGAACATCTTCTGGCCTGGTTTTTGGAATCCAATGCTTTGAAGCCGGATGTACCCGAAGACAATGATGCACTGGTTGTTCCAGGTCCTTCCCGTTTTTTTCCCATCACCGGAGGAATATTGAAAAGTTTCACCGAACACGACG
>CAZXCC010000352.1:0-2718 GCA_964638945.1 uncultured Veillonellaceae bacterium | reverse complement strand
TTCTGCAGACATAAGAAAACCACGATTTCCGCCGTCGCCAGAGGCTCGGCGCAAGCCGGGTTTTCTTATTTTTTTGCTATGTGTGCGACGGCAGTGATTGCCGCCTGAACCTCTGCTTCGGTCGTGAAGCGGCTGACGCTGAACCGGACCGTGCCGATTTTAAATGTTCCCAGGGTATGATGGGCGGCAGGCGCGCAATGAAGACCGGTACGGGTCAGGATACCGAAATCCCTTTCCAGACGTACGCCGACATCTGTGCATGGAACCGCAGAAACATTTATTGAGGTAACGCCGACACATGCGTCGGAATCCTCCGGACCATAGACGGTAACCTCAGGCAGGGCTCGAAATCCCTCCCGCAGCATTTTTGTCAGATGACGTTCGTGGTCCAGCACTTTGGAGATACCAAAGGTCAACAAATCCTGCGTTGCGGCATACAGCCCTGCAATACCGACGGCGTTCAGGGTGCCGCTTTCCAGCTTGTCAGGCAAAAAATCGGGCTGGTGTTCCGATTCGGAAGCGCTGCCGGTGCCACCGAACAATAAAGGTCTCAGGTCCACATCGGGGCCAAGCACAAGGCCTCCGGTTCCCTGCGGTCCGCCCAGGGATTTGTGCCCGGTGAATACAAGGAAATCGATTCCCATCGCATGCACATCGAGGGGACAGATCCCTGCAGTTTGGGAAGCATCAACGGCGAAACGGATCCCTGCCTCGCGTGCCACGAGGCCAATTTCCCCGATGGGTAAAATTGTTCCTGCAACATTGGAGGCATGGGTCAGGACAATCAGTTTAGTTTGCGGAGTCAGCGCCTGTTTCACTGCAGCCGGGTCCAGGCGTCCGCAGGAATCGCAGGGAACGGCAGTGATGCGAACACCCTTTGTTTCCAGATGCCGCAGGGGCCTCATGACTGCGTTGTGCTCCATGGAACTGGTGACAACATGGTCGCCGCTGTCCAGAAAACCAAACAACACCATGTTCATGGCTTCTGTGGCATTTTTCGTAAAAATGACCCGCTCGGCGGCAGTGCAATGAAACATTGTTGCGAGCAGTTCTCTTGCATCATATACCATGCGCGAGGAATCCAGTGATTTGCCGTGAGCGGCCCGTCCGGGGCTTCCGCCGCAATCTTCCATATACGCCTTCATGGCGGAGAAGACAGCAGGGGCTTTGGGCCACGAAGTGGCGGCATTGTCAAGATATATCGGCAGTGTGGACACCTCCCTTCAGGCGAATTATATCATAAATTAGCGGGGAAAAACCTGCTGGATCAACCAGGTTGTCACTGCCGGCACAAAACGGTCCGCCAGCCCGGAAAAGCTGTGGTGTACCTCTGGAAGCAGCAGCAGTTCTTTGGGGTTTTCAGCCGCATTATACAGGATGCGCCCGTGTTCTGCCGGAACCGTGTCATCTTCCATGCCATGCACTATCAATAACGGCAAGTTATTCAGATTACCGACAGCGCGAATCAGATCGTAGCTTTTTAAATCCTTTATAAAGTCCGGTGTCAGAGGAACTGCCTGATTTTCATGAAAAACTGTGACGGGCTGTCCCTGTTCGAGCCGCGTGTAATCTTCGCCAAGGATGCCGCGAAAAGTTGCCGGGAGATCTGCGGGTGATGCCATAAGGCAAAGTCCGGACAAACCAGGATTGGACGCTGCAAATGCCAGGCTGGCGGCTGCACCCATACTGCGTCCCAGCAATGCTGTGCGGGTTTGCAGGGTAGTATGGCAATAATTAACAACAGCACCGATTTCGTCAATCTGTCGGGATAATGATCCGTATGGTGTAAAACTGAACCGTAAGGTTGCTATATCGTGTTTTTGCAGAGATGCCGCCAGTTCAAGCGAACTGCCTCCTTCCGGAGAACCGCAAAAACCATGGCAGATTACTAGGCAGGGCGCAGCCGGGGAAGCCGCTGCGTGAAACCAGGCAGGCAGAATAGAGTCTCCGGCGTAAATGGATAGATTTTGCATGAAAGTGGTCCTTTCCCTCAAGAAATCGTGAAAAGAAAACAGGTCATCCCATGCCGGGACGACCTGTTGAATTCAGCGGATGGACTAACGGAGCCTGCGTCCGCGACGTGCCTCGCTGGGTTAAGACTTAACGGCCGAAACCGCGGGTCTTCTGGAAGCAGTCCCGGCAATAAACCGGACGGTCGCTACGCGGTGCAAAAGGAACCTGGGTCTCACAGCCACACTCGGCGCAAACTGCCGGATACATCTGGCGCTCGCCACCCTGGTTGCTACCGCCACCAAAGTTGCCGCGTTGTTTGCGGGCGGAACGGCAAGCTGGGCAACGGCCCGGCTCGTTTTGGAAACCTTTTTCAGCATAGAACTCTTGCTCACGGGCGGTGAATTCGAAATCAACGCCGCAATCTCTGCATTTCAGAACTTTGTCTTCAAACATGGAATAATCCTCCTCTGTCTTCCTGCTCAGCGGGCTCGAGACAGCGTGGCTTCGACCTCTCCGGCAGGCAAAACGAGAAGAGGAGATGAGCACGGGTCACGGAAACTGATGCGTGGCAGGTGCGCATAAATAGTATAGTAATGCGCAAGATTTACTATAACAGAATAATTGAAGCGCGTCAATGATAACAATGAATATGTTTTTAACGGGGCTGTGTTGCAGGGATTTTGCCAGTAGCAAAAGAATTTATTAAACAAGTTTCGCAGGGAGGTTGTCGCACAAAATGCTTGAAAAATATAAAAGTCTTTTGTT
>CAZXCC010000351.1:0-2752 GCA_964638945.1 uncultured Veillonellaceae bacterium | reverse complement strand
CGGGAAAACAGTGGCTCTGCGCGCCGACATGGATGCGTTGCCGGTACAAGAGGAAAACGAAGTCCCGTATAAATCGCAAAATCCGGGGCGGATGCATGCGTGCGGCCATGATGCCCATATGACGAATTCTGTGGGGGCTGCGATGATTCTGTCCCAATTGCGGGAGAAAATTGCCGGGAACGTGAAATTTATTTTCCAGCCGGCGGAGGAGGCTCCGGGCGGCGCCAAACTGATGATCGAAGCAGGAGCGCTGGAAAACCCGACTGTCGACGCGATTGTCGGCGGTCATTCCTGGGGCAGCATAGACAGCGGGAAAGTGGAAGTCAGGCCCGGTCCTGTGATGGCTTCTTCCGATATCATCCGCCTGAAGATCCATGGCAAAGGGGGACATTGCGCGCAACCCCATACGACGATCGACCCGGTGGTGATCGGCAGCGAGATTGTGGGAGCCTTGCAAAAGATCGTCAGCCGGCAGAGCGACCCGGCGGAAGCGGTTGTGATTTCCATCTGCGTGTTCAAGGCAGGGGACGTATTTAACGTGATTCCCAATGAAGCGTATCTGGAAGGTGCGGTACGAACCCTCAACAATGAGCTCAGGCAATCCATCCCCAAAAAGATCGAAGCGGTGATCAAGGGAATTACGGAAGCGTATGGCGCCACTTATGAACTGGACTACTATTTTGGATATCCGGTGACGGTCAACGATCCGGGAGTGACGGAAACCGTCCGGAGTTCGGCTGCGAAGGTCCTGGGGGAGGCAAATGTGGGGCTGTCGGCAAAAGCATCGATGGGAGCGGAAGATTTTTCCTATTATTTGCTGGAAGTTCCGGGAACGTTCCTCCGAATCGGCATCCGGAACCTGGAAAAGGGAATATGCCAGGAAATTCATCATCCGAAGTTTGATGTGGACGAAGAAATATTCAAAACCATACCGGTGGTATATGCGCAGGCTATGCTCGATTTGCTTGACTGAACGGGGTTGGTGAAGAAGCAACCGGAGATTGATGGGTGAACGGAATGTACGTGTTTCTGGATATTGTGGAACGGTTTGCCTGCGGTCAGTGCGGCGCCTGTTGCAGCCAGGACTGGCTGGTGACTGTGGATGAAGCCGGATATCGGCGCAATGAAAGGCTGTTCGGCGAGAATGGACGGATGGATGAGTTTCGGCAGGCGTTTATCCCGTTGCGAACCGATGCGGATTTTGGCGAGTATGCCCGCATCGCCAAACAGGAAAGCGGCGGCTGTTGGTTTTTGAATGAAAAAATGCTCTGCCGGTTGCAGCAACTGGCAGGGCATGAGCATCTGGACACGGTGTGTCAGTGGTTTCCCCGGTATCCGATGGATACGGAACGGGGGATTGAGCTGTCGCTGAGCTTCAGCTGTCCGGTCGCTCTCAAAATGGCTCTGCGCGAAGAACCGCTCCGTATCGTCCGGAGCAATGAATCGCCGATTGGCATGTCGCCCACAGATTTTGTGGTCCATGTGTACCCGACCCAGCAGTCGGCGCGAAGTCCGCTGCGACATTATTTTGAGCTGGAGGGACACTTGATTGACATACTCCAGACCCGGACGTTGCGCATGCCGGAAAGGTTGGCCCTGGTACGACAAACGCTGCAGGACCTGGCATGTCTGACCGAGGCGGAGTCGCCCGGTGAAAAACTTGTCCGGCTGGAACGTGAAAATTACGCAAAGATGGATGCGTTGGCATCGGATGAAACGATTGCCATGTTGAAACCTTGCGATTGGCTCCTGGAGAATTTCTTTGTCAATTTTGTCTTTCGCAAAAGCATCTATGCGAAGGGCCTGGAGGAAGCCGGGCAGGTCCTGGGCCTGCTGGAACAGAGACTGGGAAACTATCTGGTTCGTCCTTCCGGTTCGGGTGGAAATGTGGAGGAACTGAAGGCCGTACTTGTTCAGCAGGAACTGGAACTCAACCACCGGGGAAAGCGAAAGCCGCCTGCGGCGGAAAGTTGAAAACCGGAACCGCATGTTGCAGGAACGGCGTCCGCGGTGTGGAACAGAATAGGTGTAGAGGATTTGTGACAATGGAGGTTTTTGCCCATGCGTTTTGACAAAAAAGTGGTTTTGGTGACGGGGGCCGGCGCCGGTATCGGCCGTGCGGCGGCAATCGCCTTTGCCAAAGAGGGAGCCCTGGTGGCGGTGAATTCTCTTTCGTGCGACACCGGCAGGGAAACCCTGCAGAAGATAGAAGCGCTCGGCGGGCAGGGGGTTTTTGTTCAGGGCGACGTTTCTGTTGCAGCAGAGGCAGAGCGCATGGTGAAGGATACTTTGGCGGCCCTAGGGCGCATCGACGTTTTGGTCAACAATGCGGGGATAGTCTTTGGGGGCACGGTGGAGACCGTTTCCGAGGAAGACTGGGATAAAACGATGGCAGTCAACTTGAAGGGGATATACCTGGTTTCGCGGCATGTCATACCTGTGATGAGAAAAAATGGGGGCGGCGTGATTGTCAACACTTCGTCGGTTGCCGCAGTCAAGGGACTGAGGGACCGCAGCGCATATGCGGCTTCCAAAGGGGGCGTTCTGGCCCTGACAAAGGCGATGGCCGCCGATTACATCGCTGAACAGATTCGGGTCAACTGCGTTTGCCCCGGTACGATAATGACTCCTTCCGTGGCAAAGCGGATCAGGGACTCGGAAAACCCGGAAAAGCTCGAGCGCGATTTTATTTCCCGTCAACCGATGGGACGGCTGGGTACGGATTCGGAAATTGCGGAAGCGATTCTGTTTG
>CAZXCC010000350.1:0-2753 GCA_964638945.1 uncultured Veillonellaceae bacterium | reverse complement strand
TTTCTATTGTTGACCAGGATGGATTTGTGGATGGGATGCTTGTCAACAATGACACAATTTCCTATATTTACCGCCATATCACTCCGAATGATTCGGTTGTGGCCGCAGGGACATGTACTCGCAAAAAATAAACCATAGGAAAAAATTCGTTGCATAGAATCAAAGGGCTTTGCATTGTTGAGACTTTTAACTCAGGGTAAATAGGACAAGGGGATCAAGGAGATTACAGAACAATACGGAAATAAAATATAATTCGGATTATGCTTGGTATCTCACTTTAAGAATCAATATGGTTACCAAGCTCAACAGGAGGGTTTAGCTATGAATGAAAAATTGATTGGCGCGGAACCTTGCTATTGCGAGAAAGTGAACAGAGATATTATTTTGGCGCATTTTGAAGAGGAGTTTATCACTGGTGATGAAAACAATCCGCTCACAATGATTCGTCTTGTTGAATGTCTTTCGCGCGGCGAAATTTCTGAGTGTTCAATATGCCTGAAGAATACAAAATAATAATGAAAAAGGATAAATAACAAAGGCTCTTTGGAGGTTCTTCCAAAGAGCCTTTGTTCAAAATCGGATGAATGCGGGAGAGTCGGGCAAGATTATCTTTCGCGGGATGGAATGTATTTGTTTACCATCCGGGCTGAGAAGTGAAGCTCCTCATCCGTGATATGGTTTTCATGGTTCATCATTTCATTGGTGAACTCTTCGAGGGTAAAAAAATATCCGGCAGAGGACAGGAAAGACAACTGCGACTCTGTATCGAGGAAAGAAGCAACTGTATTTGCAAACTCCGCATCTGATCTCATTCTAAGAATAAAGGAACGGGCAGATTCTATGCTCATTTTCATCCCTCGTATGTTTTATTTTGGTTAATATTCCAAAACCATTGGATAAATAGTTTATTTCGCTGTTCGTATGCCAGTTCCTTTTGATATTTAGAAAAAACACCGAAAAAAGCATGTGAAAAATATTGGATATCGATGCAGGAAGACGGAGCCCCAAGAGTAAGTTATAAATGGAATACCAGAATGAGAATATCTATGGGGAAGGAGCTTGAAGAGCTATGGTTGTGCAGCGCTCCGTGTACATTGATTATGTTCGGCTGTTCGTGATTATTTTAGTTGTGATGATTCATGCTGCCGTGACCTATAGCGGAATCGGAAGCTGGTATTACATGGATGTGACTGCGCATTCCATGGTTGATATCCTGCCGTTCCTGTTCTTTCAGTCCTTTACGCAGAGCTTTTCCATGGGATTGTTGTTTCTCGTTGGTGGATATATGGTTCCCCCTGCCTTGGACAAAAAAGGGCCTGCCGGATTCTTGCGCGACCGGTTGTACCGGTTGGGGCTTCCTACATTATTCTATATGCTGGTGATCAATCCGTTCATTCAATATTTTTTGGTTGGGGAAGCGAAACAACCTTTTATGAATTATTTTGAAACGTATTATCTTAGCGGGCGATTTGTCGGTGCGTCGGGTCCGCTGTGGTTTGCGCTGGCTTTGCTGATTTTTTCATTCCTCTACGCAGCTGCCCAGGGGTACTCTATTTTTGCGAATCAACGGAACAGGAGTTCGCCCTTTGCTATGGAGGACATGGTGAAACTATCCCTGTTGATAACGATTTGCGCTTTTCTGATACGTCTTGTTCAACCCATCGATACCAGCATACTCAATATGCAGTTATGCTTCTTTGCACAATATGTTGTGTTCTTTATTATCGGAACGACCGCGGCGCGGGAAAAACTGCTTGATCGTGTAGATTACCGTCTGGGGCTTCGCTGTCTCCAAATCGCGCTGATTCCGGGAGTGCTTTTATGGTGGGCCATGATGTTCGTTATCTGCGGAGGTTTTTCTGCGAACAATTTCGACGCGATTAAAGGCGGTTTCCAGTGGCAAAGCTTTGCGTATGCTTTTTGGGAATCGACAAACTCGGTTCTAATGTCTTTCGGGCTTTTGACAGTATTTCGCGAACGGCTCAACATGCAAAACCGCTTTTTCATGAAGCTTTCCAATTGTTCCTTTGCTGTGTATGTCTTTCATGCGCCTATTTTGGTAATCGTATCGAAATTCTTTGCCCCGATGGGCATTTCCCAGGGCGGCAAGTTTTTTGGCGTCAGTGCAATCGCTCTGGTTCTCAGTTTTGGTCTGTCTCATTATGTTTTCAACCGTATACCGATGTTTAACACCAATTCTTCTGCCGGCTCCCCGAAGAAAAGCGCCTAATATCAGGAAAAAGAAGCTGCCTGGTGCATTGACAGGACAGATAAGTTGATGTAACGTTGAATTGAAAGAGTTTTCTAAAAATGGAACCGGCCTATTGCGTTTGCAAGAAAAATTTATACGTTGGAGGTGTATTGAAATGGCACGGCCCAATAAAATCCTTGTCGCTTTCGATGGTTCTCCGCACAGTAAAAAAGCACTGGAATGGGCGATTGACCTCAATCATTACACGCATGGGTCTGTTGTTGTGGTTCATGTTTCGGAGCCTGTTCATTTAACATCCTTGTACGGGACGGAAGGAAGCAATGCAAGACTGTTGGCGGAAGCGATCAAAGAAGTCGAGGCGGAGGACAGAAAGACATTGGAGGAAGCTAAAATATATTGTGAGAATCGAGCTGTAAATGTTAAAACGGAGCTTTTGTATGGAAATATCGCTGAAACGATAATCAAATACGCCCAAGACGAAAGGATGGATTTGATTATTGCCGGGACAAAAGGGCATGGAAAGCTGGAGGAATTGCTGATG
>CAZXCC010000349.1:0-2760 GCA_964638945.1 uncultured Veillonellaceae bacterium | reverse complement strand
GGCCTCAAGGTCGTGATTGTGGGCGACATACTGCACAGCAGGGTGGCGCGTTCCAACATCTGGGGCATGAAAGCTCTCGGCGCAGATGTGCATGTAGCGGGACCGACGACGCTGTTGGCGCGGGAGATGGAATGCATGGGGATCACGGTGCATACCTCGGTGGAAGAAGCCATCGAAGCTGCAGATGTAATCAACGTGTTGCGCATCCAAAAAGAACGCCAGGGAAAAGGGTTGTTCCCCTCCTCCCGAGAATATGCCCGGCTGTTCGGGATTAATGCGAGACGCCTGAAGCTGGCGAAACCCGATGCATTGCTGATGCATCCGGGTCCAATGAACAGGGGGCTGGAAATCTCTCCTGATGTCGCCTACAGTGAACAATCGGCAATACAGGAACAGGTGAAAAATGGACTGGCAATCAGGATGGCAATTCTGTACCTTGTTTTGATGGGAGGCGAAAACATTGAAACTTCTGCTTAAGAACGGCTTGGCGATCGACCCGTCTTCCGGACTGAACCGAATCGCCGATGTTTTGATTGACAATGGCAGAATTGCGGCAGTGGGGAATGAACTTTCCGCTACTGGCGCGGAAGTGATAGACTGTACCGGCAAAGTCATCGCGCCCGGCCTCATCGATATGCATGTGCATCTCAGGGACCCAGGGCTTGAGGCCAAGGAAGATGTCGTTTCCGGGACTATGGCTGCGGCGGCCGGAGGCTTTACCCGTGTCGCGTGTATGGCAAACACAAAACCGGTGATGGACAACTCCATATTGGTGGAAGGGCTGGCTGAAAGGGCCCGAAGGGACGGGTTTGTGAATGTGAGCATCATCGGGGCCATGACGAAAGGCCTGGACGGCAAGGAGCTGGCCGAGATAGGAGACATGAAACTGGCAGGGATAGTTGCGATATCCGATGACGGGCATCATGTGGCAAATTCCGGTCTTTTCAGGTCTGGTCTGGAATACGCGGCGATGTTTGATTGTCTGGTCATTTCACATGCTGAAGATGAAAATCTGGTTGCGGGAGGACATATGCACGAAGGAGCGGTGTCTGCGATTCTCGGGATACCGGGTCGTCCTGCAGTTGCTGAGGACATTGCCATTGCAAGGGATGTAATGTTGTCTGAATATACGGGAGCTCCCCTGCATATCGCCCATGTCAGCACAAAGGGCGCGGTGGAAGTGATTCGGGCAGCCAAACGACGGGGGGCAAAAATTACGGCGGAAGCCACTCCGCACCACCTGAGTCTGACTGACGAAGCTGTGTATGGTTTCAACACCGCCATGAAGGTAAACCCGCCGCTGCGGTCTTTCGATCATATGATGGCGCTGCGGGAAGGACTGAAGGACGGTACGATCGATGTAATCGCCTGTGATCATGCTCCGCACGCTTATGAAGAAAAGGATGTCGAATTCCGGTATGCACCGAGCGGATTTACCGGACTGGAAACTTCGCTGGGCGTTGTCTTGACGGAACTATACCACTCGGGTCAGTTCTCCATGCCGGAAATCATTGAGAGGATGTCTACGCGGCCGGCACGTATTCTGGGAGTCGAAGGCGGAACTTTGGCACCGGAAGCGGTTGCGGACATTACGGTAATTGACCCCGAGCAGGAATGGTCGGTGGAATGCGAACGCTTTTATAGCCGGGGCAAAGCGAGTCCTTTTGCCGGTCGCCGTTTAAAAGGCCGGGCCGTATTGACCGTGGTGGGAGGAAAGATTGTGATGCAAGAGGGTCAGGTGAAGGTATGAACGATTTTGTCGCAGGCCGGTTGGTATTAGCTGACGGCACAATATTTGACGGCCTCTTGCTGCAGGGCGCCGAAGGCGGCGGCGAAGTGGTGTTCAATACCGGCATGACCGGCTATCAGGAAGTATTGACTGATCCATCGTACGCCGGCCAGATTGTCACCATGACGTACCCGCTTATCGGCAACTATGGCGTCAACGCTATTTTTGACCAGGCACGCAGGTCGTTTGTGAGAGGCTTTATCGTGGCGCATCTCTGCGAAAAACCAAGCAACTGGCGTGAAGAAGGCGGGATCATCGACTATCTCTCGCAGAGGGGGATTCCTTGCCTGTGTGAAGTGGATACCCGGGCCATAACCAGGGCGATCCGTTCCCATGGAACCATGGAGGGGCGTATTGTCCGTGCCGACAGGGATGTAGCGCAAGTACTGAAAGATATCGCCTCACACAAGGCGACAGATGTGGTGGCTGAGGTGACCACCCCGAAAATCTACCGGATTCCTTGCGCAGGAAAAGCGCCGCATGTCGTGGTCATGGATTTTGGGATCAAGCGCAACATCCTGAATTCGCTTTCTGCTTCCGGCTGTGACCTGACTGTTGTTCCTGCTTCCACGGATGCCAAAGCCATTTTGGCCATGAATCCGGACGGGATCTTTCTGTCCAACGGGCCGGGAGACCCGAAAGCGGTGACGTATGCCATTGCGACTGTAAAAGAACTGCTCGGCAAGAAACCGATGTTCGGCATTTGCCTGGGACATCAGCTGCTGGCCCTGGCTTTTGGCGGAGACACCTACAAACTGAAGTTTGGTCACAGAGGAGTCAATCATCCTGTGAAAGACCTGAGCCACGACCGGGTGTACATCACTTCGCAGAACCATGGCTATGCCGTGGACGAAGCCACGGTCAAGGCCATGGACGTCACGGTGACCCACCGGGCTGTCAACGACGGCACGGTGGAGGGCATGCGCCATAACCGTCTGCCGGTGTTTTCCGTGCAATACCATCCGGAAGCC
>CAZXCC010000348.1:0-2761 GCA_964638945.1 uncultured Veillonellaceae bacterium | reverse complement strand
TGTTTAATATAAACTGAAATAGGCGAAAAAAATCGTGTAGAAATCCGAAAAAGAGCATTGGGACTTCCGAAAAAGATCAAAACCTAAGATCACGAACTTCTTTATTAGGCGATGGCCAGGATAAAGAAGGGAGAAAGGAACGATGCTCTCTATGGAACAAATCGAAACGATCAAAGAACTTCAATTGCGTGGGCTAAGTCCCTCTGAAATCGCCCGCAAAATGTCTGTCGACTGGAAAACTGTTGTGAAATACATGCGGCAGGAATGCTATTCACCAAAGCCTCCAGAAGTTCGCTGCACCGAGTCCAAGCTCGACCCGTGGAAACCGGTTATTGACGCTTGGCTGGAAGAAGACCGGAAAAACCGCTACAAACAGCGCCACACGGCGAAACGAATCTTTGACCGCCTGCAGAAAGAATATCCAGGATTCACCAGTTCCTATCCCCTCGTTCAGCGTTATGTGAAACAAGTACGGGAGGCCAAGAAACAAACTGCCGGGTTTTTGGAACTGGTCTGGCCCCCAGGCGAAGCTCAGGTTGATTTTGGCGAAGCCGACTTCGATACTCCAGCGGGACGAATCCCCCATAAATATCTGTGCGTTTCCTTCCCCAACAGCAATGGCGGGCTGACCCAGGTATTCAGGGGTGAAACGGCAGAGTGCGTTTGCCAAGGACTGCAGGATATTTTTGAATACATCGGAGGCGTTTCTACCCGATTGATCTTTGACAATGCCACCGGAGTCGGTCGCCGTATCGGAGAACAGGTCCGATTGACCGAACTGTTCCGTCGATTCAAGGCGCACCATGGATTTGAACTTTCGTTCTGCAACCCGGCTTCCGGTCATGAAAAAGGCAATGTGGAACGAAAAGTGGGTTATATCCGGTCCAACCTGTTTGTACCGGTTCCCTATGTTGATGAATTGCCAATCTTTAACCGACGCCTGCTGGACCAAGGGCAACAGTTGATGCAAAAGCCCCACTACAAAAAGCAATTGCCGGAACAGGAGCTGTTTGCGGCAGACCAGGAGGCTCTTTTACCGCTGCCGCGCCAGAGGTTCAATGTCTGCCGTTATGAATACGCGCGAGCCGATGGCTATGGCAAGATATGCCTGGATGGCAAACACTACTACTCCACTATGCCTGAATGGGCCGGGCAAGATGTTTTGATCGGCATCCGGGCTCACACCATCGACATCCTGCGTGCGGACGGAAGCCTGCTTGTCAGCCACTTGCGCAGTTTTTCAGGAGAACGCAGCGACCATCTTGACCACAGTACCAGTTTGGCCCTGCTACTCAAAAACACGGGAGCCTGGCGCAATAGCGGTATACGTAGCAACGTTTCGGAGCCGCTGCGACAAATCCTTGACGACCAAACCCGCGCCGACCTCAGAAAGAGCCTGCAGCTCATGTCCACCTTGTCGGATCGTTATGGATTTGATACCGCCTTGCAGGCAATGGAAGAAGCGGTGAAACGCGGCAGCCTAAATTTGTGCGATACAGCGGTGCTGGCGGCAAGGTTGTCCGGATATGGGCTGGATACACCGCCGGAATTGGGCCCGGACCTTGCGCAGTATGACCGCCTTCTTGATGTCAAAGGCGGTGAACTGCAATGATTAGCGCCAAACAACGAGAAGAAGTGCGGGCAGAAATTGCAGCCTGTTGCCGTCAGATGATGCTCAGCCGCCGGATCGTCGAACTGTGTGAGCAGGAAGCTACGCCCAAGCAGGAAGAATTTTTGCACCGGGTTTTGACGGAAGAAGTTGCAAGCCGTGAGAAAGGCCGGCGGCAGCGACTCATGCAAAAGGCAGGTTTTCCGGTTTACAAAACCTTCGAAGACTATGATTTCCGCGGCATCAAGTTTCCCACAGCCCTAACCCGGGAAGAACTCCTCGGCTGCAGTTTTGTACAGGAAAAGAAAAATCTGGTGTTGTTTGGCCCGGTAGGTACAGGGAAAACGCATATGGCCATTGCCCTTGGCGTTAAGGCTTGCGAAGAGGGCTTCAATACGAAGTTTGCCTCAGTTACGGAAATGGTACTGCGTCTGGCGGAAGCCCGGCGTGCCGGTACGTTGGAACGCCTGGTACGGGAACTACAGAAACTGGATCTGCTCATCCTGGATGAATGGGGATATGTGCCGGTGGACAAGGAAGGTTCTCAGCTTCTATTCCGGGTAATTGCCGACAGCTATGAAAGCAAAAGCCTAATCTTGACCACCAATCTTGAATTCTCGAAATGGGGCAGCGTTTTCACCGATGACCAGATGGCGGCAGCCATGATTGACCGGTTGGCCCACCACGGACATCTACTTCTATTTGAGGGGGAAAGCTACCGCATGAAACATGCCCTCATGAGGCAAAAATAACCCGTGATTTTTTTCGGAATTCCGAAGATGATATTCGGATTTTTGCACGATTTTTTCCGGACTTTTTCTTGACAAAAAACACACGGAAGAGGACGTGAAGATGATCGTTTTCGTCCTGGCCGAAAGCGTGGCGGCGCGGCTTCGTCGCCATGGGTTCAAATGCAAAACGGTGGCGATCCATGTGCGAAACAACGAGTTATTCACGTTTGAGCGCCAGGCTCCGTCGCTACGCGGCGGCGGGCTGGGGATGCGCTACACGTGCCGGATTTGCGGGAAAGAGGTTTGGCTGTTCGAGGAAGAGGGACGATGGTTCGTGGAGTGGTAAAAAGTGAGCGAGCTAGTTGCTACACTTGATTTGGCAATAGCTCTGCTTATAATAATGTTTATTGTTTTTTCGATT
>CAZXCC010000347.1:0-2764 GCA_964638945.1 uncultured Veillonellaceae bacterium | reverse complement strand
AGCCTGGTGCGGAAATATGTTGAGAATGTGAGGGTATTCGAGGACAAGGTGACTGTTGAATTTAAATCAGGTGTGGAAACGGAGGTCGCCAGGTAGTCCATTAGAATAGTAGCCGGTTGGGAAACGCGAGTTTTACTGGCCGGTTTTTTCTGTTTTCCAAGAAAAAGGTAATTGTATCCGACTATTGTTTTGACTTTCTTGCATGCTATTGATAAAATTATAACCAAGAAAGTCAATGAGAGGTTAACCAATATTGAGGTGGCTGCGATGAATTATGCTGAGGAAATAATGGATTTGGCAAAAATGAATAATGGTGTGGTTACGTCGGCGCAACTTACCCAATTAGGAATTCATCGCTACTATTTAAAGATGCTTGTAGATCAAGGCCTGCTGGATCGATCGGGACGAGGGGTGTATATCCTTCCCAGAATGCTTGACGATGAAATGTTTAATCTGCAAACTCGTTATAAGAAGGGCATATTTTCTCACGCAACGGCCCTCTTTTTATTGGATTTGACAGACCGAACCCCGACCCAATGTTCTATGACCTTTCCACAGAATTATAATGTTTCAGCGATTAAGATGGAAAACTTAAAATGCTACCGGGTCAAAGATGAACATTATGACATTGGCGTTATTACCGGGAAAACGCCGGGTGGCAATAAGGTAAAACTATACAATGCTGAAAGAACGCTGTGTGATATTCTAAAAGGCCGGAGCAATATGGAGATCCAGATTGTTGTGGAGGCATTCAAGAGTTATGCCAAGCTGGACGAGAAAGACATCCCCCGACTATCGGACTATGCGAAACTAATGCGGGTGGAAAAGAAACTTCGTCCCTATTTGGAGGTGTTGCTGTGAAAAAGGCGATACCTAAAAGATTTGGAGCGTGAGAACGATGGGAATTGACCAACGGATATCTGAAATAGGAGAACGGATTACCACAACTGTTCGCCGTAATTCTGATCGCGGTTTTCTTCCGTATCGCGGTTGCGACCAAGTGTGTATGGAGATGTTTTCTATTTTGGAGGAAGCGGAGCAATGCCAGGATCAGAAGCTGGCGTTTGATATCTACATGCTTGTTTTGCTGAGAATGATGAAAATTATTTCCTGTGCGGATACATCTTCCGGAATGGCTACCGATGTGATTCAGGCTTGCTTGGCGGATATTGAAACTCTGTGCCAAGGTGCAGTCGAAATGCATCACAAGTATTTTTTTGACACGATTATCAAAGCTGCTAAAAATAAAGTCTTTCAGGGGTGGGCTGATGACGGCTACGGACTATTGAAGTCAGCAGTCCAATTTGTTTGCAATAAAAAACAGGCTCAAAAGATTATGGATATTTTCCCATTGTTAGGAACGTCCTATGACGGAAGTCCTTACCCGGATCAGCTGCTGATCACGCTGACCATTATTGAACGCCTGGATGGAGCAGAAGCTGCGGATCAATATATGATGGAACACATTGATGTGCCTGAGATGCGAATGCTTGCAGTGGAGAAAGCGTTTGCTGCCAAGCACTACCTGCGGGTAGAGATGCTTTGCCGCGAAGCGATAAAGGCAAAAGTTCGAGGTCATTTCAATCGGCGTCCTCCTTGGGCTTATTATCTTGAACAGCTGTATACGGAAACCGATCAAAAGGAGAATTTGCTCGAAATAATTCAGTTCATTCTTTTTCAGAGAGATACGTCCTATTTCCATAAGCTAAAGGATATGTATGTGACTGAAAATGTTTGGGAAGAGAGGCGGGAGCCGCTATGGCAGGAACTGTCCAAGGCGTTGGCGCCGCATGAGATTGCTGCACTTTTAGCGGAAGAAGGCGAAGTTTATAAACTGCTGGATGTGGTTAAACTTCATCCAACCTATGTTTTTCATTATGGCAAGCAATTGGCTGGAAGCTTTCCGGCAGAAACATATGCAATGTTTGAAACATGCATAGTGGAGGAAACGCAGGCGGCAACTGACCGGAGAAAATACAGGCAGGTCTGCCGGATGATCAAAGATTTTGCCGCTGCCGGGGCAAAAGAAAAAGCGATCGAACTGATCGACCGCCTTGTTGCCATGTATCCGCGCCGCCCAGCTATGTTGGAAGAACTTGCAACGGCTAAAAATAAGCTGGAAAATCATAAAAAGTGAGCAAGAGGGGGTGGGATCGTGACAATAGAAGAGATCATAACTGGTGAAGGAAAAAATGTGGAATTTAAGCGAGAGCTGCCAAAGCAAAGTGAACGATATATTAAGTCCATCGTAGCTTTTGCCAATACTGCCGGTGGGAAAATGATTATTGGCGTTGAGGATGAAACTAAAGCTATTGTTGGCGTAGAAGAGTCGTCTGTATTTGATATTATGGATGCGATCGCCAATACGGTGTCCGATATGTGTTTTCCTCAGATCGTGCCGGACATTTCCTTTCAGACGATAGAGCACAAGTGTATTGTTATCATTGAAATCTATCCCGGTCCCAATAGACCGTATTATATCAAGGCTGTTGGCAAGGAAGAAGGAACCTACATCCGTATTGCCGGGACAACCAGAAAAGCGGATGCTGTGAAGATCAAAGAGCTGGAGATGCAGAGAACCAATTTATCATATGACGAAATGGTGTGCATCGGTTATGAAGTTACAGACGAGGCAGTTAAAAAACTTTGTGCAGACATCAAGAAATTCATGTTGGCTCATTCGGATGCGACAGAAGCCAAAAGCGCGATAAACGATGTTACGCAAACGAATCTGGAAAACTGGGGGATCTTAAAACGCCAAGAA
>CAZXCC010000346.1:1611-2771 GCA_964638945.1 uncultured Veillonellaceae bacterium | reverse complement strand
TGATGCGATTATTTTTGTTCCAGAGGTAATCTATGCAGAAATTAGAGACACTTGATGTAAGTATATTGTCCTTTGCCATATTGTTTTTCATATTTGTCAATGCGTACAATCGTTCTGCAAGAGCTCATTTACATTACCGATTGTTCATTGCGCTGGCATTGACCAACATGGCAATGATTTGCATTGATATTCTTGGGTGGGCCTTTAATGGACTGCCAGGGCAATATAACTTCGTATTCAATCAATATTCGAACTTGGCATTGTACATCTTTGAACCAGTTGCTCCTATGATTTGGATCCTCTACACGAACTATCAGGTATACAAGGATAAGGCCAAAGTAAAGTCGTTGATGGGTAAGCTGCTAGTGTTTGGCGGAATTAACTCAGCGTTTTCCATTTTGAGCCTGTATACAGGCTGGTTTTTTTCTGTCGATGGTCAAAACATATATCACCGTGGC
The DNA here is from genome assembly GCA_964638945.1 of uncultured Veillonellaceae bacterium. GTDB lineage: Bacteria > Bacillota > Negativicutes > UBA1444 > UBA1444 > CAZXCC01. The sequence continues at coordinate 2,313 of CAZXCC010000346.1, read as the reverse complement.
CCGTATTTTTTTGTTCATGTCGCTTTTTGCTACGCTCTCGTGATTTATGCCTTTGTTTTTGTAATGCGTAACCGTCTTTCGATAGAAAAAAGGTACTATTATTCATTACTCTTGTTTTTTGTGCCTGTATCCATAGGCACAACCATCCAGGTGTTTCATTATGGAGTATCCTATAACTGGTCAGGGATGATGCTGTCTCTATTGATCGTCTATTTTAACATCCAAAATCGGGGACTGAATACGGATTATCTTACCGGTACATATAATCGCCGCCAATTGGACGACTATATCAATGCAAAAATCCGCAATAGCAGTGAACGTGCATCTTTTTCCGCGATATTGATCGATTTGAACGATTTTAAAACAATAAACGACCAATTGGGTCACGATATAGGAGACGAAGCCTTGAAGGCTGCTGCACAGATAATTTCCGGCAGTTTGCGGCAAGATGACTTTGTTGCAAGATATGGCGGAGATGAATTCATGGTAATCATGGATAATGATGACCGCAGTACCCTCGAACAAGCTGTGATTCAGATCAGGCGCAATGTGGAACGGTTTAACCGGGAGAATACAAAACCGTTTGCTCTCGACTTTGCTATGGGCTATGCCGTGTATGAACCCGAGCGCGGCATGACAGCCAATGAGTTTTTTCGATACATTGACAAATTAATGTATGAAGCAAAAAAAGGAAGAACGAAT
>CAZXCC010000346.1:0-1511 GCA_964638945.1 uncultured Veillonellaceae bacterium | reverse complement strand
TCCAGAACTAATCTTGGGCGGTAGGGATATTGCTCGATTTCACTGGGTGTTGTGACTCCGGAGAGGACTAGAACAGGATCGAGGCCGCTTTCAATACCCGCAATAATGTCAGTGTCCATGCGATCGCCTATCATTGCCGTTTCGCCGGAATGAATGCCCAATATCTGCAATCCTGTTCGCATCATCAGTGGATTGGGTTTGCCGATATAGTATGCATTTTTACCTGTTGTGATTTCAACAGGTGCGACGAGCGCACGGCAAGCCGGCACTATACCGCTTTCGGACGGACCTGTAAGATCTGTATTTGTTCCGATGAGTTTTGCCCCGTTCAGCACGTGATTCATGGCTTTGCAGATGAGGCCATAGTTGTAATTTGCGGTTTCCCCGATGACTACATAGTCAGGATCAACATCGTTATAAGTAATGTTTGCATCGTGCAGTGCATTGAAAAGTCCGGGTTCTCCGATGACATATGCGCTGCAGCCAGGACTCTGATGGCTTAAAAAATTTGCAGTTGCCAATGCGCTTGTGTAGAAATGGCTTTCGTCAACTTCAAGTCCCATACGTCCCAATTTTTGCTGTAGTTCTCTCGGGGTTTTTCCGCTGCTGTTGGTTAAAAATAAGAACTCCTTATTTTCACGGTATAACCATTCGACAAACTCTTTTACGCCCGGAAGAAGATGGTTTCCTTTGTAGATTACACCATCCATATCACATAAAAAGCCTTTTTTTGAACGCAATAACTCCATGAATAATGATCCTCCTCGTAACATCTTTCTTTCGCGCATGGGTAGTATCCGATGATTTATATTCTTCTATCGCTGAGATTTCCCCTTTTCATGGCAATCTGAGCAAATGCTGAAATTGTTTTTTCTGTGCAATGCGTTTTCCTTTCGTTGTTGATCGAGCAAAATTACGGAGAAACATGTAGTTCAACATAACCGAAAAAAGCCAAGAAGGTACAAAATGCACCGTTCTTGGCTTTTGTTTTTGCAAAACCAAAAGGATAAAGACTATGAAACAGCTGGTATGCTAAAATGTTAGTAGCGAATAACGAAGGGGAAAGAATCTCCATAGATAAATGGCCGAAGGAATTGTTTGACTTTAAAGAAAAAGAAATGGAGAGCGTTTTTATGTCAAAATATCGAATTCTTGTCATTGATGATGTTAGGACAATTCGATTGAGTTTGAAAATGTTGTTCCAAAAAATTGATGCGGAAGTCATGGAACTCGACAACGCGGAAGAACTTTTTCAGTCGACATGGCGATACAATAATATGGACCTGATTATATTGGACATCGAATTGCCAGGAATGAGCGGGATGACTGCTTTGGTGAAAATAAAAGAAGACAAACGGTGGAGTGACGTTCCCTTGATCATGTTGACAAGCCATGCCAGTAAGGTTGTGATACAACAGGCAATTCATACAGGCATTGTGGATTACATACGTAAACCGTTTGTTGGGGAAGAATTATTGAATCGCGTCAAAAAAATATTGAATGTGCCTATA
>CAZXCC010000345.1:0-2800 GCA_964638945.1 uncultured Veillonellaceae bacterium | reverse complement strand
TATAGCCCAGTTCGCCTTCGACGGAAATGCCGAGGGAATGGGCTATACGCGTAATTTCCTTTGTTTTTTTCAAATTTTCTGCAACTGCAAGCGCAGATCCGTCAAACATCACGGAAGTAAAACCCCAACGCACTGCTTTCATGACACCTTCATACGTGTGCCCATGATCCAGATGCAACGCTACCGGCACTGAAGTCCGTTGGGCCGCCCGAGCCATCGCAGCCGCCAGTGTGTCCACATCGACAAACTTGAACAACCGCTCCGCAATCCCAAGCACTAGTGGAGCCTTCAGCTCTTCCGCCACCTCCACGACTGCCCCCAGCGTTTCAAAATTGAATACATTGAAACCGCCTACAGCATATTTTCGTTTGCGTGCATCCTGTAGAACCTGCTGCAAGGTAACCAAGGCCAATGGAAACTCCCCCTTAATTATTTTACGTAGTATTTATATATAAGATATTCGACTGTTCTGAAAAAAAACCTCTGTAATTTTATTGAAAATGCAAACAAAAAACTCCTGCCGGAATCCGGCAGGAGTTAGAACAATTCTTTAGGAAATTTTTTCTTTTGCAGTATCAACCAGTTTGCTGAAGGCAACCATATCGTTGACAGCCAGATCCGCAAGAATCTTGCGGTTAACACCTACACCGGCCTTATGCAATCCATTCATCAACTGGCTGTAAGAAATGCCGTTCATACGGGCGGCAGCGTTGATCCGGGCAATCCAGAGACGGCGGAAATCGCCTTTACGGGCCCGACGATCGCGACGTGCGTACCACAGGGCTTTCATCACAGTTTCATTTGCTTTGCGGTATTGGCGGCGACGAGCTCCACGATAACCGGAAGCCAGTTTCAGTAATTTTTTATGGCGTGCATGAGCAGTCACGCCTTTTTTAACTCTTGGCATTTGAAATATCCTCCTTTCAAAATGACTGGCTTACGCGTAAGGAAGCATTTTACGAACGCGTTCATGGTCGGATTTACCGACGATTCCAGCTTTACGCAGATTGCGCTTGCGTTTTGGCGTCTTGGATTCCAGAATGTGACTGTGGAAGGCCTTGGAGCGTTTGAATTCTCCAGAACCGGTTATGCTAAACCGTTTTGCGGCGCTTCGACGTGTCTTCATCTTTGGCATGCCTATTCCTCCTTCTTTTTCACGGCAACAACTGGTTGCGCCGCACCTTCATGGGAATGCGCACCTGGCTTTGCCGGGGCTTGCGCCACCTTCGTCGGCCGGGGCGTCAAAATCATAAACATATTTCGACCCTCGATTTTTGGCTCGCGTTCGACCAGAGCTGGCTCTTTCATTTCGGTAGCCATACGCACCAAAATCTGCCTTCCCAATTCTGGATGAGCGAGTTCACGTCCGCGGAACATGATGGTCACTTTGACTTTGTCTCCGTCGGCGATAAATCGCTGGGCATTTTTCTTCTTCACTTCGTAATCGTGATCTTCAATATTAGGACGCAGTTTTACTTCCTTGAGCGTAATGACTTTCTGCTTTTTCTTGGCTTCTTTGTCCCGCTTCTGTTGTTCAAAACGGAATTTGCCAAAGTCCATGATACGACAGGCGGGTGGTTTTGCTGCTGCCGCAACTTCCACCAAATCAAGCTGCTGTTCCGCCGCCAATTGCAACGCGTCACGGAGAGTCATAATGCCCAATTGCTCGTTGTTCGCGCTAACGACACGAACTTCTTTTGCCCTAATTTCCTCATTGATTCTCAGTGTTTCTTTACTAATCGTCTCTCACCTCTTTCTTTATATCTGGAAAATATTAAAGCGGGTGGACTAATCCACCCGCTGCTGACAACAAAACACCCGTTAAAGCGATGTTTTATGCGACAACCTCACCGACAGCCCTCGCGTCGTAAGGTGAGAAGCGGATGGCTTCTACTTGCGCTATAAATAATATCACCTTCAAAAGCACAAGTCAAGGTAGTCCTTATGCTTTTTTCGCAATAGTATTCTGTACCATATCCCGGAACGCGCTAAAGGCCATGGAACCGACATCGCCCTGACCGCGAACCCGAACTGCCACGAGTCCGGCTTCTTCTTCCTTGTCGCCCAGTACCAGCATAAACGGAACTTTTTCCATCTGTGCTTCGCGAATCTTATAGCCGATCTTCTCGCTTCGTTCATCCACTTCCACACGAATTTCGAGTTCTTTCAGACTATCGGACAATTTCTTGGCATAACCGATGTTCCGATCCGTGATAGGCAGTATCTTCACCTGTACCGGTGCGATCCAGGCTGGAAAAGCTCCGGCATAGTGTTCGATCAAAATGCCAATGAACCGTTCCATGCTGCCAAAAGCCACGCGGTGGATCATCACCGGGCGATGCCGACCGCCATCTTCCCCGATATAGGTCAGGTCAAACCGTTCCGGCATCAGCATATCCAGTTGGATCGTTCCACATTGCCAGGTCCGTCCAATCGAGTCTTTCAGATGGAAGTCAATCTTGGGACCATAGAATGCTCCATCTCCTTCATTGATTTTATATGGCATGCCTCGCTCATCCAGCGCCTGTTTCAGTGCTGCCGTCGCAACCTCCCATACTTCGTCTGAACCCATGGCGTTTTCCGGTTTTGTGGAAAGCTCGGCATGATAAGAAAGACCAAAAGTTGAATAAACAACATTGAAAAGGTCCATCACACCCATAATCTCATCTTTGATCTGCGATGGCAGCATGAAAATATGTGCGTCATCCTGTGTAAAACTACGTACGCGCATCAAACCATGCAAGGCGCCTGAAAGCTCATGCCTGTGGACCAGTCCTAATTCAGCCACCCGCATCGGAAA
>CAZXCC010000344.1:0-2806 GCA_964638945.1 uncultured Veillonellaceae bacterium | reverse complement strand
TTTGAAAATCACAGATCCGCTCATTGTTCCAGTGCTTTCATAAAAGTCAAGATATTTGCGATTTCCTTCCGGTGTATCCGGTTGATCAGCATCCCGCCACCATTTGTCAGCCAGGAAATTCTTTTTCGCCAACGACCATACTTCTGCCGTCGCCGGAACATCCTTCACTTCATATTTCAAGCCCTTTGGCGTCATGTCATATACAGTAAAGCGCATCGGATATGTGGATATCGATGGGTGCACGATGTGAAAGACTCCACCCACTTCCTGAACACGCGTCGAAATGTGGTGATGTCCCGTAAATACCGCTTTCACTCCATATTGCTTCAAAAGAGTCTGGACTTTATCCCCATTATCTAAGCGAAACCAGCCCCAACTGTGATGATCGGTCCTGTCTCCCTCACACCAGGGGAAAAAGTTGTGATGAACCATGAGAATGATCGTTTTTCCCTGATTATCCTGCAACGTCTTTTCCAGCCATCGCAATTGTCCTGCATCTATACTTCCGCCAAAATCATTCAATCCTGCCTCCGGCACAAAAACCTGCGCACGGGATGAATCCAGATTAATCAGCACAAGATCCTTGGCAACTTCATGAGCATAGTAGGTCATACCCGGCACCATCCCACCGGACTTACCCACGAAAGCATCTGCCACAGTATATTTTGAAAGAGTGATTGGCTGATCCTTTAATTCATGTGGAACACGGCTCAGGTCATGATTCCCCAGCGTAACAAAATAGGGGACCTTCAATCCGTCAAGACTCCTGCGCAACGCATCAATATTCCAGGGTTCTGCATCCTGGGTTAAGTCTCCCGTTACCAAGACAAATTGCAAATCCGGAATTTTGTTCAGTTCCGCCACTGTATTTTCTGTCAGCATTTGCGTTTGAAGCCCCAGCTTAAATCCGTCTGTAACACCTTTTTGCTGTGGAATTGAAATATGGGGATCAGAAATTACGGCAAACCGTACCTTTTCAAAAGCCAAACCTAAACTGGATGTAAGCAGGACCAACAAGAAAACCAACAGAACACTGATTTTTTTCATTGCATACCCTCCTTCTTTCTTTTGGCTGACATCCCCAATTTCGTTTCTGCCGCTCACCTCCCTGCCGAAATCAAGCCACCGTTTTTCACATATTCCGGGACTCTTCCGATTTCCTGCAAATTACTCAATTTTCCTTTATTGGTTCTTTTCGTCGCGCACTTCATACTCTGTACTTAATGAATACGCCCGACGACTTTATGCCAGTCATGTCTGTCCAAAAAGCTGCCCGGAATATTTTCTTCCATTTCACGGAACATGGCAATCGGAATGCTGAAGGAAAGCAAATCGGCATCGATCAGAGGTCTTGCCGTAATATCCGTCATGCCGACGACTGCTTTCGGCCGAACCTGACAAGCCTGATGCAACGGCAGCAGGCAGATCGACTGGCAGCCGGCGCCAAAGGGAATAATCACATTATCATTGCCTGCACGACCATAGTTCGCCAGGACGACTAATGCAGACAACTGGTCCGGATTTGCGTAGAATACTACGATGACAGGCGTCTCCTTTTCTTCCTCCACCTTGTCCAACGGCTTGGCAATGATATATTTCTGTGCATTATCCGTGAATGGCAGACAATCAAGAAATGTCTCCACCAATTCCGGATTTTTTTTATAACCTTCTCCCTCAGGATAGCCTTCTCCCCGTCCGGTAGACAAAAAATATTCGAAACCGCCGGGAAAATGCGGGTATGGATTACCAAAGCCAAGACCCGCAATACCGCCGGGACATCCGCAGGTACTACGGCTAAAAGCTACCTGGCGGCCTTTGGCAGCGGCAGTTATCAGAGCAATCACGCAACCGCGACGCCCCTCGATAAATTCTGTCGCATCATTGGGTTTTTCATCACTGAACAATAACGCGACCGGCGAATACCTCAATTTTAGTCGGTTTGCAATTTCACTGTGCATGTTGCATCCTCCCCCCAATAACATCCAACGTATTCTTTTTTCGTTTTCAGTGAATAAAAACCTTTAATTTCCCTTCATTTTTTGTTTTCTAGAAATCGTTGAGTAAAACAATACTGTCAACAGTATCACAAGTCCCGAACAAACAAGGTACATCATGCGATAATCCGTTGCAGCCGCCACGATTCCCAAAGCAAACGACCCGATTCCGACCCCGATATCCATCGATAAAAAATAGGTGGACGTAGCCAGACCACTCCGGTTCGTTGGCGCAGCCAAAACTGCAAGTGTCTGGAAACTCGGGTTCAGTCCGCCAAAACCGAGCCCGATGACTGCACCTGACAATAAAAACTCCAGGGGAGTATTCACCCGGCTTAAGACAATCATTCCGATAAAATACACTACTAATGAAGAGTATACTATCAATCCGGCCCCCATTCGGTCGAACAGTCGGCCAATGAACGGGCGTGACAAAACGATTGCCAAAGCATATACGGCAAAAAAGTAACTTGCCATATCCATCATGCCTATTTTCTTTGCATAAAGAGGCAAAAATGCCAGTAAACTGCTATACACTATGGATAAGACTCCTCCACACAATGCAATCGGCAATGCGTTTGGCTCGATCAGTTCCTTCCAATGGAAAGCCGCATTGTTCTTCTTCTGTTGTTCCAACTCCTCCAGATGCAATGACGGCATATTCCCGCATAAAAATGCCAGTAACCCGAATAGTGCGCACACGGCAAACAGAAAAGTAAATGACGAGTCCTTGATCAGCGTGAGCCCGATAAACGGGCCGACTACCATTGCAACGCTTGTAAAAACCGACAAGTAGCCGACACCTTCCCCTT
>CAZXCC010000343.1:0-2820 GCA_964638945.1 uncultured Veillonellaceae bacterium | reverse complement strand
GTGGCACGGCGAAGGCGAGAACCATCACCTGCATTTGCAGTGGAACGAAGAATAAGATGCTGACGGATGAGATGATCACTGAAATGGCCGGGATGGCCAGCTATCGCAGAGGGTGCGATTACTTCCGGCAGGGCCGTGTGAAAGCGCTGAAACGATTGCCCAATGGAGTGTTTGAGGCCAAAGTGAAGGGCAGCGCGACGTATTATGTGGAAGTAAAAGTTGAAGCAAACGGCGAAGTGGATGGCGAAGCGTGCGACTGTCCCGCGTTCGAAAGCTATGAAGGCTCCTGCAAGCATATTGTTGCTGTGCTAAAGACCATCCAACGGGATTGGTCAGTGTATTTCCCCTCGGTTGTGCCGCAGTCACTGAAGAATGATTCAATCAAGCAACCCACCCAGGGTCTTGCGGAACCGACACGCCGGATGCTTGCTTTCTTCCGAACCGCCGCAACAGCAGGAAAAAATACGGACGCGCCGGAAGTGAAGCTGGAAACAGTTTATCATTTTACACCGGATCATTATCGCAGTGCAGGCGGCGAAAACTGGCTGGAATTTACCATAGGGACCGAGCGAGCCTACGTATTGAAAGATATTCCTGCTTTTTTGAGAGCAATGTCCGATGGCTCGGAAATCATTTTTGGTAAGCAGTTTGCCGTAAAGCCGAAATTCGCCGTGTTTGATGAGCTGTCACAGGGCCTGATCCATATCATGACGAAGGCTTTTCATGAGGAACTGGAAAGGTCACGCTGGAGCTACGGTTCAAATAGCGGCAGCGCATTTGAAGGGGGACGCCGGTTTCGTCTGACGAGTGCGACGCTGAATGAAGTTCTGCAACTGTTTGCAGGACATGCCGTTCCGGTGTCTCTTGCGAGCCAAAGGCCGGTATTGACGCCGGTGTATGCCGCAAGGCCGCCGGTCCGCTTTCAGATCGACTCCGCGGGGGAAGGACTGCAGCTCAGTTGTGACTTCCAAAAAGGCAGTTTGCTCGGACTGGATGCAGGACTGCAAAATATTTATTTTCAGAACGCCATCTACCGGGTTGACCCTGAATTTTCACGGCATATGACGCCGGTATTGCAGTGTCTTGCAGACAGCCATGGCCATATTTCATTGCCGCCTTCCGTGGTTTCGGATTTTGCATCCGATGTATTGCCGGCGATTGAGGAAATTGGCTTTGTCGAGATTCGTGAGTCAGCATCGCAAAGGCTGCTGCGCGAACCCTTGGAAAAAGCCGTGTTTTTGGACAGGTTTGATGATGGTGTGTGTGCACAGGTTGAGTTCCGTTATGGGTCTGTGATCATTAACCCGGCATTGCCCTGGTCGCAGGCAAGCGCGGAGACAGGAGGGAAAATTCTGGTCCGCGATACACAGGCGGAAACGCAGTTGCTGCGAATATTTGCGACGCATCAATTCACCAGGTTTGGCGGGCAGTTGGTGCAGGGCGAGGAAGAGGCAACGTATGATTTTTTGCAGCAGGGTTTGCCTGCGCTGCGTGAATTGGCTGATGTATATTATTCGGATGATTTTCACTCTCTTCGTATCCATAAATCAGTGCAGGTGAAAGCAGGCGTCAGGCTGAATACGGATAATGACTGGTTGGAACTGACACTCGACTGTGAAGAGATGTCAATGACGGAACTGTTTGAACTGATTGCTGCGTATCGCCTGAAAAAACGATATCACCGGCTTGACGACGGAGGGTATCTTTCTCTGGATTCTCCTGAATTTGATACGGTGGCGAGGCTGATTGAGCAGCTCGGACTCAGCGCAGCGGATATGTCGAAACAAAACATCCTCGTTCCCAAATTCAGGGCTTTTTATATCGACAACCTGGCCCGGGAAGGCGGAGCTTTTGCGCTGGAACGAAGCAGCGCTTTTCGGCGGATGGTTCAGGAGCTGCGTGAACCGCAGGAAACAGAGGATGTTCTGCCGGCAGGGATTTGCGGGACACTACGGGAATATCAAAAGACCGGGGTTGCCTGGCTGAAGTCCCTGGCCAGACACGGTATGGGCGGAGTGTTGGCGGATGACATGGGGTTGGGAAAAACGCTGCAGGTGCTGGCATTTGTCTTGTCCGAACGGCAAGACAGGAGACCGTCTCTTGTGGTGGCTCCCACATCCTTGGTATACAACTGGCAGGAAGAGGCGAATCGTTTTACTCCCGGACTGCAAGTGATGGTCGTATCCGGACAGCCTGGGGAACGACAGTCGGCGCTGGCTGAGACGGAAGGAATGGATCTGGTTGTCACATCCTATGGATTGTTGAAAAGAGACATTCATCTGGTGGAAAAAGTGAATTTCCGATACTGTTTTCTGGATGAAGCGCAAAACATAAAGAATCCGCAGACTCTGAACGCAAAAACGGTGAAACGGGTCCAGGCTGATGCCTGCTTTGCATTGACAGGCACACCGATCGAGAACTCGCTCACGGAACTATGGTCGATATTTGATGTGATTTTGCCGGGATATTTCCGCAGTCATGCGTATTTTACAGGACGTTTTGAAACGCCGATCATGAAAAATTCCGACTCGACGGCGACGCAGGAATTGGGCAAACACATTCGTCCATTCATCATGCGGCGAATGAAGCAGTCGGTGTTGCGAGAGTTGCCGGAAAAAATCGAAAGCAGGCTGACGGCGCCAATGACGCAGGAACAAACCCGGCTTTATGCCGCCTGGTTGTTGTCAGCCCGGAGGGAATTCGAACAGGAAGTGTCGGCCCGGGGATTCGAGCATAGCCGGATCAAAATTCTGGCGCTGTTAACCCGGCTTCGGCAAATTTGCTGTCACCCGTCTCTTTTTGTAGAAAACTATGCGGGGG
>CAZXCC010000342.1:0-2838 GCA_964638945.1 uncultured Veillonellaceae bacterium | reverse complement strand
TCTACCGGGTTTTGGAACATGGTTCCCTATTTTACACAATTATACGGACTTAACTTACCTTCTTTGGCTTTATCCAATCCATCACCCACTTGTTCAATGATTTTTTGCTAATTGATGTTTATTACATTTCTGTGTTGTAAATCACGTAAAATAATCGCCAATTTTTGGCGATATCTTCCTTGCTGACCATTACCACCAAAAGGAATGGCGTGGAATTCGGTAGTAGCGGATAGTCCAGATTGTATCAGAGATTCTCTGACATATTCGCGAATGCCTAGCATAATGCAGATAATGATTGCTGGTTGGTATTCTCTTAAACGTGTCGCCAGAGACGGAATGTTTTCTTGATTATGTTGTTGGCGAGTTTCGTTTTCCATATTATTAACTGGAACAAGACACAAATCATCTAGAAAAAAACCGAAGTCGCGAAAATAATCAAGGAATTGCATATTATTGTTTGCGATATTAGCATTTGGAAATGCCATTGTGAATGCTTCACGAGTATAAGTGCAAAGTGGGGAATTACCAAAATAAAAAAATGTGCCTGCTGCGGGTGCTGACTCGCCTATGAGAAGAACTTTGCAAATCTTTGGACGATAAGAATATCGACAATTTTCCAATGGATTCATATCGGATGTAATCATAAAACCATCCCTTCTTGATACCCCACAGCGTATCATCTTCGCGATTAACCAGAAAATTCCTTTGACGATGGAAATAAAAAATGCGCACTCAAATGCGCACTCAAGTGCGCACTCATAAAATCCATTCGTAACCGTGACGAATTACGTTCCACCCAAAAACTTTTCAAATGAATCCGCGATTTCTCTATCCACTGCCGTAACCGGCACGGCGTAGGTGTCGCAGGTGATGCCAATACTGCTATGTCCAGCTCTGCTGGAAACATTCTTCATCGGAAATCCTGCTGCCAGGGCAATAGTAATATGAGTATGCCTCAGTCCATGAAAATTAATATGGCGTAACCCATGCCGTTTCACAAACTTCGGAAACCACGATGTCATATTCAGCCCATACATCAATTTGTGGTTCGGTTGGATAAACAGATGGGCGTCATATAGATTATTTTCAATGCAGTGGCTCCGCCACTGGTCCAATATGGTAAATATCGAATCAGGCAATGCCATCAACCGCTTGCCTGATTTTGTTTTTGGCTCCTTGGTTGTGGTGCCCTTGCCGGGCAGGTACTGAGCCGAACGTTGAATATATACGGTATGCTTGGTTGAATCAAAATCTGTCCATTTCAGTCCCATAATCTCGCCAAGGCGAGCACCTGTTGTTATGGCAAGCCACAATATCACTTTCTTTATCAGGATTTCCTTTTCAACGGCAGTTAGCATTAGGGAGACTTCTTCTGCAGTATATACTGGCAAGTCCGGTTTTTCGACTTTTGGGGGTTTAACTTTGCTGGCGACATTGCACATTACCAAATACCATTGAAATGCGGTCTGCAGAATTGAATGTATGATGCGATGATGATGCAGAATGGTGCGATTGGACAACGTACCGCTTCTTCCCTTACATTTGTTGGGCTCTTTTTGAAGTTTGACGTAAAGTTCCGCCAAATGCATGGGCTTTATTTCATCCAGCTTCAAAAATCCGATATGTGGATTGATTCTGGATTTCAGATATTCTTCGTAGCGAAAGACTGTTTTAGTTGCCAGACGACCACGGGAATAATCAATCCATTGTGCAGAGAACTGCTCAAAGGTCAACTTGTCAGGTTCAGGAATTGGTTCAGATTCCGATTCAGATTCGGAATTTGATTCTGGTACAGGTTGATTCTTTAGCTCTTCAATCGCAGCGATAAATAATGACATTTGAAGTTCAGCTTCTTTTTTGGTGGGTACGTGAACAGTCTTTGAATACCTTTTCAAGTCACCGCCCGTGCGTGTGGTAATGAGAAGTCTGTAAACACCATTACCCCTTTTTTGAATGTATCCAGCCACACATAACACCTCCAGGCGATCATTATAGAGCGCATTTGGTGATCGTGGAAGCTGGAAACCCCGGCAATTAGCTGGTTGAGGCGTGTGTGGAAAAATAAAGTCTACAGTAAATACCCCTCTGGAAATAAAATGGACACTTTGTAGGCGATTATGGTGCGTGTGGCGCTGGTGCAAACGAGATTGGAGATCCAAGTTTTACCGATTTATTGCGGCGGAAGAAAATGAAAAGAATTTTTATGTGGGCTATCATAAAAAATCCTTTTGGATGTATTGAATGTCTAAAAGGGGATTTTTACATGAAAAGACTATGCAAATTTTTGCCGGAGCCAATCATCAACAATGCAGTACTACAGTACTTTAAACTGAGCGATGGTCGCTCAGATATAACGCATTGCGAAGGACGAGAAGCGCTGGCGCTAAAAAAGGCGATCTGCTATGAACTTCAAAAAAAACATCCGAGTGCTGATTCCGCAACAATAATACTCTTCACTGCAGTCGTTTTAAGATATGTAATGCAACTGAGCCCAGATGCAGTATTGTACGCGACCCAAGGCATACGCGGATGCAGCGATTACCGCGTCAAAGTGGACAAAATTCGGGAAGAACGGATCAAGCTGCACTACGAAAGCAGATTGCCTTTTGTTCCGCTACTGATTGTTGTGGTGCATCAATTGCTGCAAACATTGGAAGCGGAAATCTTCAAAGGCAAATAGCATATCTATTAAATGCAACAGCAGCACACCGATCTGGCGTGCTGCTGTTGCATTTAATATGGGAAATATGAGCCGAAACAATGGCGTGAATTACACGTTACTTCATTCATAATCAGGGATGGCGGAACCTATATACTTTTGCCCGATTTTTGCATAGG
>CAZXCC010000341.1:0-2843 GCA_964638945.1 uncultured Veillonellaceae bacterium | reverse complement strand
AGAATTTCGGTCGGTTTTCTCGAGCCCGGGATGGTAGCGGCGCGCAATGTCCACAGCGCGGAAGGTCGTTTGTTGGTGACAAAGGACACCGTTCTTTCAGATGCGATGGTTGCGAATATCCAAAAAACCTCTATCGGATCGATTTATGTTCGCAACCCTTTGTTTCAGAGCATTGAGATGCCGGATGTCGTTGCGGAGGATAATCGCAGGAAAGCAGTACTGGCGCTGAAAAATGCCGTTACTTCGTACCAAAAAACGAAAACGCTTGATGTGCAGCCCTTGAAGAAAAATTTGCGCGACTTGGTGGCGGAAATCATTCTGAACCGCGATTCCATGATTCATCAATTGGATACGCGGACATTTCAGGACTATATTTACGCTCACTCTGTCAATACGTGCATTTTGTCAATCCTGATTGCGGTGAACATGGATTACCCGGAGACGAAACTTAATGATCTGGCACTGGGAACCATGCTCCACGATGTGGGGATGATGATGTTGCCTGAAGCAATCCTGCTCAAAATGGGAAATTTGACCCCGGAAGAATCGAAACGGGTCCAACAGCATCCGGAAGAAGGGTTTAATATTCTGCGTGCTGTACGGGATATTCCGACGACAGTGGCGCATATTTCTTTCCAGCATCATGAAAGAGTTGATGGGAAAGGATATCCTAGGAACCTGACTGCGGACAAAATTTTGGAATATGCGAAAATAGCAGCTGTTGCAGATACTTTTGATGCGTTGGTTTCAGACAGGCCGTATCGCAAAGGAATGGTTCCGCACGAAGCATATGAAATAATGATGACACTTTCTGACACATATGTTGATCGCGAAATTTTGCATCTTTTTCTTGCCCATGTTGCCATCTATCCGGTGGGGTCAGTGGTACAGCTTGACAATGGCCAATATGGTGTGGTAACCAAGGTGTTGCCTCGGATGCAGACGAGACCGTGCGTTCAATTGCTGACCGATCTACAGGGCCGTCTGAGCGAGTCCCAGGAAGAGCTTGATCTGACAGAGCATCTGACGCTGATGATTACAAGGGTGCTAAAAGAAAAAGAAGTGTTTGAACTTGGAAAAGCTGTAGGGAAAAATCACTGAGAAACCTGTAAACGGGGGTTCAAAATGGGCAAAAAGAATTCAAGAGTCAGTGAAGAGCGACAGAGCGAGGGGCATTCGGTTTTGTCGTCCGAAGCTGCGCGTCGCATTCTTGATGAAATGGCTCAACAGCAAAATCAACTGGAGCTGTTGCATGAGGAGTTACGGCGAGCCCATGCCGCAGTAGAAGCCTCTCAGGTTCAGTATTTTGATTTTTATAATGTCGCACCGGTAGGCTATCTTACGATTACAACCAAAGGGCTGATCGTGGAAGCAAACCTTACGATCGCAAGTCTGCTGGGAGTGGCAAGAGAGTCTTTGCTCAGGCAGAATCTCAGTCGATTTATCCCTGAAGATGATCAGGAAAATTACCATTCGCATATAAAAAAGCTGTTTGCTTCCGGTGCGGCAGGAGCGTGCGAGTTTCGACTGCGAAACAGGAACTGCGGCGAATTCTGGGTTCGCATGGAATCCATTTTGGTGCACGGCGCCGAAGATGCAAGCTTGTGCCACGCGGTGCTTAGCGACATCACAGAACGCAAGACCGCGGAAGAAACTCTTCGTGCCAGCGAAGCACGCATCCGTGCCATTACAAGGTCTGTCCAGGACGCCATACTCATCATGAATCCAATCGGCCGGATCTCTTATTGGAACCCGGCTGCTGAAAGGATTTTCGGTTACACAGAGGCAGAAGCCGTTGGCAAGAACCTTCATCAGTTCCTCGCGCCGCTGCGTTACCAGGAAGAACATAAGCAGGCTTTTGCAAGATTTCAGCAAACCGGAACAGGCAACGCCGTAGAAAAAACACTGGAATTGGAAGCTTGTCACAAAGATGGGCATGAAATTTCGGTTGAACTTTCGCTATCCGCCATTCAGCTTCAAGATGGATGGCATGCGGCGGGAATCATCCGTGACATAACAGAACGAAAAATTGCGGAGGAAACAATCAGAGCCAGCCAGGCCCGTTACCACGCGCTAGTGGAACAGTCCTGCGAAGCATTGACCCTGGTGGATATCCAAAAGCAGGAAATCGTGGAAATGAACAGCCGCTTTACGGAATTGCTCGGATACTCCTTGCCGGAGGATGCTCCGTTGTATGCGAACAAATTTGTTGTAGAGCCGCAAAGCGACACAGACAGAAGGTATAAGTCAACTCTGCCGCAACAGCGGTATTTGCCACCGGAAATCGTGCTTTATCGTCACAAGAACGGAACAGAAATTTCTATTGAAAGGGTTGGAACCGTCGTAACCATTGACGGCAGGGATTGGGTTTTATTCAGCAATCGTGACATGACCGAACGCAAGCGGATGGAAGAAAAGTTGCGGGTGAGCGAAGAACGATTCAGGAAATTGTCCGAAAATGCACGGGATATGATATACCGAATGTCTCTTCCTGATGGCAGATACGAATATGTGAGTCCGGCTTCTCAACGCATAACGGGCTATACTCCCGAAGAAATCTGCGGGGGCAGCGTCCACATAGCTTCGTTGATTCACCCGGATTCCGAAGAATATTTTCAAGAACAATGGGAAAAACTTTTGCGGGGTGAAGTACCGCCTTTCTATGAATACAAGGTGATCCACAGGGATGGACAGGAACGATGGCTGTATCAGAGCAATTTTCTGGTGCAAAATGAAAATGGGATACCCTGCGCGCTCGAAGCCATTGTTTCCGATATCACCCAACGCAAGCAACTGGAAAGGGAGTTGCGGGAGCAGGCAACTACGGACGGACTCACCGGGAT
>CAZXCC010000340.1:0-2850 GCA_964638945.1 uncultured Veillonellaceae bacterium | reverse complement strand
CGCCGCGCCAGCATCGGCAGTACGCCCTCAAACGACGTAAAGTGTGTCTTTACTTCGCCAAACAGATTTTCATATTCAAAGGATAGCCGTTCCCCTTCCGAGCCTTGCAGGATCAGTTCCTGCATATCAGCAGGCAGGTCGTTCCAGCGCACATCGAGCGAATATCCTCGCCGCTCCAGAAGAACCTTCAGCTGACACATGAAAAAAGAGCCCTGGTTGCTAGAAACCGCTGCAATAGCCCCTTCACTCAATGTTTTAGTGCCATCCGGCACCACCATCTCCGGATCGATTTCCATATTCACGCCCAGGCCGGTGCAGGCAGGACAGGCTCCATAAGGAGTATTGAAGGAAAACATGCGCGGTGCAATTTCCGGCAGGCTGATGCCACAATCAACACAGGCAAAATTCTCGCTGAATGTCAGTTCCTTCTCTCCATTCACATCGACAGTGACCAACCCTTCACCAAGCTTCAGGGCAGTTTCCAGAGAATCAGCCAATCGGCGCGAAATGTCGGCCTTCACGATGATCCGGTCAATTACTGCTTCGATAGTGTGTTTTTTATTTTTATCTATCTTGATTTCTTCTGCCAGCTCCCGGATCTCGCCGTCAACCCGCACCCTCACATACCCATCTTTTCGGATCTCTTCCAGCACCTTCAGGTGCTCGCCTTTTTTTCCGCGAACCACCGGCGCCAGCAATGTAAGTCTGGCACCGTCGCCAAGCGCAAGCAGTGCATCCACCATTTGCTGAACAGTTTGCTGGGTGATCGGCTCGCCGCATTCCGGACAATGAGGACGCCCGATGCGTGCAAACAACAGCCGCAAATAGTCATAGATTTCCGTGACGGTTCCTACTGTGGAACGCGGATTGCGACTTGTCGTCTTTTGGTCAATCGAAATGGCCGGAGAAAGGCCTTCGATATAATCCACATCCGGTTTGTCCATCTGCCCCAGAAATTGTCTGGCGTATGACGACAACGACTCCACATATCGGCGCTGCCCTTCGGCATAGATCGTGTCGAATGCAAGCGATGACTTGCCTGATCCGGAAAGGCCTGTGAGTACGACCAGTTTGTCTCGTGGAATCTCCACGTCAATGTTTTTCAGGTTGTGCTGCCGCGCACCCTTGATAATAATCTTGTCTTTCATTTGTGAATGGTTGCATCCTTTCTACCCAATTGCATCAAATGCAATTTATATCTGTCATGATTTCACATAGATATTTTACTAAATAATATCAATTATCGCAAAGACCTCATCTTGTTCGAACATATGTTTTTATTTGTAAGTATAACCGAAGCAATATCTCATGTAAAGACAAGACGAGGATTGTACGATAAAGACTATGACAGTATTCAGTAATGGAGTGCGATGTATGAGCAATCAATCTGTGGCGGCAGTTGTCCCTGCCTGCAAAGAACCTGCAGTCAGCTCCATGCAACAGTTGGAAATTTGTCTGCGTCAGGATATCATGAAGAATTCAGCAGGCCCGGAAACATTTTTTTCTCTGGGGCTGATCTGCAAAGCTTCCCATCGGCCTGAAGAAGCGACGCAATGCTTTGCCGAGGCAATCCGTTTAAAGCCGGACTATCCGGAAGCTTACAACAGTCTGGGTTTAGCCCTCTGCTCACTGAATCTGCTCAGCCAGGCTCAGGATTGTCTCCAACAGGCCATAGCACAAAACGGAGAATATGCTGAAGCCTATAATAATCTGGGAATTGTTCAGGTCAAACTGAAGCTGGCCGAAGAAGCTGTATTTTCTTTCCGGCAGGCGGTTCAACTGGACCCGGAAAACCCAGGCATATTAAGTAATCTTGGAATTTCCTTCTTTGGACTTGAGCGGTATGAAGAGGCCGAGGAATGTTTTTCCCAGGCGGTGCAACTGGACCCGAAAAATGCGGAAGCACACTTTCACCTCGGCTGCACCTTAAAAGAACTCCAACGTCCTGCGGAGGCCGCAATAAGATTTCAGCAAACAATTGAACTCAAACCGGATTATCTGCCTGCCTATGAAAAATTATCCGTCGCCCTTTTCACCGTCAACCGGTATGCAGACGCGGAAAAAACCCTGCGTAAGGCGATTGCCATGGCTCCGGACTTTGCTGCAGCCCATCGAAATCTGGGCCGGGTTTTAAAAAAAATGCACCGCCTGGACGAAGCCGAAGCAGCCTATGTCCGCGCAGTTGAAACAAGCGATCCGGATCAGGCGGATGATCCCCTGTATGGCCTTGGGATTCTCCATCTGCTCCGCGGACAGTATGACAGAGGGTGGGATTCTTATGATCTGCGCCGCACTCTCTTCCATTATCCGGAACCGGAATTTCCCACCTGGCAGGGAGAAAACCTGAGCGGAAAAACAGTTTTGTTATTCTGCGAACAAGGTTTTGGCGACACCATCCAATTCATCCGCTATGCAAAAGAAGTTGCTGCTGTTGCAAAAAAAACCGATATACGGGTGCAACCTCCTCTTCAGCAGATATTGGCTGCTTCGTTCCCTGACTGTACGGTTTATTCCGGCGCGGTCAGGCCTTCCGAACATTATGACTTTGCCTGTTCCTTGCACAGCCTGCCGATGATTTTCCGGTCGACAGAATCCACGATTCCGGAAAAGAAATCCTATCTGTCTCCTTCACCGAAGCTGGTTCGAAAATGGAAAAGATTCCTTGATAAATCGTCTGATAAAAATCAATATCGCGTCGGCATTGTCTGGGCCGGCAATCCCAAACATCACAACGATCATAATCGTTCCATCCCGTTCAGGTTACTGAAAAAATTGCTGGATATCACCCCATTGACTTGGGTAAGCCTTCAAACCGGAGACCGGTCGCAGGATCTGCATCAGACTTATCGG
>CAZXCC010000339.1:0-2850 GCA_964638945.1 uncultured Veillonellaceae bacterium | reverse complement strand
CCGGTGACAAAAAGCAGGCTCTTCGGACATATGCCCGAGGAGCCTTTCTAAGTCTACCAGAAAGGTTAACTTCTGGGGACATAAGAAAACCACGACTTCCGCTGTCGCCAGAGGCTCGGCGCAAGCCGGTTTTTCTTATCACAGAAGGTTTTTTTGTATGGCAGAACGAAATACAAATGCAATTCTTATAAGCTAGGAGCTGTTGAAAGTGAAAAAAACATCTGGGATAGTTCTGATGGTTCTGCTGATTGTCTCGTTTGCCGCAAGCTGTTACGCTTTTCCTGCGCCGGGGACATATGAGAGCATGGAGAAAGATAATATTCCACCGGGAGAAAATGCGGTGACTGCGACACGGTACAATTTTGTGATTGAAAAATCGGAGAATAAATTCTATGGAACCTTCAATGAACTACGCCAGGGTGGCGTCCGAAGCGAATGGTCTGCTCCTGCATCCATAGCGAAAAACAACGAAGGACGGTACCTGATAGAATTTGTCTTTGTTGACGCCAGCGGGAACAAAATCAGTGGGATAAGAGAGATTGAAGAGATTTCCGATGCTTCGTTCAAGATGTATTCTGGGAAAACCGAACAGGATAAAGTTGTAGTCGGCGTTTTTCTTAAAACGAAATAGGGAAGTATCTGTCTGCCATTTTAGGGAAGGGATTTCGCTTTTTCAAAATCGCGGAGGGCTTCAGCCGGCATTCCCATTTCTTGATACG
Organism: uncultured Veillonellaceae bacterium; assembly: GCA_964638945.1. GTDB lineage: Bacteria > Bacillota > Negativicutes > UBA1444 > UBA1444 > CAZXCC01. Next base: position 2,131 of record CAZXCC010000339.1, on the reverse strand, counting down.
CAATGCCTCTTTCTTTATACCCTTGGGCGGAACTTGGGCTCAGCTCAATGAACTTGGTAAAGTCGGCGATGGCTTCCTTGTATAGTTTTTGTTTGCTATAGACATTTCCGCGGTTGAAATAGGCTGGCGCAAACTGTGGTTCCAGCTCCAGAGCCTTCGTATAATCTGCAAGGGCTTCCGTATATTGATTTTGGTTGCTGTAAGCATTTCCGCGGTTGTAATAGGCTGGAATAAACTGTGGCTCCAATTCAATGGTTTTTGTAAAGTCGGCAATCGCTTCCTTGAAACGACCCTGGCTGCTGTAGGCGATGCCGCGATTATTATACGCCGGGACAAATTTTGGTTCCAGTACAATGGTTTTTGTAAAGTCAGCGATCGCTTCATCGTATTGATTTTTGTCGTTGTAAGCATTTCCGCGATTGTTGTAAGCGCTGAACAATTTTGAATCCAACGCAATAGCCTTCGTTAAATCGGCAATGACGTCGTCGTAACGTTTTAAATCATACAGGATTAATCCGCGGCCGATATATCTTTCCGCATATTTTGGCTCGATTTCGATGGCTCGGCTGGCATCAGACAGGGCGTCGGTTAAATTTCCCGAAAGACGGTACGCTTCTGCACGACTTGAGAGTGCTTCGGCATTTTGTGGCTGAAGCGATAGGATTTGAGAATAATCGGCTATTGCTTCCGCATACTGCGCGAGCTGCACACGGGAAACAGCGCGCCAGTATAGGGCTTCCAAATTGTTGGGGTTTTCAGTAATGGCCTGCGTACAGAAGGTAATTGCCTGGGTGAAGTTGTTTTGACTCAATGATTGCGTACACTGCCTGAGGGGATCTTGTTTTTCTGCTGCGACCATTCCGGTAGAAAGCAAAAGAATTACAGCAACAAGAGAAAAAGACCGGACCAGTTTCGTCATCATGGAAAACCTCTTTTCATTCATTCGTCGTTTCCACCAGTGATAAATTTTGCGACGCATTATTCCGGACGTTTGAAGACCCAATAAGCAGCAAATGCCAGTCCCAGTTCGGCAAATAGAGCAAAAAACAAAAAAGGTGCAGGACGGCCGTCGATGAGTATGCTGATGATTCTGCCGCATGCGATACTTGCCGTAAATACCATGCTGGTCAGTACTGCGGTATTTCTATACTTCTCATGAAACGCAGAGAATAACCAAAACAACCCGAATCCGAGATAAAGACCCATGATGACCCTGAGGATGTGAGCCACATTCAAATTCAATGCCGGCATGCCGAGAAACGTTCGTGCGAACCAATGCGGCGAAAAACCATAGAATAATGCAGTCAATGAAATGATGAAGAACATGACGATCAGAAACAACTTTTTGATTTTCACAAAAACGGCCTCCACTCATCAATATTCTGGCATGCTGCCTTTTGTCCGATGGGATTTTTCTGGCTTCCTTGAAATATATTATCATGATATCTTCCCTGTTTCCAAGAAAATCGGCTCAAAACAGCGAAAAGACTGGTCCTGCCAAGCAGGATAAAGAATGGACCAAAATTTTTTATTTTTGTAGGATAATTACATATGAATGAAGAACTATACTACCTATAATAGTGGAGGTGGTATTTTTCATGGGATTTGCTTCAAAAAAACGGGTTTTGGCTGGATTGTTGTTGGTCATGATGGTTATGGCGCTGCCAAGTGTAAGTTTCGCAGGAAAACAAGATTTTACATTGGTGAATAACTCACCCTACTCGATTGTTGGTTTCTGGGTAGCACCGGCTGAAAGCGATAATTGGGAAGAAAACGTTCTTGCAGGTACTCCTCTGAGAAAAGGAGAGAGTATCGACATTGAATTTGATAATGCAAACAATGTCACCTGGTGGAATTTTCGGATCAAAGACAGCGGTGGAAAAGTATGGACATGGACAAAGAAAAAGTACAATTTGACCCAAATTTCGCAAATTACCTACTACTACAATAACGCGGGCGGAGCAATCGATTACAAGTAAATTGGATACCCAGTAAAAAGGCTTCCTGCCCTTTGAGGCTGGAAGCCTTTTATAGGCCTCTTGGAAAGTTTAACTTTCTGGAGACATCAGAACCCCTGACTTTCGCCGACCGAGATGGGGAAGATGCTTGGCAAGGAAGGCAGAAATATTTC
>CAZXCC010000338.1:1745-2855 GCA_964638945.1 uncultured Veillonellaceae bacterium | reverse complement strand
GCGGCCATATCCGGTTCAGCTGTCGCGACTGCCGTTGCCATCGGTGTGGTCATGATTCCAGCCATGAAAGAAGCCGGGTATGAGGATGAGATATCGGCAGGGGTCACGGCAACGGCATCCTGCATGGGGCCGATTATCCCGCCAAGTATTCCCTTCATCCTGTATGGCGTTATCGCCAATGTCTCCATAGGTGCTCTTTTTCTGGGCGGCGTGATACCGGGGCTGATGCTCGGGGCGGGGCTTATGGGATACATGTATTATTTGGCGAAAAAACGACACTATCCCAGAGAGGAAAAAGCCTCTTTGAAAGAAATTGCGGTCGGAGCCTGGCGGGCTTTGCCAGCGCTGATGATGCCTATCATCATCATGGGAGGGATTCTGGGCGGTGCATTTACCCCTACGGAAGCGGCGGGGGTCGTAGCGATATATGCGCTGCTCGTGGGCGGACTGTTTTACCGAAACATTCATTTGCGGCGAATGCCGGACATTTTGCTGAATTCCGGCGTCGAATCGGCAATGGTCATGCTGCTTTTAGGACTTTCCGAATCTTTTTCCTGGATTATCGCTGCCGAACAGCTCCCGCAGCTCATTATCAACGCTATTGGCCAGATCAGCACTTCTCCCTCCGTCGTTCTGTTGTTGGTCAACATCTTGCTGATTCTGGTCGGAATTCCGCTGGAAACGGCGCCTGCAATCACGATTGTCACGCCGGTGCTGGCGCCAATGGCCGCGCAGCTGGGTATTGATCCGGTCCACCTGGGTATCGTGGTATGTTTCAATCTGGTGCTGGGACTCATCACGCCACCTGTCGGTGCGGTCCTATTCGCCATCTGCAGCATTGCCGGCATGAGCCTGGAGAAACTGAGCAAAGGAATATGGGTTCCGTTCTTCATCGCATTGGGTGTACTGGTCTTGATTACCTATATTCCTGCATTGACGACGTTTTTGCCCAATTTGCTCATGAAGTAGGGTTGCCTGCAGCAACTTGCTTCCGGTTTTGCTGAATTCTTCAGTCTTCAATGAATATACAGGGGAGGCAACTTGCATGAGTAAACCCAATGTTTATGTTACTCGGATGCTGCCGGATGCGGCGATTGAACTCCTGAAGCA
>CAZXCC010000338.1:0-1645 GCA_964638945.1 uncultured Veillonellaceae bacterium | reverse complement strand
GGAGTCATCGGCGCCGGGCGGATTGGCGGCAATTTCGCGGCGAAAGCCAAAGGGTTTCGGATGAAAGTCCTGTATAATGGTGTCAAGCGCAATCCGCAGTTCGAAACAGAAACCGGCGGAAGCTTTGTGGACAAGGAAACTTTGCTGCGGGAAGCGGATTTTGTCTCGATTCATGTGCCTCTATTGCCATCCACGCATCATCTGATCGGTGAGCCGGAACTGAAACTGATGAAAAAAACGGCAATCCTGATCAATACGTCGCGTGGTCCCGTGGTGGACGAAGCTGCGCTGGTGCAGGCGCTCAAGAATAAAGAAATCTGGGGTGCAGGGCTGGATGTGTTTGAAAATGAACCCGCTCTGGCGCCGGGTCTTTTGGAGTGCGAAAATGCCGTGCTGTTGCCGCATGTTGCGAGCGCGACGATCGAAACCCGTACCAACATGGGGCTTATTGCCGTCCGCAACATCATTGCCGTGCTGAACGGCAAGCCGCCGGAAACCTGCGTAAATCCGGAAGTGCTGAAAAAATAAAGGGTCCATCAATATAAAACAGCCTGTTGTTCTTCCGAACAACAGGCTGTTTTGCCGAACAGGAGAACGAATTACTTGCCGCCGAACACCAGATTGGGCAGCCAGAGGGTGACTGCAGGCACGTAACTGACCAGAAGCAGCACAACAATACTGATGCCGATGAACGGCAGGAGCGCCCAGGTCAATTTGCCGATCGATACTTTGGCGATGGCGGAGGCCACAAACAGGCATACGCCGACAGGTGGCGTCGTCAGGCCGATGACCAGGTTCAGTACGCACATGAGGGAGAACTGGATCGGATCGATGCCGAGCGAAATAGCCGGCTTGAGCAGAATCGGCATCAGGATCATCAAGGCAGCGATGGTTTCCATGAACATGCCGACAAAGATCAGCAAAATATTGACCAAAAGGATGTAGACCATAGGATTTCTGGAAATATCAAGCATGGCAGTGGTGATCATGACAGGAATTTCTTCGCTGGTAAGAATCCAGGCGAACACATTGGCGAAACCGACCAAGACCATCAAGGATGCGGTGGTCACGGCCGATTCGAAGAAAATCTTCGGAAGCATGGCCGGCTTCAGTTCTCCATAAACGAAGAAACCGATGATGATGGCATAAAATACGGCGACCATGGAAGCTTCGGTCGGGGTGAAGATACCGCCCATGATACCACCGAGGATAATCAAGGTCATCAGGATGGCCCAGAACGCTCCGAAAAAGCTTTTCACGACTTCTTTGAACGGCAGGCGCTCATCTTTGGGATAGCCGCGTTTCACGGAAATGAAATATGCCACGCCACCGATACCGAGACCAAGCAGCAGGCCGGGGATGATGCCGCCGACCAAAAGCCGGCTCACGGAAAGCCCGGTGACTGTGCCTGCGATGACCATCGGCAGACTGGGGGGGATGATTGGTCCCATGGTGGAGGCCGAAGCAGTCACGGCGCCGGCGAAGACGCTGCTGTAGCCGCGTTTGACCATTGCCGGAATCATGATGGTGCCGATACTGACGGCATCGGATACGGCAGTACCGCTGATGCCGGCGAAGACCATGGATGCACCGACGTTGGAGAGGGCCAGACCGCCGCGGATATGTCCGACAACAGCCATGCAAA
>CAZXCC010000337.1:0-2864 GCA_964638945.1 uncultured Veillonellaceae bacterium | reverse complement strand
ACAATCGGCATTGCCGACCTCAAAAATCATCCAACAGGGATCTATCGGGCCCAAATCGATATGTCGGACCCCGCTCAAGGGGTGCCTCTCTTATTGTCTGTACTGCGTGAAACCATGGAGAACGAAGAACGGCAGGGAAAGAAATTCATCGGCATGGGCGTCGCCTTTCCCGGACTGATTAACGCTGCGGAAGGCATAGTGACGCGGTCCGTCAATTTAGGCCCGGACTGGAAACGTTTTCCCCTGCGGGACGTTCTTCAGGAGAGTACTGGTTTGGTGACGGTGATCGAGAACAACTCCAATGCTTCGGCGCTGGCGGAACGATGGTTCGGCGGCGGCAAGGATTCGGCGGACCTGGTTTACGTCAATCTGGGCGAAGGGATCAGTGCGGGCGTGATGATGGACGATAGGATCCTTCAGGGGTTTCAGGGGCATGCCGGGGAAATCGGACATATTGTCATGAGTGAAAACGGCCCGTCCTGCAACTGTGGCAATCGTGGCTGCCTGGAAGCGATTTGCGGCATTCCGGCATTGCTGAAGAGAGTTGCAGAGGAGCTGCCGGACTGTGCTGCGGATGATCCGCTGCGCAGGATCTGGCAGACCAAGGGAAAAATTGAACTGGCGGATATCGTGGAATGCTCCCGGAGCGAAGGTTCCTGCGCCTGGAGAATGCTGCAGGAAATCGGGCGTTTCGTCGGGCTTGCCGTCGCGGATGTCATCAACCTGTACAATCCCCGGACGGTGTTTGTAGGGGGCAGGCTGGCTGCTGCAGCGGATTCTTTCATCGATATGCTCTGCGCTACGGCCCGTTCGCATGCTTTTCCGGAAATGGCCTGCGCGACGCAGATCCGAATCTCGGCTCTGGGCAATGAAGCCGGCGTTGTCGGCGCCTGTGCGCTGGCGCTGCAGAATGTACTGGAGTCTTTCCAATCACCGATTCTTGAGGGGAGTGTCTGATATGAAAATACTGCAAATCCATCCCTCGGACAATGTTGCCGTTGCGTTGGAAGAAATCGCGGCAGGAGACGGAATCGCTGTCGAAACTATTCCGGTTGCGCATAAAATGAGTCTGAAAGCCATTGCCCAGGGAGAAAACATCATCAAATACGGCCATCCCATCGGACGTGCCCTTGTCGACATTCCTGCGGGACACTGGGTTCACATGCACAATGTTGCGACGAATCTCAGCGACCTGCTGACATACGAATATCATCCGGCGCCTGCCGTTCAGGAAGCGGTTCCGGCGCGGACCTTCAAGGGATATCGGCGTGCTGACGGCCGAGTGGGCACGCGCAATGAAATCTGGATTATTCCCACCGTCAACTGCGTCAACCGAAATGCGGAACTGATAGCGCGCGAGGCAACGCAGCAATTCGGTATCCTGCCGAACATCGACGGGATTTATGCATTTCCGCATCCGTACGGTTGTTCCCAGATGGGGGAGGATCATCTGCAGACACAACGCATGCTGGCCAATCTGGTGCGTCACCCTAATGCAGGCGGCGTGCTTGTCCTCGGCCTGGGGTGCGAAAACAACAATATCGGCGAGTTCCAGAAAATTTTGGGTGACTGGGACCCTGCCAGAGTGAAATTCGTGGAAGCGCAAAGCGTGGAAGATGAAGTGTCGGTCGGCGTGGAAGCAGTCGAACAACTGGCGGTTCACGCGGCGAAGTCTGCCAGAAGCGCATGCCCGGTGTCGGAATTGATTGTTGGGCTGAAATGCGGCGGCTCCGACGCATTTTCCGGGATTACAGCGAATCCTCTGGTAGGGAGGTTGTCTGATATCATAATTTCCATGGGAGGCAGCGCCGTTCTGACGGAAGTGCCGGAGATGTTCGGTGCGGAGACGCTGCTCATGGACCGTGCCCGCGATGAACAGGTGTTTCAAAAGATTGTGCGGATGATCAACGATTTTAAAAATTATTATAAGAATCACAATCAGGTGGTATATGAAAACCCATCACCGGGAAACAAAAAAGGCGGCATCACCACGCTGGAAGAAAAGTCCCTCGGTTGCACGCAAAAGGGCGGTCGTTCGACTGTGACGGATGTCCAGCCTTACACAGGACAGGTTCGGGAAAAAGGACTGACACTTCTGGCCGGTCCGGGCAACGACATGATTGCCGTGACTGTGCTGGCGGCGGCCGGATGCCAGATCATCCTTTTCACCACAGGCCGCGGCACTCCTCTGGGGTCGCTGGTTCCGACGTTAAAACTGGCAACCAATGAAGCTCTTTTCCATAAAAAATCACGCTGGATGGACTTCAATGCCGGACGATTGCTGAGCGGAAAGACGATGGATGATTTGGTGGGCGAACTGCTGGAAAAAGTGATTGCTGCTGCATCAGGAGCAGAAACGAAAGCGGAGGCGATGGGATTCCGCGAGATAGCGATCTTCAAAGACGGAGTCACTCTGTAAAATACTGCGTAAAAAAGGATTTCCGAATCCATCCGGTGAAATAAAACAAGTGTTGTATCGACAGGGGATGGGGGAAGCAGTATGAAGGTGATCCGCAAACGACTCGGTGAGCTGCTGGTGGATGCTGGAAAAATAAATGCCGAGCAGCTGGACAAGGCGTTGGCGTCACAAAAAAGAACAGGGGAACGATTGGGCAAGGTTGTCGTGAACTTGGGTTTTTTAACCGAAATGGATCTGCTGCATCTTCTGGAACAGCACTTGGAGATTCCGTTTGTCGATTTGATCAAAAACATGCCGGAACGAGAAGCTACGGCATTGATTCCCGGGTCCCTCGCAGAGCGGCATCAATTGATCCCTCTTCGAAAACGGGGTAATAAACTGGTCGTGGCCATGTCTGATCCGACCAATTTTTTTGCCATCGATGATGTCAGGATGGTCACAAACT
>CAZXCC010000336.1:0-2879 GCA_964638945.1 uncultured Veillonellaceae bacterium | reverse complement strand
CGAGAGTTCCTTCTGCAACATTCGGTTTGACGACATTGCCCAGCCAGTATGTGAGCCAAGTAGCCAAAGTGTCATTTTTGGTGATGTTGTGTTGTCCTGCTGCTCTGGCGGCAGCTTCAGCCTCGTCATAGGTAGCCCCATAGAAGAATTTTGCTTTGCCGTCTACCATTCGTTTCACTTGATAGCGTCCATCAGAACGCGGTTTTGGTTTTTTTGCCATGAAGCCCTCCTTTTCTTTTTATGCGGACATCGCTTCGGATCCGGCCCGGTGTGCGAGCCATTTTAGCCAGGTTTTTTCTTGCGCGAAAAGGATGCACCGCCCTGGCCCGTTCTTCCCGGAGCATCCTTGCGGGGGAACAAGCTGGCAGCTGCCTCGATTCGAGCCGAGAGTTCCGCGACTAACTCCGGGTCCATCGAGTCCAGAGCCAACAAAACTGCTTCATGTTTTTTTGCGATAGCCTCCAGCCTTTCAGAAGGCGGGGGCTCTTTTTTTGCCATCAGGTCTGTTGGAGTAACGCCGAGGTGCTTGCTGATATTCTCCAACAGCGAAAGACTGGGTCTTTTTTTACCATTCAACAGATAGCTGATGTACGTTTCGCTCACATCCATTGCCGTAGCCAGTTCCCGAGAACTAATCTTTTTTTCTTTCAAAAGTTGCCGCAAGTTATTTCCAAACATCGTCACCTTCTCCTTATGAATCATTATATTTCGGTATTATTATAAACCTTTGGTTTATATATTTACAAGTAAATCGGTGAAAATTAATCAAAATAAAAGAATATAAATTGCAGCAATAAATAAAGGGGTGATTACGAGGAAATTATAATTGTTTTCGCTTTTTACATAAACTGAAATGCCATGGTAACATAAACCGAATGTTGAAAATAATGGGAGGTGGATATGTGAAGAATCGAATTGATTACTGGCGGAGCAAGCAGGGAATGACTTACCAGTATATTGCGGAGCAAGCCGGAACAACGGCGCAGTATGTATCCATGCTGGCCAAAGGACAGCGGCGAAACCCGGGACTTGTGACCATGCTCAAAATCTCTGCTGCGTTGGGGAAAAATGTTGGCCAGGTATTTCCACTGAGAGGAGAAAGGGCATGAACGAGGAGATTTTAATCAGTATCAACAAAGCAGCCAGCGTGCTGGGCGTTCATCCGAACACCGTTCGGGCTATGGCCAAACAGGGAATATTGCCTGCCAGAAAATTTGGCCGTCAGTGGCGAATCCATCGGGAGCGCTTCGAAAAATGGGTCGACCGTTCGTATAAATAACACAGGAGGCACATCATGGCAAGACCCAGCAAAACCAAAGTGGACTATTTTCCCCATGTGACCCATACCGGAAAAACGATTGCGATTCTGGAAGCGAGATGGGGCAACGACGGCTACGCATTCTGGTTCAAACTGCTCGAGCTGCTCGGGGATTCCAGCAATTTTTCCTACAACTGCAATCAGCCATCGGACTGGGAATATTTATTGTCGAAAGCGAGAGTCACGGAGGCGGTCGCCACGTCCATCCTGGACAAGTTGGCGGAGATCGACGCCATCGACAAGGAGCTTTGGGCGGAAAAGATCGTCTGGAGCGACAATTTCGTCAGCAACCTGGAGCCGGTGTTCGACAAACGAAAAAGTGCGGCGCCGAAAAAACCGGAGTTTCCGGAGCGGAAACCCGACGAAAACGAGATTTCTGCAAGTTTGCGTGACGGAAACTCCGGCGAACCGGTCATAATTCCGACTGAAACCGACAAAGTAAAGGAGAGTAAAGGAGAGGAACCAAAGGAAGTAGAGGAACCAGAGGGAGGAGAACGCGCATGCGTGCGCGAGGCTCCCCCGGAGCTGGAAAACGAACAGGAGGAAAAACCGGAGGAGGTTGCCGGTTCAGCCACCGGAGGCGGCTTGACCGATTCAAATAAGAAAAAACGACGACAAGGGAAAAAGCGGAAGCATTCCTGTCCGTCCATGCTGCGGGACGGTGTGGAGAAACAGGCGGACACGGTCTATCTGAAGCCGGAGGAAGTGGACCGGCTCTGTCTGGACTACGGTGAATCCGGTGCGAAACGCATCATCGAGCTGCTGGATGGCTACAAAACCAACCGTCCGGGGAAATGCGCCGAATACCGGGATGATTACAAAGTCATCGTGAGTTGGGGAGCGCAGAAGTATCTGGAAGAATGCGAACGCAGGAAAAAACCGGAACGTGATACGTCCCGGTCTCCGTCCTATGCCATGAACGAGCTGGAAAAAATGGCGAAGGAGGCGCTGGAAAATGACGAGGGCTGAAGTCATCGCTTTGGTTGCGCTGGCGACCGGGGCCCATCCGGCGGCGCAGGGCAAAGACCCGAAACCGGTTGTGGAAGCGTGGTCGCTCATGCTCGCGGATATTCCGTTTGTCGTTGCCAAGGCGGCGGTCATCAAGGTATGCCGCGAATCGAAGTTCTTTCCCAGTGTGGCGGACATTGTCGAAGCGGCGCAAGAGCTGGACCCGGAAAAGGAAAACCTGCCGACAGCGGCAGAGGCGTGGGAAGAGGTCGAGCGGTTGATTATCAATATCGGTCCGTACCGGGCCCCGGCCTATAGCTGCGACTTGGTGCACAGGGCGGCGCAGGCCATCGGCTGGCTGCAGCTTTGCACCGGAGACAACGCGGAAGCGGACCGCGCTCATTTCCTGAAAATCTATGAATCGATGCGGAGTCGGCACAAAGACCAGCGCGAAAATAAAAAAGCGCTGGAACTGTCCGGCATGGGACCTCTGATTACGTCACTGGCCCGAAAATTGGCGAAATAAAGCTGCATCCGAAAGCGATAGCGAACGGATGCACCCTGACCCGAGCAGGGCGAGTCGACGGCGGCGACGCGGCTGGCGAAAACAATA
>CAZXCC010000335.1:0-2883 GCA_964638945.1 uncultured Veillonellaceae bacterium | reverse complement strand
TGGAATCTGAACTTTTCGGCTATGCCGAAGGCGCATTCACAGGTGCAAAAAAAGGGGGGAAGCCCGGCCTGTTTGAAGTAGCGAACGGAGGCACGTTATTTCTTGATGAAATCGGGGAAATGCCACCTTCTACGCAGGCGAAATTGCTGCGGGTTCTTCAGGATCAGGAAGTCACGATGGTCGGTTCCAGCAAGCCGGTAAAGTTCAACGTGCGACTGCTTTTTGCAAGCAATCGCAACCTGGAGGCCGAGGTTAGCGCCAAACGATTTCGGGAAGACCTGTTTTTCCGAATAAACGTTGTTCCCATTCAGATTCCGCCGCTTCGGGAAAGGCCGGCAGATATTACAATCCTGACCATGGCAATGTTGCAGAAAACAAATGAAAAGCATCAGGCGCAAAAGAGAATATCAAATGCCGCGATGGAATTATTCACCCAATATTCCTGGCCGGGCAATGTGCGGGAATTGATCAATGTCATAGAAAGACTTGTCATAGTTTGCAACTCCGACCTGATTCTGCCGGAAGATTTACCCCGAAATTTTCATACTGCGGACAGTCCGGCGATATCTGTCAAACATAACCGCGAGGAAAACACCGATCTTCCATTAAAGTCTCTGATGGACAAAATTGAACGGGAGATTATCGAAAAATCATTGAAAGAATATAAAAGCCTGCGAAAAACAGCGCGTTCACTCGGAGTCGATCCGGCCACCCTGCTGCGTAAATTGGAAAAGCACAACATCCGCCAATTGAATTAAGATAGTGTATTCTATCCTCTTTAGCCATCATTTTGATGGCTTTTTTTATTTCATAAAATATTTTTTCAAATTCAGTAGAGTTTTGAATGCGAATTGCTTCGAAACCGAAACACGTGTTGCGGTTTTAAAACAAATAACCTTCGATTTTTTGCTAAAACGTTGAAATAATGAAACAAAACTAGCTGGATGAAAGTAGATGAAATAATAGCGCAAAGTGCTTATATTCAGGCAATTCACATTGTTGGCACGATAGTTGCAATTAATATCATGCGGAAACGGGTCATAGAATTGGAGGGGGATGCTTATGGAAGACAAAGAAAAGTTGGGTCAAAAAGCACTAAGGTATCGGTGGGTAGTACTAGGAACCATGTGGTTGGTGTATTTCTTCGTTTATTTTGACAGAGTTGCACCAGCGGTTGTTGCTCCTGAAATTATGAAAACATGGGAAATCAGCGCAACAGCTCTCGGCGTATTGTCAGCGGCCTATTTTTATCCGTATGCAGCAATGCAGATTCCTTCCGGCGTTCTGGCCGACTTTTTGGGGCCACGCATGGCTGTCACCATTTTCTTTATTATCGCCGGTATCGGCACAGCTCTGTTTGGCATGGCGCCAAGCTTTGAGTGGGCGATTGCAGGTCGAGTGATGATGGGCGTCGGTGTTGCAGTTGTGTATATTCCTATCATGAAAATCCAGGCACAATGGTTCCGTCCTTACGAATTTGCCACACTGACAGGAATCCTGTTGACGGTCGGCAACGTCGGAGCTCTGGGAGCAGCAGCCCCTTTGGCCGCTTTTGTCGGAGCTACAGGTTGGAGAGCGGCATTTTACTACCTTGGCGCAATCAGTGTTGCGCTTGCGATTCTGGTGTGGATTTTTGTCCGCAATAAACCGCAGGACATGGGATATCCCTCCATCGAGGAAATTGACGGAATCAAAGTGGATGCCGTTCAGGCAGCCAAAGAAGATTCCATTACCCTGAAACAGGCTGTATCGATGTCTGCAAAAGCCTGGAACTTCCGATGGCTCGCGGTGTTTGCATTTGTTGTATATGGACCGATGATGGGATTCCAGGGATTATGGGCAATTCCTTACATGGTAGACGTTTTGGGATTCTCGAAGCAAGTTGCCGGAAATACTTTATCCTGGTGGGCTATCGGGATGATCGTTGGATGTCCGCTTGCCGGCATAATCTCAGACCGAATCCTTCAGAGCCGTAAAAAAGTTGTTATTCCCGGTTCTATCGTATTTACCCTGGGCTGGCTTTATCTGGCAATGAATCCATCGGGATGGAGTTCTACAACCATGTCGGCATTCTGCTTCATCATGGGTGCTTTCGGCGGCACGTACATCACGAATTATGCACATATTTCGGAACGGTTGCCTCGGAAGGTCGTAGGTACATCCATCGGTTTGTTCAACCTGTTCTATTTTGTCGGTGGTGCTTTTTATCAGCAGTATATGGGGGTCATTCTGGATGGCTTCGGTAAAGTGGCAGGCAAGTTTCCCGCCGCAGCCTACGTGTCTACTTTCTGGCTGTGTTTCGGCGGTATGTTGATTGGAACAATTTGCCTCTTTTTCACGGAAGAATCCTTTGTAAAGATTAATAAGCCTTCTTCAGTTGCTGCTGCAACCCCTGAGACGGCAAATGAATCGGTTTGATTGAAAGAAAATATTACTTGTGAAAGAGGGATGACAGTTGAAAAACAAAGTGATGACTGCCGAAGAAGCCATAAAGTTTATCAAACCTGGCGCAACGGTTGCCGTAAGCGGTTTTATAGGGATGGGTCATCCTGAGGAGATTTCACAGGCAGTCGAAGAGAGTTTTTTGAAGACCGGTTCACCCAATAACCTGACATTAACCTACGGTGCATCGCAAAATGACGGAAAATCGAACTGGGGCCTGAACCGTTGGTGCAAAGAAGGCCTGATTTCAAAAATCGTCGCAGGGCATTTCAATCTGCAGCCGGATATGGTCAAACTGATCAATCAGGAGAAAGTTGATGCCTATGCGGTTCCCCAAGGCGTCATGATGCACCTTTATCGCGCCATTGGCGGCAAAAAGCCCGGAGTCATAACCCATGTCGGTCTGAAGACCTTTGCAGATCCCCGGGAAACCGGCGGACG
>CAZXCC010000334.1:0-2892 GCA_964638945.1 uncultured Veillonellaceae bacterium | reverse complement strand
CGCCGCTTTTTTGAGCCTTTGGGCAATTGTTTTGAGCAACTGGTCGCCAGCGCTATGACCCCAGGTATCGTTAATGAGCTTTAAGCCGTCCGCATCACAGACGATAATGCCGCAAGCCATCCCCGTCTGCTGCAGCTTGCCCATCTCCAACTCAAAAAATGTGCGATTCTTCAATCCGGTTAGGCTGTCATAAAAACTCAAAAATTGAAGTTTTTCTTCATTCTCCTTACGTGCGGAGATGTCACTGTATATGGCGTAATATATGGTATCTCCGTCATATTGCTTGAACGAAAACTTAATAATGGACACTATTTTAGCCTCGCCGTTTTTACTGCGAAGAATGGCCTCTTCCCGAAAAGATTCACCTTCCGCTATTCGACTTAGCTGCTCTTTTATTTCATTTTGGTTCGTATTTAAAATCTTAGGGCCCAGAACTCCTATGATTTCCTCCAGGGAATAACCGAAAAATTTGGTAAAAGCAGGATTAACGTTCAAGACCTGCAGTTCTCCGTTGAAAATAAGAATGCCTTCCGGACTGTTCTCAAAGAATTTCTCAAACCGGATTTTTTCCAATTCCAAGGCACTGGTTCGTTCCGCCACCATATGTTCCATATTGGCATTAAGATTTTCAATGTTTTCAGCCATTTGGTTCACACTATGCAATAGATCACGAAATTCATCTTCTGCTTCCATACCTACGCGTTCGTTAAAACAGCCCTTTCCTAAGGCGGAAGTGATGGCAGCCAGCTCATTCAATGGTTTAAGTAATCTGTCCATGAGATAGAACGTACCTCCAATGGCTATTACAAGGGAAAGAACAAAGACTGCTATCATCACCCGGGTTGCCAGGGCCTGGCGTTCCTGGGATTTTTCATTCTGATAGGCATTAATAAGTTTCCCACAGGCTACCATATATTCCGCGGAAGATTCCATTTGCTGTTCGTTGGCTCGCTGACGCGCTCCCAAATCCCTTGTCTTTTCCAATATTCCCATATAGTCTTTGACAAGAAGCACGATACGGGCTGACGCCAGCTTTACATCGGTGTCGGGCACCTGTTGCCGCGTGCCTTCGGCCAATGAAACGATCGATTTGCCTGCCGCAATAGCATCATTACGCCCATCACTGCTTGGTTTGATGTCGCCGGTGGTAAGCAAAAAACTATACAATTTGTTAATAACGTTGTCCCGGTCCGGCCAGCGCAGTTTCCGCAGGTCGTCGACCGTTTCCATTAGCTCCGCGCCAATCCGGTCTCTCTCGCTCTTAAGCGCCACGCTTTGGTCCTGGTAGATGACATACTGCGAAAACGTACTCATATACCGCGCCAGAGCCTCGGACATGTCTTCCAGCACCTGTCCTTCAAGCGAAGGACGCTGACGAATTGCGTGTACCATGTCCTCTGCCTGCTGTAACCCTTCTTGCACCTTGACCGCAAAACGACGCTCACCGGTCTTGACATAGATCTTTTCATTCAAGCGGGCATCAAGGGTCAGTTCGATAATACGTTCGACGTCACGAAGTTCGCGGAAGCGGGCATTCATTTCCGTCAGCGCAAACCACGACACAGCACCCTGCAATACGATAAACGACAACAATAATGCAAATGCGCCGCCTAATTTTTGTCGAAATGAAAAATGTTTCTTCATAGTATCCTCATTACATCATGTCCGGTTCTTTCCATACCTTATCAATTCTCACAGCAGAGCGCGTGATGATATGTTCCCGTTGCTGGGGGAAATCCAGGAATTCCACAAAAAGATTAAGGCCCATCGCCGCCGCTTTTGGGGGAGTAGACAAATCATAGTTGAACACCCAACGGGGCGTGGCATCAATATCTTTTAGCATCCGCTGCTGCAGCGGCGAGTAAAATTCCGGCTCGACCCGCCTTGGAACAAAAGCGCCTGAACCAAGGCTCATCGCCTTGAGCGATTCCAACGAAGCAAGATACGCAAGGACTTCCTTAGCCCCGTCTTTTTGCACAGCCTGCTTTGAAAGGACAAGCCCGTCTATCGGACCCAGAGCATAACGGGGAATATTATTATCCAATATCGGGAAAGGAAAATAGTCATAATCCTCCCCCTGCCTCCATTTATGCCGGTCATCAGAATAGTATCCGATAATCCAGGTTCCCATAAGCGTCATGGCAGCTTCTCCTTTGTAAACGGCTTCATTAGCGCCGCTATCCCAGGAGATCTCAATAGGTCGGTCATTAAAATAACCTTTTTCGATTAGAGATGCCCACAGGTCAAATACCTTCCGCACCGGAGCATCAGCATAGGAGATTTTACCCTCCATCAATTTCTGACGATATTCATAGCCGGCAGTATGTAATAGAAGATAATCAAACCAAAACTGAGCCGGCCATTTCTCCTTAGCCCCAAGAGCTATGGGCGTTATCCCTTTGGCCTTGAGCCTTTCACAAACGCCAAGAAACTCAGTCCAGGTGGACGGAGGTTGAACCCCGGCATCGTCAAACACTTTTTTGTTGTAGAAGAAACCAACATAGTGCTGGGTGACTGGAATCAAATACTTCTTGCCGTCATAGGTACAAGCTTCGGTAACTATCTTAGAGGCATCTCCTGTCAAGCCGGAGGTTTGCCATATAGCATCGAACGGCTCCAGATGATCAAGCACCGATCTTGTCCTTGCTCCAGCCCAATACGAATATATATCAGGAGAATTTGGCGAAGCCAAAGTGTCACGGATACTGGTTTTATAGGCTTCATGATCCAATGGGGTCGCTACCAACTGGTATTTGCTGTTTCGCTGATTAAAAGTCTCCACCATTCCCTGAATCCCACCGCTTAAGGTTCCAGAAAAATAGTGCAACAACGTGACTTTCTTCTTCACATTACCGAGTTTGGGTGTATGATCATTCATCGTTCCGCAGCCGG
>CAZXCC010000333.1:0-2926 GCA_964638945.1 uncultured Veillonellaceae bacterium | reverse complement strand
CGCCATTCATCACAGCCCGATTGATAGTGACTGTCGCAGCCTCCATGTCGATATCCGGCCACTTCAGGCCAATCAACTCGCTGCGGCGCAAACCGGTGGCCCATTCGACCAGCAGTTCCGTGTAAAACTGTGGCGATTCCTTTGCACCCGCCTGCAGGAGCGAAACCCATTGTTCTTCGGTTAGAGGCTGAATTTCCCGGCGTTTCTTCTTCGGCAGACAGACTGCCAAGGTGGGATCACGCACGAGAATTTCTTCTTTAAGGGCCTGACGGAGGGCGGAACGCAGGATGGCGAATGCATATTCGGCCGTCCGGGCAGAGCCGCCACCGGACAAGATCTTGTTGACCATGGACTGAATTTGAATGGAGCGAAGCTTGCCGAGTTTGATGGAGCCGAGCGAGTTTTCGATATAATGGGTCAGCATCCAGCGATAACTGGCATATGTGTTTTCGCGAACGCGGTTTTTGGCGTATTGGGTCAGGTAGTGATCGACCCATTCCTTCACCGTCACAGTGTCCGCATCCAGATCGATTACATCACGCGCCTGCATAAGCAGAGCGTTCTTTTTCGCCACCACATCACCCTGATCGCGGCCGTAGACGACTTTTTTCACCAACTCGCCAGTCTGGCTGCTGCGTCCGATGATGACCTGGCCGACCCACAAGCCGTCAGGGCGTTGGTAGACGCAGCCTTCCCCGTTGGCCCGCTTGCGTTCCGCAGTTTTCTTCGAACGGACTTTCTTTGGCGATTCGCTAGTTTTTTGCTCTTCCGTGCGTTTCAATCACATTACCCCGCTTTCCAGCAAGGCCGTGTTCCAGCAGGGACGCGGTCTTATTCTTTCTTGGTAAATTGTTCTTTTTCCGCGGCAATCGCCAGGGCCACTCGACGGATTATCGAAAATTCGCCAGGCGTTAATTTGGCTAGGACTTTCGCCAATTCCACCACCGGCTGCGGCAAGCTTTCAAGCTCTTGTTCAAATGCCAGTCCGAGCAGATCATCGGAACGAATGTGGAGCACATGACACAAATTGATAAAAGTGTCGAGATCGGGTTTGGTCCGGCCCAGTTCCCAGGAAGACAATCCGGCTCTTGAAATACCGAGCTTTTCAGCCAGATCCTTCTGGGTAAGTCCTGCCTTTTCACGGGCGTCTTTGATATTTCCCGCCAGCATTCTCCATCACCTCATGCTCATTTTAGACACTTCCGGACGAATTCACAAGGAATGAAAAATGAAGCATGAGAGAGCTATTGCAAATAAAAAGGCGTAGGAATATAATAAAAAACGAGTTATGAAAGCGCATGCGCTTTTAAAGCGCAAAAAGAAAGAAGGAGAGAAAATGGGGAAAATCTATTCACTGCTACGTCGGGAAGAAAAACCGCCGGAGCGGCAAGCTGGGGCAGAAGTGGCGAATGCAATGCGGGACCCACAAGAAACGGCGGGTGCAATACCCGCCTTACCTATGCCCGCAGCAGCATCTCTGAATTTCGGCACAGCCACCGTATCGCCGGCGCAGTTTGCCAAACTGGCAGGGGTCGGGCATAATCTCGTACGGTCGTGGTGCCACCTGCCGGGTTTTCCGGTACACAGGGAAGGGTGGCGTTTCCACATCAATGTGGAAATGGGCATCCAATGGCTGAGCGCACGCGCGGCAGCCAGGGAAGGTATGGATGATCAGTCGTCCGCCCGCATTAGGTGAGCTATGAACTATTTGCTCGAAATAAATCGATTTTATAGCTGGCTTACGACGCATCCGCAGTCTCCGCAGGCCCAGGCATTGTGGAACATGTTGATGTCGATTGATAACCGGGCGGGGTGGCCGAAAGAATTTGCAGTTTCTTCCGCGACACTGTCCGCCGCATTGGGTATTAGCCGTACCCAGTTGTCCCGTTGCCGCAAAGAATTAATCGACGCAGGGCGAATCGTGCATGCGCAACAAAAGGGCGGCCAGGCCGCATTGTACAGCATTGTGTCGTTTGAAGCGGCAAAAGCTGTAATGGCGGAGAGCGCCGTCACGAAGCCGACCCCGCCCTCTGTAGATGAGGAGAATGAAAAATGCCGCCGCAAGCGTTTGGCGGCAGACAGCCCGCATCGCTTAAACCGGGCGAAATTGCATTTAGTGCGTTAAGCTCCAAAACTGTGGATAACTTGTGGATAATACGGTGTATAAATCGGGCTTGCACCATAGAGGCGCAAGAATGTGTTCAAGAGCGTGGCAAAGACAGTGTTCGGGGATGTGTCGCAGCAAAGCTTGAAAATCCCGAAAATACTGGAACGCCGACCACTCTAAACTACACAGGAGTTAAACTGTTAAGAACGTTCGTAGTAGAGAAGTCACACAACTGTGCAAAACCATCCATTGGTGGTAGAAAATATCAAATTGTAGGGAGGTAGAAACCAATGAATCAAGTAGTGATAGCAGGATTATTGACCGGGGAGCCAAAGCCGGAGCGGACAAAATCAGGCCGCTTTCATTACTGGTTTTCCTTGAAAATAAGTGACAACACAGACGGTAAGCCCGAAGTGGTGGAAGTGGTCGGCATGAGTGAGTGTGCCAAGGTACTGAAGAAGGCAGCTATTCAAGGGCAACAAGTCATTGTGCATGGTGCCATTCATACTTGTGACGGAACGAATCTCGAAGTACCGGGGAAACACCGTTTTGTAAAAGCAGATGAGATTGCACCATTTGCTGAACCTTTAGCAGAGAATATTGCGCCGGGTGATACTCCGGCCGAAGATAAATTCTAAAGCGCAGATAGAAAGAAGAGATTTTTGATGAAAGCACGATTTGGAAAAAAACATTTTAGGCAGATTCAACGAGCTACGCATGGGCGTATCGGCAGAAGGCGCGGCACTCTCTGGATGTCGGGCCATAAAAAAATCGCCCGTCAGCAGGTGCTGCAGGCATTAAAATAGGCGCTGGCAATAT
>CAZXCC010000332.1:0-2932 GCA_964638945.1 uncultured Veillonellaceae bacterium | reverse complement strand
CCGCAGATGGCAGTGTTTTTTTTATTCTACACGTTGATTCAGGACAGCGGTTATCTGGTGCGTGTCGTGTTTTTGGTAGACCGTGTCATGAGTGCGTTGGGGATGAATGGGAAGACTTTTTTGCCGCTGGTGCTGGGGTGCAGTTGTAATGTGAATGGAATCCTGGCGTCAAGGATATTATCGAGCCGCTATGACCGTACGGTGGCTATTTTGGTCAGTTCTTACGCACCTTGTCCGGCACGGCTGGGTGTAATGGTTTTTCTTGTATCGGCTTTTTTCCCTTCCACGCTTGCGACAGTCGTGATGTTGTCTTTATTGGGTATCAGTCTTGGCCTGATGGTTTTGGTAGCTTTTGTAGTGAGTTTGTTTATTCCTCGTGATGGAGAAAGCTCCTTTTTGATGGAACTGCCGCCGTACCAAAAACCAAAATTCCAGAGTCTGGCGACTTCGACAGGTTGGATGACTCTGAATTTTGTGCATCGCATCCGCAATGTGATTATTGCGGCGTCTGTCGTAATGTGGTGCCTTTCGAATTTTCCTGAAGGTCCCTTTGATCAGTCCTACATTGCAAAAATTGGGCAGGTCCTTGAACCGGTAGGCAGGTTGCTGGGGCTGAACTGGCAACTGATCGTAGCTCTGTTGTTGGGAATTGCGGCCAAAGAGAGCGCTCTGTCCAGCTTGGGAATTATTTATCATGCAGCGCAGGATTCGGGCAATCTGGCTGATATTCTGCTGCGAAACATTTCCCCGCTGACTGCATTTACTTTTCTCTTGGTATACATGATCTATACTCCATGTGTCACCACTCTGGTTACGATGTACCAGGAGACAAAAGACTGGCGTATTGTGTTCTATGGCATTGCCGGAAGTTTTTTGTCGGCTCTGCTGCTGGGGATATTGGTGTATAATCTGGGACAGATGTTTTTTTGACCTGGGATTCATATAAAAGGACCTGGACAAGACAAATTCTTGGCCAGGTCCTTTTATATACGAAAATCATATGTACATAGTTTCATGGTCATTTTCGAGGATTCGGCTCCAGGAGAAAGCAGGAAAATATGTGGGTTTGTAGAAAAATAGAGTAAAACTGATGCGAATCGGTTTAGCAGCATTGGATATGGGTGTTGAAAAGGGCGGGTGAAAAGCGTTTTGCCAAATACAAGAGAAATAAAATGCAAGCCTGTGGTGCTGAGGAATGGCTGGATTATTGATCCGTTGCAGGGAATTAACCGCACTGCGGATATTTTATTGTCTGACGGAGTCGTGCAGGAGATAGGACCGGGTATTAGCGCTGTGGATGCGGAAATGATTGATTGTGAGGGTTTATGGGTAATTCCCGGCCTGATTGATGCGCATTGCCATTTGCGTGAACCGGGTTTTGAACGCAAGGAAACGATTGAGTCCGGAACAATGGCAGCTGCCCGGGGGGGATTTACGACAGTCATTGCCATGGCCAATTTGAATCCGGTTCCGGATAATGCCAATGTATACCGGCGTATCCAGGAACTCATTGCGCAGAAAGCGGTTGTGAGAGTAGTGCAGGCGGCGGGTGTTACGCAGGACCTCAAAGGGCGCGATCTTAGCGATATGGCTACCTTGGCGGCCGAAGGGGTGAGGATTTTTTCGGACGATGGGTACCCCATAGACCGGGCATCTGTTCTTTATCAGGCGCTGCAAATGAGCCGCAAACTGAACGTAATTATATCCGTACATGAAGAGGATGCGGCACTGAAGGGTTTTTGGCCGACTGCATACGAGCCGATGAATGAATACATTTTATTGAATCGTGACTTGGAAGTATTGCGAGCTGCAGGCGGGCATCTGCATGTGCAGCATTTGAGCGCAGCACGAAGTGTGGAGCTGATACGTGCGGCGAAAAAAGAGGGTCTCAAAGTGACGACGGAAGTATGTCCCCACCATTTGACCCTGACCCGCGACGATGTTGCAATTCGAGGAACGAACGCGAAAATGGCGCCGCCGCTGCGCGGCAAGGAGGATATTGAGGCGCTGCTCGCTGGACTTGACGATGGAACCATTGATTTCATTGCCACGGATCACGCCCCACATACCGCAGATGACAAGGCAGGTCCGTTTGATCAGGCAGCGAACGGCATCGTCGGTTTTGAAACTGCGTTGCCGGTGTTGTTGACCCGGCTTGTGCACGAACGAGGAATCGCTCCTTCCTGGCTGATAGAAAAAATGACTTGCAAGCCTGCCGCGACAATGGGGCTTTCCGGCGGAACCATCTCGGTTGGTTCTCCGGCGGATATCTGTGTTGTTGACCCTCACAGGGAGTGGGTCGTGGATAGTTCGAAATTTGTTTCAAAAGGCCGCAATACTCCCTATCAGGGCATGAGAATGAAAGGACTTGTCCGATTGACTTTTGTTGGAGGCAATAAGGTTTTTGACGGGCGAAGGGAGGAGATGTAGTATTGCTTTTGGTCAAAAATAATAAATGGATGATGAAAGGAGTTATTATATGGTGGAGCTGCCGGTAAAACAAGAACTGTATGTTGGTGAAGATCAGGCGACCTGGGGCCGCCGCTGGAAAATGCTTTTTGCATCGGTGACAGGATATGCCATGGACGGTCTCGATATGTTGATTTTATCTTTTGTGATGACTGCAATTCTTAAAGAGTTTAATCTTTCTTTTGCCCAGGGAGGTCTTATTGCTACATACACTTTGATTGGCGCCGTGGCAGGCGGATACATTTTCGGCATTATGGCAGACTATTGGGGACGAGTGAAAATATTTTCCGCTACGATTATCCTGTTTTCGATTTTTACAGGCCTATGTGCATTTGCTACATCGGTCAATGAGCTGAATATTTATCGTTTTCTTGCAGGACTGGGGCTTGGCGGCGAATTTGGCATTGGCATGACCCTTGTGGCGGAAACTTGGCCGGCGGAAAAGCGGGCTCGAGCCACTGCC
>CAZXCC010000331.1:0-2951 GCA_964638945.1 uncultured Veillonellaceae bacterium | reverse complement strand
ACGGTATCGCTTTTGTATTTCCGGCTCAAATCGATGAACTTCTGTTGCATTGCTTTGTCCTGGGATACTGCTTCATAGAATTTCCCGACGTTTTCCACGGACATTTTCATCCCTCCAGCCGCATATTTGATCCTTGCAAAAATCAGGATTCCTCAATTCGTCACCCTCAGCACGAAAATGCGCCGCCAACGATTATTTCGTCTCAGTAGTGACACCGATAACGCAACACAAATTCTGCTCGCAATCGGCTCCGACTAAAACACAGAATGCGAGGGGACTGCGGCTGAAATCCGTTTTGTCTCCGGCTCCGATAAACACGCAGACAAACACCCCGCCTGCCACAGCCTTCATCTCTTCTTCGCTGAGCTCCGCTCCCTGACACCCCTGTTTCACTTGGTCGCCGTAACTTTTCAAATCATCCAAAGAAAACTCATAGCCCATTTGTTTTGCCAAGGGAAGATACTCCAGTTCTGCCAATTCCATAGCTTTCGCCTCATCCAGAGGCTTACCCTGATGTTTTTTTGATAAATCCATGAATTTTTGTTTCAATGCTTCGTCTTTTGCCAACACATCATAGAATTTCTTGACGTTTTCAACGGACACAACAATCCCTCCTTCGATTTATCACACGCCAAACCAGATGCAAAACTTGGCTACTGTTTTCGGAGACCATTCATCCTCATCCACGGAGTAACCGGCAATAAAGCAATATGAGCCGGCATTTCCGCCAGAAACTGCCTGCATTTCGGCTTCACTCATTTCCTTGTCGGCAACGGGTTGATATATTTCTTTTTCAAGTTGTTTCAGATCATCCGCAGTAAACCGAAATCCCATTTGGTCCGCCATTGGAACAATTTCTTCATTAACCATTGCTTTTAACTGCTTCTCGTCCATCGGTTCACCCCGGTACTTCCGGCTCAAATCGCTGAACTTCCGCTGCATTTCCTTGTCCTGGGATACCGCTTCATAGAATTTTCTTGCGTTTTCAACCGACATGCAATCACCCCATAACTAAATTTAAGGAAATGTTACTGAATGCCAAACCAGATGCAAAATCTGACTGTTGTTTGCGGAGACCACTCATCCTCATCCACGGAGTAACCGGCAAAAAAGCAATATGTGTTGGTAAATCCACCTGAAACTGCCTGCATTTCGCTTTCACTCATTTCCCTGTCCGCAGCAGGTTGAAGCATTTCTTTTTCATATTGTTTCAGGTCGTCCAAAGTGATCTGGAATCCCATTTCGGCCGCCAATGGCAGAATTTCGCCGTTCACCACCGATTTTATTTTTTCCTCGTCCATCGGTTCACCCTTGTACTTCCGGCTCAAATCGATAAATTTCTTCTGAATTTCTTTGTCCTGGGATACCGCTTCATAGAATTTTTTTGCGTTTTCAACCGACAT
Organism: uncultured Veillonellaceae bacterium; assembly: GCA_964638945.1. GTDB lineage: Bacteria > Bacillota > Negativicutes > UBA1444 > UBA1444 > CAZXCC01. Next base: position 1,548 of record CAZXCC010000331.1, on the reverse strand, counting down.
GCAATCACCTCATTATTTTATTGAGGGAACAGTGGCAGAGGGATATTTCAGAGAATCAACTTCCCCGATGAAACGGATTTCGGGTTTGAACAAATCCTTGTTGATTTTCAGCTTATCCCCGAATTCCATGGTCAAGTCCTCTTGCGTTCTGTATTCAGGCCAGATTGGCAGCCCATTGCCGTTGGGATTTCCCGTACGGGCAAAATTGACCCAATACTGCATCACGGCTTGCGAAAGCTTCCGGTCGACTTCGTCATAGGCGCCGGCCTCCGTCATATTGCCAAAAACATATGCAAGATCAACGCCGTGATGTGCGCCCGCCTTCCGGGCGAGAGCCGTCTGTGGGACCCTCGTGAACTGATAAACATATGCCGCTTTTCCTTTGCGCTCTATTGCCTGTGCGGTCAATTGCGCCGGACGGGCATTCGCGGCCACTGCAATCACATTGTCAATCGCAGAACCGATGTCCTTATCCCGCGGGGCCGGAAACATCTCCATGGCTTGACCGACGCTTTGACCAAAGCGGCTTTCAAAGAATTCCCGGTATTTTTGCCGGGTGATTTCCTTTTCCTGCAACAGGTAAAGCGCCCCTTCATTTTTCGTGCTCCCTGTGATTACCGGCACTGCATGGATTCGGCCTTCAGCAAGCGCAGTCCTCGGATTGTCGGGCAAAACCCAGCTGTCAAATACTGGTGCGAAGAACAGCCCATCGTCAAACAGACTGGTGCTGCACGCGGCCGCCTTCACGACCTCCTCGGCCGACTTGGCCCGCATATCGGCCAACACGTCGGGAGCATCGGCGCTGCCCAAACGTCGTGCCAACTCCTGCCCCATCTTGCCGACATTCGCTTTATTCCCGTCAAAGGAAGGAGATAAATATTCCGAGCCAATGATCGGACCGCCGCTTTCAGCAATCGCTCCCTTAAACAGGCCTTTTGTCATGGGGCTCAGCAAATGCAGCGAAACCGAACGCGAACCGGCAGACTGTCCGAAGATTGTCACCTGTGTGGGGTCGCCGCCAAAGGCTGCGATATTCCGCTGAACCCACTGCAAACCCGCAATCTGGTCCAACAACCCGTAATTGCCGGATGTTCCACTGGCCGATTCCGCATCAAGCAGAGGATGCACCATGAATCCCAGCGGCCCGAGGCGATAGTTGACCGTCACTACCACTACACCTTTGGCAGCCAGATTTTTCCCGTCATACTCCGGCAAGGAAGTGCCGCCGAAATTAAACCCACCGCCGTGGATCCAAACCATCACAGGCAGTTTCGCCTGCGGATGAGCAGCCGGAGTCCACACATTCAGCGTGAGGCAGTCTTCGCTGTACACGGAAGAACTGGACTCCTGCGGCTGCGGACAGGACGGTCCGAAATTTGTGAACTGTCGAACTCCGGTCCACGATTGCGGAGGTTGCGGCGGTTTCCACCGAAGATCTCCAACCGGCGGCGCCGCATAGGGAATACCGCGGAAAATGCGGACATTTCCTTCCGTCTCGCCGGAAATCATTCCACTGTCCAACTTGACAGCGTCGGTTTCCGGCGCAGC
>CAZXCC010000330.1:0-2958 GCA_964638945.1 uncultured Veillonellaceae bacterium | reverse complement strand
CACCATGCCGATATTTTCGCGCAATTTATTGATATTTTTGGCATTGACAATGTTTTCGCCGATTATCGTTATACTGCCTGACTGGATTTCTTCCAAACGGTTGAGACATCGCAACAACGTGCTTTTTCCAGAACCGGAAGGACCAATTATGCAAAGTACTTCGCCTTCCTCTACCTCCAGGGAAATTCCCTTGAGGACTTCCAGATTGCCAAATCGCTTTTTAATTTCGCTTGCCGTGATTATCATAACTCAGCTTCCTTTCCAGATTTTTTGAGAGTAATGACAGTCCGGTTATGATTACAAGATACATCACCGCCACATAGGAATATACTTCGAAGGGTAAATAATTTCTGGCTATGATGATCTGTCCGTTCAATGTTAATTCTCTGACGCTGATGACCGATAGGATCGAAGTATCCTTGAGCGTAGTGATGAATTGATTTAAAATAGCGGGTATCATGATTTTAATTGCTTGCGGCAAAACAACTTTTTCCATGGTTTTTAGATAACCCAGACCAAGGCTTCTGGCTGCTTCCGTTTGTCCGATATCGATTGCCTGTATGCCTCCCCGGAAAATTTCTGCCATATAGGCGCTGGCATTGATGGTGAGCGAGATAATGGCAGCGACTACGGGGTTAAAGCGGATTCCCAGAATGGCACTAACCCCGAAATACAGAAATAAAGCCAGAATCATGAGAGGAACACCGCGCACTACATAAATATAAACTGTTGAAAAAGAGCGCAAGGCTTTGCTGTTGCTGATGCTGAACAACCCCAGAATTACCCCGAGGAGGAAAGCAAAAAAAATGGAGGCTATTGCCATAATAACAGTGAGCTGCAATCCGCTCAACAAACTGGGCAGACATTCCAGAAACAATTGAAAGTAATACATGACACGATAGCCCTCCTGCAATAACAATACAATTGAAAATGCAGTAAATCATACACCTTTCCCGCTTGCTGCATTTCGCGCGCCAGATGTATGATTTTCTGCACAAAAGTTAGCAAAATGGCTTATTTATCCAATGGAAGATATTGGCCGACGATTTTTGCATATTCACCATTCTCTTTTAATTTTTTAAGGCCCGAGTTAAACTGGGCAAGCAGTTTCTGATTTTTCCCTTTATTGACGGCAAATCCGTTGAATGGTGCTGCTTCGATCTCAGGTACGGCCACCCGGAAGTTTTTTTCCGGGGAGACTTTGATCTGATAGGAAATCACAGGATAATCTTCCACAAGGAAATCGGCATTGCCATTTTTTACAGCTTGGAACATTGATGGCGAATCATCATAATAGCTAATCTTCAAATCGTATTTTTTCTGATTTTCTTCGGCAAATATGGCACCGGTGGTTCCTTTCTTGACAGCCGCTGTCTTGCCCTTCAGATTATCCAGTGAATTGATATCGGTATTCTTGATGTTTACTACAATGGATGAACCTGATTTGATATATCCATCAGAAAAATCGATGGATTCTTTTCTTTTCTCCGTGATATTCATGCCGGCGATGGAACCATCGATTTGGCCGGCTTTGATTGCAGGAATTATCCCGCTGAAATCCATGGGCTTCAATTCGTATTTGAAACCTTCCACTTTCGCGATAGCTGCGATCAGCTCCACATCAATGCCTTTATATTTTCCATTCTCTTCAAAAGAAAAAGGCGCATATTTTGCATCGCAGGCAATAATATAGGTTTTTTCGGCTTCGGGTTTCGCGGCAGCCGGTGCGGCCGCTTTCTCCTGACCGCAGCCTGTGATAAGGGTCGCTACGAGTACGGATACCATAAAAACAATTGACATTAGGTTCTTCTTCATTTTTCTGCCTCCAATTCTCTATTCTTTATTAAAAAGGGGAACATTATTTTTCAATAATGACGCCCGTTACATCTGTGGCACAGTTCGATGGGGAAAAACAAAAAAAGATGTCTGATGATAGTCGCTCCTTGGCAAATATCATGAGACATCTTTGTCTTGCAGCATAAGAATAAAGAATAGGAAAATGCGCGTTAATACGATAGTGTCAAACTGATTGACTGTAATTCAGCGCTTCCATGTTTTCAAGCATAGTATGCAATATTTGTCTTTGCAGTGGAAGAAAATCCGACCGAGCTTTTATCGCCTCGGTATTTTGCTCATATGGACCATCACCGGATTCGGAAAGGTTCGCAATGGAATGAATCTGGTCACCGGTAAGCTCGGGGTGAAACTGCAAACCAAAGACACGTTTTCCGTACAGGAATGCCTGATTTACGCAACACTGACTGGTTGCGAGCAGAGCTGCTCCGTCTGGTAAATCAAAGGTATCCTGGTGATACTCAAAGGCTGTGAATTTCTCCGCGACTCCTTTAAAAAGCGAAGTTTCTTTCCCTGCCTGAGTAAGGCGGATCGGCCACCAACCAACCTCTTTCTGTGTGTGGGGAAAAACTCTTGCTCCCAATGCCTGTGCAATGAGCTGAGCCCCAAGACAAATGCCGAGCACGCATTTGTCAGCCTTGATTGTTTCCTGAATAAACTCTATTTCGGCGTGAAGCCAAGGAATTTGTTTTTCTTCATATGCGCCAATGGTTCCTCCAAGAATGATTAACATATCAAAATCATTCTGCTTTGGGAATTCAGGGGTATCATAGGGCTTTGTTAAGGATACGGGATGACCTTTTTGCATTGCCCATGGGCCAATATAGCCAGGGGTAGCAAGAGAATGGTTTTGTATAAAATGGATTTTCAAAAATGCACCTCCCTGCTTTTGGGAAGAAAATGATAAAAGTCTGATGATGGTTGCCAGGCGGCAAATATCATCAGACATCTTTGTCTTTCAATAAAATATTCTGATCATCATGGAAGGAGAACCTCTGACCTGCCAAAATTGTATCAGGTGCAATAGCGTCTGTCAAACCCGGTTCACAGATCGAAAAATATTCTGTGCTTTTGATCTGCGATGCAGGGATTTTGTCGCTGGAA
>CAZXCC010000329.1:0-2963 GCA_964638945.1 uncultured Veillonellaceae bacterium | reverse complement strand
CGTCCAGCGTTTGAAGAGAGATTCAACAGGAAGAAGGGAAGTTTTTCCATACCCCTGAATATGGATGCTGTGAAATTTTTGCAACTCCAGCAGAGAGGGAACAAGAAAACGGAACGGACCGGATCGGAAACCCAGCCGGGAGAGAGACGCATCGACCGAACCGTTTGCTATTTCATCCAGGAATTCTTCGTCCGGCGGTTGCCAGAAACCGGCGAGCAGAAGGAAGAGTTCACCGCTTGCGATGTTATTTGCGGACATAATAGATGCGGGGCTTTGTCCCCATATGAGGCAACAGGGTGAATGTCTGACATGCTTCCATTCTCATGCGGATTTCGCTGTTTGCATCATCCAGATCGCCAAATACTCGGACTCCGTTCATGCAAGTCGTCACGCAGGGGGGCTGTTCCCCTTTCTTGACATATTCATCGCAAAATCGGCATTTTTCCACGATGCCTTTTTCGTTGGGCTGTCGAACGTCATAAGGACAGGCTGTCATGCACATCTTGCAGCCGATGCATTTATCCGGATTGACGAGAACCATGCCGTCCGGACTTTTATACGTCGCCTTGGTGGGGCAGACGCTCTGGCAGGGAGGGTTATCGCAGTGCATGCACTGAACAGGATATATTTCCTGCCTGACTTTGGGATACGCGCCTTTTTCACGAAATTCAAGCCGGTTGTAAAAACGGTTCGGCGGCAATTGCCACTGCATTTGGCAGGCCACGCGACAAGCGCCGCAGCCGGTGCATTTTGCCGCATCGATGAGCATTGCGTAACTGGGCATCAGACGGCCCCCTTCCGAACCCTGACGATGACTTCCTGCACCATGCAGCCGCCGGACAGCGGTTCTACACGGGAAGGGGCAAAGTCGTTATAGTTGGCGCCATTGTTATAGCCATAGGTCATTTTTGGCGAGAAACAGCCATGAGCCGAAGGAATCCAAACGCATTCCGGATACAGCATATCCGTAACCTTGAGCTGCAGTTGTTTTTTTGCGGTTCGCGTTGTCTGCCCGGGATACTCGATGGTAGATTCGACCGTGACGGTATCCCCATTTTTTAGTCCGAGTTTTTCAGCACGGCTTCGATTCATCCACATCCAGGTTCCTTTGTAGCTTTTGGTCATTTCCAGCAGATAGGGCGAGTTGTTGGTCTGGGAGTGGGAGTGCCAGGGCTGTTTGCCATGGATGAGGCGAAATTCGTCAGCTCCTTTTGGAGACACGAGCGGCGGAATCCAGGTGGGAACTCCGGAACGACCATGTAATTTGAAGGCGCCGATAGTAAACTCGATTTTTCCTGTGAACGTGCCGCACGCCGGTTTGCCGTCCTTTTCAGGAAAACCCGGTTTTATGGGAACAGGGATTTCGATACAACCTTCGGTTTGGAGACGGTTGCGTTCGATACCGAGAGGACTAAGCGCAGCGTTGATTTCATCCTCTACCGTAAAGGGATAAAGGTCGTCGATTTTCATCGCTTTGGTCAGGCCCTGCATAATCTCAAGCAGAGGACGGGTGTCGTGCAACGGTTTTACGGCAGGCATGCGGATGGCTATTTGCGGATAATCGTGGCTGATGTTGCCGGACACCGGTTTCGGCGATTCCATCCGTTCCAGGAAATAGTGTTCAGGCAAGATGTAATGGGCAGCGTGATAGGAGGATTCATTCCAGTCAATCGGGATGGATACCACCAATTCCGCTTTGGCGAGACCTTTCTGGTATTCAGGGTCCGGTGCGGTACGCAGCGGATTGAAGTGGTAAAGGAATACGGCTTTGATTTTTCCTTTTGCGATCAGCTCCGGCATATGCTGGGCAATTCCCCGGCTGGTCTCGACAGTAGGGTATTCATTCGGCACTCCGGCGCCATCGGCACGTGGACCTTTTTCGGGTTGCAGGCGTTTGGATTGCTTCAACGCACCTAGTGCCGGACGGGCAGACGGCATCAGACCACCTGGTTGGTAAAAGTTGCCAAGCAACGCATTGACGATGACGTTGGCCTGTGCGATCTGGGTGCTGCTCACATAGTGGTTGTGCAATCCATGATACCCGGGATCAAGGAAAGCAGCGGGCGCGTTTTTGGCCAGGTCACGGGCAATTTCCCGGATTTTTGCAGCAGGAATGTCGCAGATTTCAGCCGCTTTGTCTGCGTTGAAATCCTTGTTTGCCTGCCAGAATTCCTCAAAACCGAAAACATATTTTTGGACGAATGATTTACTGTAGAGGCTTTCACTGATGAGCGTATGAGCGATTCCGAGAAACAGTGCCAGATCGGTTCCGGGCCGTATGGGAATCCATTCATCAGCAATTTTTGCCAGCTCGCACAAGCGCGGATCAACTACGACTATCTTCATACCTTTTTCTCTTGCCGCAGTCAGTTGCTTCATGGCGGCCGGTATGATGGCTCCGCCGTAATTGCGGCCGGCAAACAGCATGTATTTGGCCCGGCGGATATCGATGGTCAGCTGGTTGCCGACCATCTTGTCCCACGCGTTCGTTTTAGAGGTAAAGCAAGTGGAGTAGTGGGTGATGTAGTTGGGTGAGCCGATCTCGTCAAGAAACATGGCTCCGTAGCTTTCTTTTCCACCATGGGCCATCCAGGCGACGGAGTTACCGGTATTCTTATCCAGGATGCCTGTAAGTTTTTCGGCAATTTCCGTGAAAGCCTGTTCCCAGGAGATGGGTTGAAATCCTCCGTCCGGCATACGCTTCATCGGCTGGCGGACTCGGTCCTTGTTATAGAGGTCTGCCGCTATGCCATGGGCACGGGCGCAAAGAGTACCATAGTTTTTCATGGCTAACGGATTGCCTTCAATTTTCCACAAACGTCCATTTTTAACATAAGCAAACATGGGGCAACTGGTTGAACAACCGTTGCACCAGGATGCAACGCGTGTGATATGCGAATCAGCAGCTGCAGCGCTAAATGCCTTTATATCCATCAAATGAGGTATAGCCAGACCGACTGCGG
>CAZXCC010000328.1:0-2980 GCA_964638945.1 uncultured Veillonellaceae bacterium | reverse complement strand
GGAACTGCAGAACGCAGTAGCTAAATTCAAGACTTGAAAACAGAAAGACAAGGGGCAGTATTTCTGAGAAATACTGCCCCTTGTTTCTTTGCGCGAACATCCTGCGGATTTCAGACGGAGCGCTTCATGCACTGGCTGGAGGAAGGGCACGCATGTCCCAGTGCGGAGCTGGAGAGGATTTCCGCAGGAATCTCCTCCCGGCTGATAAATTCAAAGCCCCGACGATGGAAATAACGGGAAGCAGTTTCTGTGAGCAAAAACACGACTCCAACCCCTGCCAGTCTGAGTTCCTGCAAAATCTGCCTTGTGAGCGCGTCGGCAACGCCGGATTTTCTGTGCGTTCCTGAAACGGCCAGGGAGCGTAGCAGCGCAGAAGTTCCATATCGTTCATAGCCGGCGACACCGATGGTTTTTTCCTGCACAGCGACCCAATACGTACCGGCGCCTGGAGAGACTCCGTCCGTTGGCAGACCGTTGGCGGAGAGTAACGCATGGATGAAAGGGAAATCTTCCGTCCCAGCCGGCCGCAGCTGAAAATCGGCACCGGGAGAAAGCAGGCGGGGCGGTTTTTTTGCACGGACGAAAGCGCTGACCATGGACCCGTTTATCTGTTTCAGCAAATCCGGCGAAGCATCCGGCAGCCATTTTTGTGCCGTCGGGCTGGTCATGTCGTACACACGGGTGACTTCCAGCCCGGCATTTTCAAAGCCGGCTGCGGACAATTTGCTGCGATATTCCTCGTCGGTCAGGGCACCGGCCACACAGCCGGCCCAGGCCAACAAACTGATGCGGATAGGTTCCGGCAGGGGTTTGGTCAGCACGATGTCGGAGACGGCAATTCTTCCGCCGGGCCGGAGTACGCGGAAAATCTCCCGAAAGACCTGGTCCTTGTCAACGGAGAGATTGATTACGCAGTTGGATATCGCGACATCCACACTGTTGTCAGGCAGAGGGATGTTTTCTATGGTCCCTTTCAGGAATTCGGCGTTTGTCAGGCCGGAACGGGCTTTGTTCGCGTTGGCCTCCGCCAGCATCTCATCCGTCATGTCCAGGCCATAGGCTTTGCCATATGCGCCGACCCTTCGGGCAGACAGCAGCACATCCAGCCCCGCGCCGCTGCCAAGATCCAGGACGGTTTCGCCCGGATACAGGTTGCCGAGCGCTGTGGGATTGCCGCAGCCGAGCGAAAGCTTCAGCATGTCTTCCGGCAGGCCTGCAACTTCCTCCGAGGCGTACAGGCTGCCTGTAATCATGCTGGCCGCCGCGGTATCGCCTGCACCGCCGCAGCAACCGGAACTGCTGCAACAACTGCCGCCGGTCCGCGATGTGATCGCCTGGGCGTATTTTTGCCGAACCTTGTCGCGCAGATCTTGTTTTTCCATTTCAATGAACCTCCCTCAGCAGCAGCGAGGCCCTTGCAGCGCTGCCGTCAGATATTGAATGCTTTCGAGTACCTGTGATCTTTTTTCCGGGGGAATGGCATGGAGAACGTCGTGAAAGTACAAGGTCATTCTTTCTTCGATCGTGTCGAACAATCTGCGCCCCGCATCAGACAGGCGCAATGTCGCATAACGTCTGTCTTCCGGGTCTTCCTCCCGCAACACGAGACCATCATGCACCAACTTGTCTATAGACCGGCTGACAGTGCTCTTATCCAATCCGAGCACCTCGGCCAGCTGGTTGACCGACAGATTTTCAGACCGGCCGATTTCCACGATGGCATGGCACTGACTGATGGTTATGCTGCAACAGGTCGCTTCACCGCGTTCGAGGATTCCCATCTTCCTGACCAGGATGCGCAGCATTTCCCGAAGGGGGGCTGCATCTTCATGAGTGGGCATTCGATTTCTCCTCACTTTTCGGAATTCTTCCATGGAAATTGTAACATACATTAATTGCATTATGCAACTTGTTTTTTACGAGGGGCTTTTTCCTGCGGAGCGAAGGAAAAGTAGCTTCCGGAGCGAACAAAGTAAGGGAGGAGGCAAGAAGATGCCGACGTGAAGAGGGGAGGGCAGGATATGAATCATACCAAAATCATCGGATTGTTGCTGATAGGGGTGTTTTTTTGCGCCAGTCTCAGCAGTCCTGCAACAGTTCAGGCTGCGGCGGATAACCGCTACGTAATAGCCGGAATCGAAGACGCAGCCAAGTTTGAATCGGCATTTTTGGCGCTGCAGGCCGCCGTGGCTGCCAATGACCGGAACAAGGTGGCGGATTCGATACTATATCCGCTTCGTGTCAACGGCTGGATTGATGGAATTTCAGGCAAAACAACGGCACAGTTTGCGTCCAGAAAAGAAGTAATGGAAGACTATGATGAAATATTCACGCCGCAGGTGAAAGAGGCGTTTGCCAAGCAAAAGGTGGCGGACCTGTTTGTCAACTGGCAGGGTGTGATGGTTGGCAAAGGCGAGGCCTGGCTTGCCGCATCGGAAAAAACTCCGGTCCGGTACGGAATTAGCACCGTGAATCTGGAAAAATAGGGAAGGAATTCATGGGAATCGCAGATGAAAATTGGCGCAAGGATTGTTAAGACTGGCATTGCCGTAACGATAACCATGTACGCCTGCAGGCTGCTTCATCTGGAACCTGCATTTTTTGGCGCCGTATCAGCGGTCGTCAATATGCAGCCTTCGATCTTTTTGACGATGAAAACGGCAAAGGATCAGATTTTGGTGCATTTTATCGGCGTGTCGGCAGGACTTCTGTTCGGATATCTGGCAGGGGGTACGCCGCTCATCATGGGCGTGGTGGCGATTCTGCTCATCGCGGTGTATATCAAAATGGATTTAAAAACCGGAATCTCGACGGGGATCGTCGCAGCTGTTTTTGTCATGGGATCCAGTCAGGAACTGTTTCTGCCGCATGCGCTAAATCGGACGGGAGTCGTCTTTGCCGGTTTGATTACGGCAATGCTGGTGAACATCTTTTTGTGGCCGCCGCGCTACAGTGAGCAGCTGAAGGCGAAACTGCAGGA
>CAZXCC010000327.1:0-2985 GCA_964638945.1 uncultured Veillonellaceae bacterium | reverse complement strand
CCTGTTTTAATATTGAAAAGTAGGTGGTTTTCTTGAGATCTTTAGATGGGTGAATAACAGTGACTTTGCCAGGCTTGGTTGGATGTTTCAGTTGAAGGTGAGAACCTTCTTTATCTACTTCATACCAACCATCATCGTGCAATAATTGCAGTATTTCTTTGGACGAATAACCCATTAGCAGAATCACCTCGCTTGAGTGATTATAATTATAGTATATGTTAAAACATATGTAAATATTGATGCGCCAACATTTTTTCAGCATTCGCTTCGGCAGAAAAATCTTCCAGCCATTCGTGGTTGGAAGCCTTTTGTGTTGGCGGATGAAGTTTTGCTGGTTTTGGCGATCAAGACGATCATTTAGGCAGGAATAAATGGGTGAGAGGAGAATTGTTGCAACAAAGTATTTATTGAGGATAGTTGTATATAAGTTACTGCTGACAGGAGGCGCAATAAGTGTGATGGGAAACATGGATTTTCGCAATAGATTGGGGTTGCTTATTCACAAAGAGGGTCTGGAGCTGATTACAGATGCATATGTCGCTTTATCAGGATTGGGCGGTGTCGGAGGGGTTGCCTTTCAAGCTCTGGTGCGTTCGGGCGTGCGTCAGTTTCGGCTGGCGGAGAACGGCATCTTTGATCCGCCGGATATGAATCGTCAGCCGGGAGCAACCTTGAGTACGATCGGGCGCAAGAAGCTGGAAGTCTATGATGAATGGGCGCGCTCGATCAATCCCAACATTGAATTGCAGCGATACGATGAGGGAATTAACGTTGACAATATTGAAGAATTCTTACATGGAACGGATGTATATATTGGTGCAATAGACGTTGAAAAAGGGCAGGATGTAAAAGATAAAGGTGCCGATATAGCCCGTAAATATTGCATTCCCCTGTTCACCGCAGGCGCTGTCGGATTTGGCGCGCTAATGGTCAATCATCATCCTGAAAAGATGACGCCTGCTGAATTTTGGCATAAGGCGTTACTCCGTGGCAGGAAAGACGGGTTGGGAATCTATGCGGACCATTTTCAACCGGAGATCATTTCGCGCTTATACCAAGGGGTATTATTGGGCACAGTTCCATCCACAACCATTGGGGTGAACTTGGCGGGCACTGTCGTAGCCAATGAAGTGATCAATTATTTTTTGCAACCATTAAGCGATATTAGTAGGGACCTTTGTTTGCCCCCAATTATCTAGTCATTGATTTGTCTAACTTTAGTATGACAACTGCATCAATTGAAGATTGAGCAAGGGCTTCCAGCCATTTGCGGTTGGAAGCCTTTGCTGTTGGCGGATAAGTTTTGGGAGTCTTGGTGATCGATTGACAATTTGGATGCCAGTTCAATGAGAAATTAGAGTAATGATGTTTGGAGCAGATAGTCATTATTGTTTTGCCTCTTTTATTGGACCCCTTATGAAATAACTGCCTTGAGCCTTGACCAATAAGCGCTGGCGACGGTCATAGATCTCGGCTTCAGTAATTATTGTGTCTTTGCCTTTGTGGATTATTCGTCCGACAGCGGTGAGGATATTCCCTTTTTTTGCATTTGTAATAAATCGGATGCTGATATCGCTGGTGACCACTAAATTGCCGGTAGTAAGTCCTGCTATCCCCATCACTGAATCAACCAAAGTAAATAATGAGCCGCCATGGACAAACCCATAAACGTTAGTATGAATTTCTTTACCAATCGGCATTGTCAAAGTTACTGAATTGTTATTAAGATCAAGAATGGTAATGTCCATCATTGTTGACAATGGATTCGCATGGAAAATTTCTTCAATCCGCTCAACTAACCATGATTCCATAATTCTTCTCCTTTGATTCCAATCATTACAATGAGCATTATAAGTCATATTTTGATGGTATTCAATGCGGAATCAGTTCACATAACCGAGGTGCGAATATATACTGAAGCGTTATCTCTGTGCAGCGAGTGAGGGGGCATGAGGCGGCATGAGGCGACAGGGCGGTTGGGGCGGAACAATAATTGCCAACAGTCGATACCTCAAAATGCTTTAAGAATTTGGAAGGAAATACTACCAGTTTTTTCGAAGTAATTCAGCAGCAGTTTGGAGGTGTAGATGATGGCAAATAAAGTTCTTCGCCTTGCTAATGAAGCTGATTGCAACTCGATATTGGAGATATATGGTCCATTTATCGTGAATACAATCATTTCCTTTGAATGCGAAGTGCCGACTGTGACGGATTTTGGCAAAAGAATGGCTGAGATACAAAAGAAATATCCTTGGATTATATGTGAAGAAGACACCAATATAGTCGGATACGCATATGCTTCTCAGTTTAATAAACGTGCAGCATATGATTGGTCGATAGATTTTTCGATTTATATAAAATCGCAATATCACGGAAAAAAGATCGGGAAAGCACTTTATTTTGCTTTGTTTGAATTGGTTAAACTGCAAGGCTATTACAATGCTTACGCTGGAATTGCTTTACCTAACGAAAAAAGCGAAAGGTTTCATCAATCCTTTGGATTTAAACCTGTAGGCATTTATCATAATGTGGGCTATAAATTTGATGATTGGCACGATGTGAAATGGTTTGAGCTAAAAATACAAGAATACTCCATATCACCCCGAAGACCTCAAGGCATTAATGAAATAAGAAATTTGTTAGAATTCAAGCAAATCATCCAACAAGCCGAAAAAATAATGTTTGAATAATGTTTTTGATAATTTTATGTAATAGTGGGGTCTGTCAAGGAATTTGTGCTTTCTGCGACAAACGACCAAGGTATTCATGCGAATTGTCCGGGTCATAAAATCTGCGCACCAGTGCGCATTCAATCCATTCGCTACAGCAGCAAAATACATATCAAACAAAGCCAAGCCGCCTTTAAAACAGGGTGCCTTGGCTTTTGTTGCTGGTGATACTTGGGGCGGTTGAGGGCTAGAGAGGGAGGGGGTTACTTTAATCTGTTGATATTGCCGAGTGCTTCTATAGGCTTTTCAATAATCG
>CAZXCC010000326.1:0-2992 GCA_964638945.1 uncultured Veillonellaceae bacterium | reverse complement strand
GCCCGCGCCAGGCATGGATTTTGGCGCGACATACAATCCGACCGCTATTCTCGAACAGACGACCATGTTTGATTTATATGATTCCGGCATGCTTGATGTCGTGTACCTCGGCCTGGCCCAGACCGACGAAGCGGGAAATGTCAACGTCAGCAAGTTCGGGCCAAGATTCGCCGGTTGCGGCGGATTCATCAACATCACCCAGAATGCGAAGAAGGTCGTTTTCTGCGGTACGATGACGGCCGGCGGCCTGCAGGTCGAAGTACGGGACGGACAACTGAAAATCGTCGAAGAAGGAAAAACCAAGAAGTTTTGCAAGCATGTGGACCATATCACGTTCAGCGGCGAGTATGCGAGAGAATCGGGACAGCGCGTCATCTATATGACGGAACGGGCCGTCTTCGAACTGACCCCGGAGGGAATGATGCTGACCGAAATTGCACCGGGCGTGGATCTGCAAAAAGATGTTCTGGATCAAATCGAATTCAAAATTGCGGTATCCCCTACCCTGAAACGAATGGATGAACGAATTTTCATGGACCAGGTCATGGGAATCAAAGACGAAGTTCTGGCAAAATGAATTCGAAAATTTTTGCGAGTAGAGAATAAGGGGAGTTGGTTGACGTGGCATTACTGAATGAAGAGCAGTTATCGATCCAAAAAATGGTGCGGGAATTCGCAAAAAGGGAAATTGCACCCAAAGCCGCACACTACGATCATACGGAGGAGTTCCCCTGGGAGACCATTCGCAAGCTGTCCGATCTGGGGCTGATGGGCATTCCGATCAGCGAAAAGTACGAAGGAGCCAACCTGGACGCAGTTTCATACATGGTGGCTTTGGAGGAAATCTCCAAATGTTGCGGCGCAACAGGAGCCATCGTGGCGGTTCACACCTCGGCGGGGACTGCTCCCTTCGAATTGTTTGGCACAGAAGAGCAAAAACAAAAATACTTGCCTGATTTGGCGTCAGGCCGCAAGATTGGCGCCTTTGCCCTCACAGAGCCCAACGCGGGTTCTGACGCGGGCCGGGTCGCCACCACTGCAGTTTTGGACGGCAACGAGTATATACTTAACGGGTCCAAGTGTTTTATTACCAATGGAGGTCCGGCCGAAACCTACCTGGTTTTTGCCACGGTGGACAAATCCAGGGGCCTTAAAGGCATTACCGGTTTTATTGTAGAGAAAGGAACACCCGGTTTTAGCATCGGTAAAAAAGAAGAAAAAATGGGAATCCGTGCTTCCTCAACTTCCGAGCTGATTTTTGAAAACTGCCGGATTCCGCAGGAAAATCTCTTTGGTAAAATCGGCGAAGGTTTCAAAATCGCCATGGTAACACTGGACGGAGCCCGAATCGGTATTGGAGCCCAAGCTGTCGGCATCGCCCAGGGCGCCTACGAAGAAGCACTGCGTTATTCGAAAGTGCGCGAACAGTTCGGCAAGCCGATTGCCGCCAATCAGGCGGTTGCCTTCATGCTGGCGGATATGGCGATAAAAATTGAAGCCGCGCGACAGCTGGTCCATCATGCCGCCCACCTGAAAGACTCCGGGCTTGCGTATGGCAAGGAAGCGGCCATGGCAAAGACGTTCGCTTCCGATGTGGCTGTGGAAGTGGCCATGGACGCCGTGCAGATCATGGGCGGTTACGGCTATTCGCGCGAATACCCGGTGGAAAGAATGTTGCGCGATGCAAAGATCACCCAGATTTATGAAGGAACCAACCAAATCCAGCGCGTGGTCATTGCCGGACATATTTTAAAATAAAAAAGGAGGCAGAAACAATGCCGATTCACACTTCATTCGTTGTTGAACGACCTTACGCCGAAATCGAAGTGGGTGAGACCGCTTCCATCACCAAGATGATCAGCGAGGCGGATATTGTAAATTATGCCGGAATCATCGGCGATTTCAATCCTGTCCACGTAAATCCGGAATACGCGAAAACCACGATGTTCGGCGAACGAATCGCCCACGGGATGCTCACGGCTTCTTTTATCTCCACCTTGGTCGGGTGTTGCCTGCCAGGAATCAACGCTCTATATCTGTCGCAGGAGGTCAAGTTTGTCAAGCCCGTAAAAATCGGCGACACGATTACGGCACATGCGGAAGTCGTGGAAAAAATCGACGCGAAGCAGAGGCTGGTGCTGAAGACCGTCATCAGAAACCAGCGTGAAGAAGTCGTGGTGGATGGAAAAGCCGTCGTCATGATCATGAAAAAACCGTCATAATCTGGAGGTGTACAACATGAGCGAATATAAAAACATTACGTTTGAAGTGCAGGACTCGATTGGCGTCCTTACCGTCGACCGGCCAAAAGTACTTAACGCGCTAAACAGGGAGACGATGCAGGAGTTACATGATCTGGCGGGAAAAATCGCTGGCGATAAAACAGTCGGAGTGGTCATCATCACCGGCAGCGGCGATAAAGCGTTTGTCGCCGGCGCCGATATCAGCCAGATGCAGTCCATGTCTGCCCTGGAGGGCAGGCAATGGGGCCGTTTCAGCCAAAACGTGTTCAACGCGATTGAAAACCTGCCGCAACCTGTGATTGCCGCAGTGAACGGCTACGCACTGGGAGGCGGCTGCGAGCTCGCCATGTGCTGCGACATGCGTATTGCTTCAGAAAAGGCGAAGTTCGGTCAACCCGAGGTTCTGCTCGGAGTGGTTCCCGGTTTTGCCGGCACGCAGCGCCTCCCCCGGCTCATCGGCAAGGGTCGCGCAAAAGAGCTCCTGTTCACAGGCAACCAGATTGACGCGGCGGAAGCCTACCGTATCGGCCTGGTCAACGCGGTGGTCCCGGCGGATCAGTTGATGGAGGAAGCGAAAAAGTGGGCAAAAATCATCCTTTCCCGCGGTCCGGTTGCAGTTCAGTTGTGCAAGGCCGCAGTCAACGAGGGGCTGGATATGGATTTCGAATCCGGGCAGGCCTATGAGTCCGAAGTTTTCGGCTTGTGCTTCGCAACCGAAGATCAAAAAGAAGGCATGGCGGCCTTTCTGG
>CAZXCC010000325.1:0-2996 GCA_964638945.1 uncultured Veillonellaceae bacterium | reverse complement strand
GTGCCAGGATGCACCGACAATTGGGAAATTTTCTCGCGCAGCTCCGCCTCCATGGTATAGTCTGCAGCAGCCAGAGAATCCTGCAATTGCAAAACATTTCGGGCGCCAATAATCGGCGCGGTGACTGCCGGATGTGATTTGACCCATCCCAAGGCCAAAGTCACCGGACTCACGCCCAATTCCTGCGCCAATTTTGCAAAACGTCCGGCAACTGCATAATATTCGGGATCACTGTAGCGTTTCCCATACTGCTCCTTTTCTACAATCCGGCCAACCGCCGGTTTGGCTCCAGTCGAATACTTTCCTGTCAACAAACCGGCAGCGAGAGGACTATATGGGATTACTCCCATTTTTTCCGCTTCAGCCAACGGCAGAATTTCCACCTCCGCTTGCCTCTTCACCAGGTTGTACATTGGTTCAATGCATTCAAAGCGTGCAATCCCTGTCCTCGCAGAAATCCCCAATGCTTTGGCAATCTGCCATGCCGCCCAGTTGCTGACACCGAGATACAAGACTTTTCCTTGCCGTACCAAATCGTCGAGCGCGCGCAATGTTTCGTCCATTGGAGTCAACGGATCAAAATGGTGGATAAAGTACAAGTCGATCCGGTCTGTCTGCAAACGGGCCAAACTCTGTTCAACTGCTTGCATGATATGACGTCGGGAAGAGCCGATTGCATTGACGTCTTTGCCGACACGTTGCGATACCTTGCTGATGATGACCAGCTCGTTCCTGCATCCTTTGATCAATTTACCAAGAATCGTTTCCGCTTTTCCGCCGCTATAATTGTTTGCGCAATCAAAAAAATTGAGGCCCGCATCGAGACAGCTCTGAAACATGCGTCCCGATTCTTCCTCATCAGCCTCATTGCCGAACGACATGGTTCCAAAGCAAAGCTCCGATACCAGGACACCGGTTCTTCCCAAGGTTTTGTAACGCATTGTATTCCCTCCCTCATTTTATAAAAGCTCTACTACAGTTGCTCTATCTTCATCATGGTTTCAGGAATATCACTACCAAGATAGTAACATTCTCTGCGCGCCGCTACAAAGAATTTTGTTTGAAATCAAATTATGTTTCTTGCAGAACGTATGCAAAAACCGATTGCCTATCCTCTTTTTACACGAGGATAGGCAATCGGCCGCTTATAAACCGTCATAGCCCGGCATCGGTTTGTCGTTTGCGTTGAATTATTTCTTATAGCTCTGGCCGATTGAATCAGCCACAAGGATAGCTGCAAAGACTTCTTCTGCAGTCACAGGGAATGGTTCCGTATGAATCGATTCTTTGGGAGCGCAAGATGCAACAGCCACTCTCATCAGATCTTCCCGTGAAATACCCGCCATCCCAAGATCGGCCAGGGTGGTCGGCAGACCGACACTTCTGCAAAACTGCACAACCTCGTCCACTTCCTTCTGCGGACGCTTTTCCAGAACAAGCATGGCAATCGTTCCGAACGCGACCCACTCACCATGAAAATGAGTATGGCTCTCCGGCAAGATTTTAAATCCGAAATATATCGAGTGAGCAGCAGATACGCCGTTGCATTCCGATCCAATGCCACTCAGCAAAGTATTGGCCTCGATAATATTCTCCAATGCTTTCGTTACTACCTGATTTTTGACGGCTATGACAGCCGAAGGTCCATCGGCCAGCAGCGTCGTATAGCAGAGCTTGGCCATTTCATAAGAAGCAAGGGTAAACGTCCCTCCGGCAAAATTTCTTCGATAGCTGTCAACACAAGTTCGCGCCTCAAAATAGGTTCCCAGCGCGTCACCCATTCCGGCCGCCAGTAAACGGACCGGTGCTTTTGCAATAATATTCGTATCAATCAACACGATATTCGGATTTCTTCTCGTCAAAAGCACTTCCTGGAAATTACCATCGTCATGATAGTAAATTACCATCGCCGAGGTCGGAGCATCGCTGGATGCAACTGTCGGCACAATAACCATGGGCAACTTCTCATGATAGGCAATTGCTTTGGCCGTATCGATTACTTTACCGCCACCGAGGCCGACAACAACATCGCAATTATTGTTTTTTACAATCTTGCGCAAGCGCTCCACTTCATTCTTGGAGCATTCGCCTCTAAATGCTTCAAAAGTCAGCGAAACGTTGTCGCCCTGGAAACTGTCCTCGATGATCTTTTTTAACTCAGCCAGCCTTCCGCTACTGGCCACAAAAAAAATGGAGTTTCCCAGAGGAGAAATGTGTTTCTTGATGCGGGTAAGTTCATCATAACCTTGTATGTACTTGCCCGGAGATGCGAATACCTTTGCCAATTTTTTAACCTCCCTTGTTGTTTATATTACGAATTAGTAATACATACCCATATTTGATAGAAGCAAGATGCGTGCCAAGTTTTAGAAAGCTCCCAAAAAGCCGAAAATTGAAGCATTTTCGGCTATGAATCACAATACAGGCAGGATTACCCAGTTTGTGCGCATATGCACAAGCTGATCATAATATTGGTTCAAGCGCGCTCAGTCCAGCATTGTGCAGTTTTACACAATTTTGTGCAGCTTTGCATGGTTTTTTTGAAAAGGCACCTCTTCCTATTTCCACGTACCTTTCTCAAAATAGGCGAAAATTGCCGCCCCTTTTTTGGCGCGGTCTATTTTTATTGCATTGTATTCCTTCAGTTTTTCCACGTCTTCCTTCGTTCCTTTGTCATCAACCACAATCTTTATATATAGCGTCAAGAAGGATTTCATCGCTTCATTTGCTTCGACATATTGTTTTTTCAGGTCTTCAAACTTTGCTTTATCTTCAGACGAAAGCCATTGCGGAACAGCAATGCCCTTTATTTTGGCTGCAATATCACCATATTCCGTACTCATCGAATCAAATTGCTGTTTAATCTGAGCGGCATTGATTTTCTTATTTGTATAATCATCAGCAATTTTTTCCATTTTGGGCGACATCTTGGAAAATCGAGTGAGTTGCTCTCCCAGAACGGTAAATGCCTTATCCATGTCAGCCTGTTTTTGCTG
>CAZXCC010000324.1:0-3012 GCA_964638945.1 uncultured Veillonellaceae bacterium | reverse complement strand
AAAACGCAGCTTGCAACCATAGCCCTCGCTGCAAAATTCAACTCCGTACTCCCTGTATGGCTGGGCACCACTGCCGGTATGATGATAGCTGACGGCATCGGAATTCTGTTTGGCATCGTCATGGGCAAAAAAATACCGGAACGTACCATGAAATGGTTCGCTGCAGTGCTATTCATCGGCTTTGGCGTCTTTGGCCTTTATGAATATGTTCCAGCCGATTTCTGGACAATTCCCATCACCACAGCCGGATTGCTCCTCCTTGCCGGGTCCATGTGGTTTGCCGCACGCAACGCCACTCCACCCGCTATGGAACAGACGTGTCCGACAGAACGGATTGGCGAGCCCTGATCGTTCGAATCAAATCGAAGTATTTTCACAATACCCCAAAGGAGCGTTTCTGAGCGCTCCTTTTTTCATATAATTCTCAATATATTGCGTGACTATATATTTACAAGCACAATATATAGTGTTACTATTATACTTACCAATAATCACTATTGATTCCGCAGCATGAAGGGAGGGGCAAAAGGCTGAGCTCCAACAAAATCTCGGCCGTATGACTATGATCACAACCATTGTCAAAAGAGATGGACGCGAGGTCCCCTTTAATTTGGAGAAAATCACCAATGCCATCGCCAAAGCCCTGCAGGCAACAGGAACTTCTGACGAGCGACTGGCGATTACCCTGGCAACGCAGGTTGCATCACAGACGGAGCAAGACAACACATCCAAGACCTCGGCGCCTCTCGTCGAAGAAATACAGGATGTTGTGGAAAAAGTCCTCATCGACGCCGGACTTTCAAAAGTTGCCAAGGCTTATATTCTGTATCGGGCTGAACGCACGCGCGCCAGAGAGATGAACACCCGGTTGATGAAAACCTACGAAGAAATCGCAACCAGCGACTCCAGACAAAGTGATCTGAAGCGTGACAACGCAAACATAGACGGGGATACCGCCATGGGGTCCATGTTAAAATATGGTTCCGAAGGCGCAAAAATCTTCAATGAAATGTATATTCTCAAACCTGAACATGCCAAAGCCCATAATGACGGCGATATTCACATCCACGATTTTGATTTTTACACGCTTACCACAACCTGTTGCCAGATTGATATTCAGAAATTATTTCAGGATGGCTTCAACACAGGCCACGGATTCCTGCGTGAACCCAATGACATCGCAAGCTATTCGGCACTGGCCTGTATCGCCATCCAATCCAACCAGAATGACCAACACGGCGGTCAGAGCATTCCGAACTTTGATTATGGATTAGCCAATGGCGTTCGCAAGACCTATGCAAAAAAATACCGTGATACTTTGATCAAAACCCTCGAGTTTGCCGCCGACGATCCGGCAGGCATAGCGGACAAAGTTACCGCAATAACGCAAGAGATTCTCTTCACCAGGCATCTTCGGCCTGAAATCACCAACAGCAATGGTTATCTCGCAGAAGAATACCAACGCCTCGTTGAATTCTTCGATGCCTCTCTGATAAAGAAAGCGCAGACGTTTGCCGCCGATCAGGCTCTGAAAGAAACAGACAAGCTTACTTTTCAGGCAATGGAAGCACTGATTCACAATCTGAATACAATGCACAGCCGCGCCGGCGCACAGGTCCCTTTCAGTTCGATCAACTATGGAACTGATACCTCTCCAGAAGGTCGCATGGTAATGAAAAACATCATGCTGGCCACGGAAGCCGGCCTGGGATATGGTGAAACACCGATTTTCCCCATCCAGATCTTCAAGCTCAAGGAAGGAATCAACTACAATCCCGGCGATCCGAACTACGATTTGTTCCAGCTTGCCTGCCGCGTAAGCGCCAAGCGCCTGTTTCCAAACTTTTCTTTTCTTGATGCCCCTTTCAACCTGCAATACTATAAACCGGGTCAGCCAGAAACGGAAATTGCTTATATGGGCTGCCGAACCCGCGTCATTGGAAACATCAATGACCGTTCACGGGAAGTCGTCACCGGACGGGGCAACCTCAGCTTCACTTCTTTCAACTTACCCCGCCTTGCTATTTTGAGTCATGGGAACCTCTCCGAATTCTACAAGAAGCTTGATGAAACGATTGCGCTGTGTGTCGACCAACTGCTCGACCGGTTTGAAATTCAGTGTCGCAAAAAGGTCCGCAATTTTCCTTTCCTGATGGGGAACGGGATATGGATGGACTCTGACAAGCTCGGTCCGGATGATGAACTCCGGGAAGTATTGAGGCATGGGACATTAGCCATAGGTTTCATCGGGTTGGCAGAAACGCTACAGTCCCTGGTCGGCAAACATCATGGCGAATCACACGAAGCCCAGAAGCTCGGTCTGGAAATCGTCGGCCATATGCGTCAAAAACTTGATGAAGCGGCGAAACGAACCCAGCTGAACTTTACCTTGCTTGCAACGCCGGCAGAAGGCCTGGCAGGCAGGTTTGTTGAAATCGACCGCAAGCGGTTCGGCAGTATTCCCGGAATCACGGATCGAGAATATTACACAAACTCGTTTCACGTCCCCGTCTATTTTCCGATCAGCGCCTATGACAAGATTCGGCTTGAAGCGCCTTATCATGCGCTGACCAACGCCGGTCACATTACCTACGTCGAACTCGACAGTGATCCTGTGAAGAATCTTTCTGCCTTCGAGTCGATAATCCGCTGCATGAAGGAAAGCGGAGTAGGTTACGGGTCAATCAATCATCCTGTGGACCGCGATCCGATATGCGGCTATAACGGCATCATCAACTCTACTTGCCCGAAGTGCGGACGACCGGAGGAAGCAGACCTTCCTTTTGAAAGAATTCGCCGTATCACCGGGTATCTGGTCGGAACACTCGACCGTTTCAATAACGCCAAACGGGCAGAAGTCAGAGACCGGGTCAAGCATGCGGCCGAGGTGAAGCCATCGTAATTTTCTTGTATTGATGCCTCCGCCCTTTGATACAACTTCCGTCTGAAGTCGGGCAATCAAAAATAACCTGTGGTTTTGCCAGGCAAACGGATTGAAAAATGCATGCCAAC
>CAZXCC010000323.1:0-3015 GCA_964638945.1 uncultured Veillonellaceae bacterium | reverse complement strand
TATTCCGAAGTGGTAGGAGCTTTGCCGCTAAATGGTGGAGCTTATAACGCCCTGCTCAACACGACGAGTAAATCGACCGCATCAATGGCGGCCTGCCTAACACTGCTTTCCTACATGGCAACGGCTGTTATTTCAGCCAACGAAGCCATGCATTATTTGCATACCCTGTGGCAGGGGCTTCCAGTGATTCCTGCCACTATTGCATTGTTGGCGATATTTATGTTGTTGACCATCTCTGGACTGGGTGAATCCGCCAAAGTTGCGATGGTTATTTTCAGCCTGCATGTGACTATGCTTGTTGTGCTGATAATATGCGGGGGTATCCACTTAATGCAAACCGGTCCCCGAATCCTATTAAACAACTGGAACGCACCGCAGGAGGGGTCGCTCCTGGTAGCGCTTTTCTTTGGCTTTTCCGCTGCGATGCTCGGCATATCCGGTTTTGAAAGTTCGGCCAACTTTGTCGAAGAACAGGCTGACGGGGTTTTTCCCAAGACCTTGCGCAACATGTGGCTTGCCGTGACAGCGTTCAATCCGCTCATCGCTTTGCTGGCGCTGGGTCTTTTTCCGATCGTGCAAATCCAGAGTAAGAAAGAAGCGCTACTATCGCATATGGGCTATATTGCCGGCGGCGATTGGCTGGGTACGGCCATCGCCATCGATGCAACGCTGGTGCTGAGCGGCGCAGTTCTGACCGCATTTGTCGGCGTTACAGGCTTAATCCATCGGATGGTGCTGGATCGCTGTCTACCGCAGTTTTTGCTGAAAGCAAATTCGAGCGGGGCTCATTACCGTATTATTGTTAGTTTTTTCATTCTCAATGTTTCCATTCTGATGGTCACGCAGGGACAGTTAACAGCGTTGGCAGGAGTGTATACCTTGGCATTTCTTTCGGTGATGATCCTGTTTGGTGTGGGAAATCTGATGCTCAAGGTGAAACGAAGCGGAATACGAAGGCCTGTGACAGCACCGTGGCTGAGTGTTTTTCTGGGTATTATGGCAGTAGGCATAGCACTGCTTGGCAATATTTTCCTTAATCCGGTCTATGTGGGCCTCTTTTTGGAATATTTTATTCCCACAGTCATTGTCGTTCTGATCATGCTTCACAGAATCGCATTGCTGAGCGCATGTCTGTACGTGCTCCGGGTCATAAGCCAAAAGCTGACCTTCTGGACCGAAACCGTATCACGATCGATTCAGAATCAAATCATGACCATCAATTCCCAGGAAATCGTATTTTTCACTAGGGGAGCAGATTTGGCCAACTTGAATTTGGCAATGATTTATGTCAGACAAAACGAGCACACCAATCGCGTGAAAATTGTCACTGTCGTAGAAGATCCTGCAAATGTTCCGCAACGCGTGGCAACGGACATCGAGTTTTTGGACCGTGCTTATCCCGATATTCATATTGAGTTTGTGATTTACAAGGGAACCTTCGGACCGGAAGCGATTGCAGAGCTGTCCAAGAAGTGGGCGATTCCGCCCAATTTCATGTTTATCGGTTCGCCGCAAAGCGACTTTGCATTCAGTCTGGCCGAATTGGGCGGTGTGAGACTGATCGTATAGTCGTAGACGAAAATGTTCTTGCAATACTGACGAAGAGGAAGCATGGCAGGAGGAATTGAGATTGGTTTGGTGGACCGACAAAAAGGAACAAAAAAGGATATTTGCAAGCGTATCTGCGGATGCCCTGCCTGATCAATATTTTTTCATTATGGTCATATTATCTTGTACTGTGGCGACTTACGGATTGCTCTCCAACAGTACAGCAGTTGTCATTGGGGCGATGCTGATTGCACCGTTGATGGGGCCGATTTTGGGCGGTGCACTGGGAATTGCCATGCATAGCAACGATTTGCTCAAACTGTCGGCAAAAGCGGAGGCATTGGGTGCGGTCACTGCAGTGATACTGGCGGCGATTTTGACGCTGATCCTGCCAAGGACCGATTTGACGCCGGAAATCATGGCAAGAACGACGCCTACGATTTTGGACCTTGTGATTGCTTTGGCTTCTGGCGCGGCGGGAACCTATGCGATTTGCATGAAACCTCAGGGAGCAACATTGCCGGGAGTAGCTATTGCCACGGCTTTGATGCCACCGCTTTGCGTTGTCGGCATTGGCCTGGCCAAACAGGATTTCGGCGTCATGAGCGGAGCTTTGCTGCTTTTTCTTGCCAATATGATCGCCATTAATGTTGCCGCCATTGCTTTATTCACGCTGGCGGGCTTTTCGAGCTCCTCATCTATAAACGAAGATGTTCCTGCGGGGTCGAAACATCGCTTGTTTTATCCGGTGCTGCTGCTTGTGCTTATCTCGATTCCTCTGGCATTCTTCATGTTCAAGACGTATACTCAGGCCAATATGGAGAAAGTCGTCAGAAGCTCGCTTTTAGAATCACTGGATGTAATAGCTCCTCATTCTACTTTGATTTCTGCTGACTATAACGATTTGGGCAAACAGGTTTTGGTCAATGCGGCTTTTCGTACTACGACCGTGATGACGCCGGAAAATATCCGGCAAATGGAAAACCTGCTGGAATTGCGTCTGGGGCGGCCTGCCGTTTTAAAGGCCGATGTGGTGTTGGTCCAAAAAGTGAATAACAAGGAAAGCGTAGACACGTTCCGGCAATTATTGCCCAAGATTAAAGAAAAAGAAATTGTTGAAGTGGTAAAGACTTCCACTCCCGAGGATATTATCGCAAAGGTTGTTCAGGAAAAAATTGCACTATTCCCTGCGATAAAACTGGAAGATTTTTCGCTCGAATACCGCAACAGCACAAGTACCTATGTTGTGCGGATCAAATTGACCGGAGCGAAAGCGGTGGATGAAAAATTAAGCGGCACGATTCAAGCGATTCTGGAAGACAAGCTTAATCGGCGAGTCGCGGTCTACTTGGAAATGAAGGTTGAGCCGCCGCCAAGCGTGGTCAAACCAAGCAATTGAGCAGATTCGTGCGAACGGTTTCAAAGCGTTGTTGAAAAAATTTGCGGTTGCTGCAATGATACGACAGA
>CAZXCC010000322.1:0-3042 GCA_964638945.1 uncultured Veillonellaceae bacterium | reverse complement strand
AACCCTACGGTGAAAAAGGCTATCACAAAAAAAAGCCGGACTCGAATTCATCGGCAGTGTAGCAGCACACAACAATTCTTTCAGAAAAGACAACAGCAAAGGGGCGGCCCCTGGCGAAGCCCTATTGTATTTCTTCTTTTGTTAAGATATTATGGTTAATAACTTAATAAAGGAGTTTTTTGTATGATAAATTCCATCGATTCGAAGATAATCACCCGTTTGATGACACACGCACGGACTTCCTGGTCCGATTTGGGAATCATGCTCGGCCTGTCGGCTCCCGCTGCAGCCGACAGGGTGCGGCGTCTGGAAGAACGGGGTGTTATCATGGGGTATTTTGCAAAGATCTCGCCGGAGGCTGTCGGCTGCGAGCTGGGTGCATTGATTTCCGTTTCCCTCTCGCATCCGGGAGGGCGGGAAGAGTTTCTATCCCTCATCCACCGATTGCCGGAAGTGCAGGAATGCCATCATGTTGCAGGGGACGAAGATTACATCCTCAAGGTCCGTTGCCGGAGCACACGCGACCTGGAACGCCTCATCACCACCGAGTTGAAAGCCGCATCTTGCGTTACCCGTACCCGTACCACGGTAATTTTATCAACCGTCAAGGAAACGTCCCTGCTCCCGCTCTCCGCAGACGAGGCTTGATTTATGGACGCTACCGATTTTTTATTCAAAGGCCTGTTGCTCGGTTTCTCAATAGCCGCCCCAGTAGGACCCATCGGCGTTCTATGCATCAGACGCACTCTCGCAGACGGCATGTCCCATGGCATCATTTCCGGTCTCGGCGCCGCGACGGCCGATGCCGTTTACGGCCTGATTTCCGCGTTTGGAGTCACGGCGGTCGGCGTGTTTCTGACGGACCACAGCCAATGGCTGCGGCTTATCGGAGGCATCTTTCTGCTATATCTGGGGTTCAAGACCTTTCGTTCCGCTCCCGAAACAAAAGCTGCAACTGCAAAAAGCGGTGATCATCTCACCGCTTTTGCTTCCACGTTATTTCTGACGCTGACCAATCCGATGACCGTCCTGTCCTTCGCCGCCATTTTTGCCGGTCTGGGCGCAGGCAGCGCGGGAACAGGCTGGACAAGCGCCGCCTTCATCGTGTTGGGAGTCTTTTCCGGTTCTCTCCTATGGTGGGTTCTGCTCGCAGGGTTCGTCGGTCACTTGCGTGAAGGTTTTGATACAGCACGTCTCCTCTGGGTCAACCGTATTTCCGGTGCAGTCATTTGCGCATTCGGGTTCATCAGCCTCGCGGGAATGTTGCCGTAAGCCGGTCACACCCCGGCGTATGCGTTGAATCCGCCGTCCACCGGCACGACAATGCCTGTAATGAATCGGGAGGCATTTTCATCAGCCAGCCAGAGCAAGGTTCCCAGCAAATCGTCCGGATCGCCGAAACGGCCCATGGGCGTGTGGGCAATAATTTTCTTCGCCCGTTCGGTATACGAGCCATCTTCGGTCGTAAGCAGCGTCCGGTTCTGCTCGGTGAGGAAAAAACCCGGAGCGATTGCGTTCACGCGAATCCCGGTTTCCGCCAGGTGAATCGCCAGCCATTCCGTAAAATTGCTGACTGCCGCCTTTGCAGCACAATATGCAGCGACCTTGGTCAGCGGATGAAATGCCCCCATCGAAGAAATGTTGATGACGGTGGCTCCCGGCCTTCCAAGCATCTGCTTGGCAAACACCTGGGTCGGAATGAAAGTGCCCATGAAGTTCAATTGAAATACAGCATCAAAGCCTTCTGTCTTCAGGTCAAAAAACGTTCCCTGCAATGGATTGTCCACTTCCGGTTTCATCGTTTCCTTGGCTGATGTGGCCGATGGATGATTTCCGCCTGCCGAATTGATTAAAATATCACAGGGTCCCAGCTTCTCTTTGACAATATTCGCTGCCTTTTCCACTGCCGCCTTGTCCAGTACATCGCAAGGCACGGCAATCGCAACGCCGCCGGCGGCAATGATTGCGTCAGCCACTTTTTGCGCTTTTTCCTCCGTACGGTTCACAATCGCCACCTTGGCCCCCACACGTGCCAGTTCCTTGGCGAACGCCGCTCCCAATACTCCACCGCCGCCAGTGACCACAGCCACTTTATTTTGCAATATCTTCTCCATTTCTTTCCACTCCTTGCCAACATATTTTTGCCGGTATTTCCTATTCGCGAAACATGCAGAATTGGTTTTTCCCCTTGTGCTTGGCAGCGTACATGGCATCATCGGCCGCCATAAGGATTGCATCTTCATCCGCCCCATCTTCAGGGTAAACCGCAATGCCTATGCTGACCCCAATTCCCACATACTCCTTCCATACTTCGACCGGCCGGCTCATCTCTTCCAGGATGTTGCCTGCTATTTTTTTTGACAGTTCGGCGGAATTCGTCTTGCTACATTTCAGTAAAACCGTAAACTCATCCCCGCCCATCCGAAAAGCCGTCCCTTCGACTCCAACACAGTTGCAGAAGCGTTCCGCCGCAACTTGCAGAATCCTGTCGCCCGCCTTATGACCCAGAGTATCGTTTACAATCTTGAACCCGTCAAGATCCATAAACAACAGTCCGAATTGCATCTGACGCATCTTTGCGGCGACGATCGATTCCCGTAATTTTTCGTGAAAACAGCGGCGGTTGGGCAGCCCGGTCAATGCATCGTGCTGGGCCTGGTATGTGATTTGCTCTTCATACTTGTACCTTTCGCTCAGGTCACGATACATGGCGGTGTACATCAGGGTTTTCCCCCGTGCATCCCGCATGGATGAAATCGACAGCCATTCAGGAATCAGCATTCCATCCTTGCGCCGGTTCCATATTTCCCCTTTCCAGAAGCTTTTTGTCACCAAATCGTCCCACATGCCCCGGTAGAATTCTTCGGAATGCCGCCCGGACTGCAGGATTCGCGGCGTCATGCCAAACAGTTCCTCGGCTTCATAACCCGTATTTTTGATGAAAGCCGGGTTCACATACTGAATAATCCCCTGGCTGTCCGTTACCATAATTCCGTCCAGGGCCGTAACAAAAATTTGTTCTGACAGCTGCAACCGGTTCAG
>CAZXCC010000321.1:0-3055 GCA_964638945.1 uncultured Veillonellaceae bacterium | reverse complement strand
CCCGGAGGCAGGGACTGACGCAGCTCCTCCAGTTCTTTCAGTACGTCTGTCGCCACGTCGTTGCCCAGATATCCCGGCCGGATCGTAGCCTGCACCGTGATGGTCGGCAATACGTTCCGACGCCAGATCAGTTCATTTTCCTGGTTGTAACGAATTTTGGCGATCTGCTCCAGCGGTACATATTTTCCGTTGGCCGCATCCACATTTACATACAAGTTGCGCAGGTTTCCGAGCTCTTTCCAGCGGCTGCTGTCATTACGGATTACGATGGAGATGGTTTTATCCTTCTCCCGGAACTCAGATACTGCGTATCCCGAAATACTGGCCTGTAAGCTGGTGGACAGAGTCTGGTTGTCCATCCCCAGTGCCCTGGCTTTATCCTGATCAATTTCCAGAATCGCAACCGGACTCTTTTCGTACCAGTCCATCACGACTCCGGTGACTGCCTTGTTCTTGAGCATGGTCTGCCGGACTTTATCCGCCAGTTCCTGCACTTTTTCATGTTTTTCCCCGATGACGCGGAGCATGACCGGGAAGGGAGAAGGCGGCCCATTGGAAATGACTTTGGTATGGAGCGTCACGTTGGGAAACAACGCACTCCATTCGTTGTCAGCTTTGTGTCGGAGTTCATCCCGTTCTTTGGACCCTTCGGTCAGAATGACGATCTGGGCAAAGTTGTCCGCCGCCATCGAACTGTCCTGTACCAGCACAAACCGCGGTGCGGACTGCGCCACATACGAAGAAAAGTTCAGCACGGTCTTCTCTTTCTTCAGCATCTCCGTAATCCGGCTCACTTCTGCGTTGGTCGCATGGATGGACGCTCCTGTCGGCAACGTCATCTCTATAATAAGTTCCGGACGTGTGGATGGAGGAAAGAATTCTTTGGTCACGAACATCATTCCGAACATGGCCACCGCAAAGGCGGCCACTGTGGTTCCGATAACCAGCCAGCGGTGATGCAGGGTCTTGTTCAGAAGAAAGCGGAATTTCTTGACAAATTTCGAATCCGGCACCCCGTGCCCGCCATGGCCTCCTTCGACAACCGGTTCAACCGGTTTTTCCTTGAGCAGCCAAGGTCCCAAAAACGGAATGTTTTGCACAAACCGGAATTTCTTTGCGAATTTCAGACCCGGCGACTCCTCTCCGCCGTGCCCGCCTCCTGCAGCCGACTTTTCCTTGAGCAGCCATTGTCCCACGAGCGGGATGACCGTAACGGCGACAAACCAGGAAACCACCAGCGCAATGGTGACGACCCAGAACATGGAGTTGCAGTACTCGGACGCCCCCCCGGCGGAAAATGCCACCGGCATGAATCCGGTTGCGGTAACCAGGGTCCCCGTGAGCATCGGAAAAGCGGTCGCCGTATAAGCAAATTCGGCAGCCCGGACTTTATCCCAGCCTTCTTCGAGTTTGCATTCCATCATCTCCACGGCAATCATGGCATCGTCTACCAATAACCCGAGCGCGATGATGAGCGCTCCGAGGGAGATCTTCTGCAGCGTAATCCCCATCGCTTCCATAACTAGAAATACCGTCGCAAGCACCATCGGCATGCTGATGAGTACGACCAGGCCCGCACGCACTCCCAGGCTCAGGAAGCACACCGCCAGCACGATGATGACGGCTTCTCCCAATGATCCCGTGAATTCGCCGATTGATTCTTTGACGACTTTCGGTTGGTCGGATACCTGATGGATTTCCATCCCTGCCGGTATTTCTTTGTTGATGCGCCCGATGGCTTTTTTCAGCCCTTCCCCGAGTTCCAGCACGTTTCCACCGGACTGCATCGCTACGATCACGGCGATACCCGGTTTGCCGTTGAAGAAGTATTCGGGTTGGGGTGGATCCGGATATCCCCGGGTGACGCTTGCGATATCTCCCAGCCGGAAGATGCGTCCGTTCTGTTGTATGGCGATGTTACTGATATTTTCCACGGTGGAGAAGAGTCCTGTCACCCGCAGATACATGTTGTCGCTGCTGGTTTCGATTCGCCCGGACGGCACCATGGCGTTTTGCCGTTGCAGCGTTTCGATGACGTTGCCGGGCGACAACCCCAACGTGGCCAGTTTGCTGTTTTCCACTTCGACATATATTTTCTGGGGCTGTACTCCGATGAGATCGACTTTGCTGACTTGCGGCACGTTTTTCAACAGCAGGCGAATGGAGTCGGCCTGCAGCTCGAGCTGCCCCATGGAGAACCCGTCGCCTGTGAGTGCATAGATGGAACCGTACACGTCACCGAAAGTATCGTTGAAAAACGGTCCCTGCACTCCCTGCGGCAAGGTGTATGCCATGTCGTTGACGAGGTTCCGGGCTTTGACCCAGGAGGGCCACACGTCTTTCGCTTTCACATCATCTTCGAGGTTCACAAAGACCGTGGATTTGCCGGGCTGGGAATAGCTCTTGACATACCACAGCCCCGGTAATTCCTGCAGTTTTTTCTCTATCTTGTCGGTCACCTGTTCTTCGACTTCTTTGGCGGAGGCGCCCGGCCACTGAGTCTGCACTACCATGGTCCGGACGACGTACCCCGGGTCTTCTTCCCGTCCCAGTCTGAAGTACGAGAAAACACCCATAACAAAGACGAGCACCATGGTAAATACCATTAGCTGCCGATGTTTCAGCGCCCACTCGCTAAGGTTGAATCCCTCTTCGTTCATATTTTTCTACCGTCCCAGATTTTCACTTTTTGCCCGGAGTGGAGTCTCTGCACTCCGGCTGTGACAACCGTATCTCCCTGTTTGATGCCGCTGCGTATGACTACCGATTCGCCGGCGAAATCTCCCAGTTCCACCGCCTGCAGGCGCAAAGATTCGTTTTCCACCACCCAGACATGCGGTTTGTTTTCCGTCTGATACACGGCGGCTACCGGCAGCACGATGCGGTTTGCCGCATCGCCGACCCAGACTTTCACAGTCGCGCTCATGCCGTAGCGGACCTGCTCCATTTGCGGAATGCTGACGCGCACCATATAGGTCCGGGTGGAGGAATCAGCCAATGCCGCCACTTCCCGGATCGCGCCGTTCAGTTCCAGACCGGGCAGGGCCCAGAAGTT
>CAZXCC010000320.1:0-3082 GCA_964638945.1 uncultured Veillonellaceae bacterium | reverse complement strand
ATTACGCGTATAGCCCATTCCCTCGGCATTTCCGTCGAAGGCGAACTGGGCTATATTGGTCATTGCGTTGATGCGGCCGGTGTCACTTCCAATGAACCGGTCACTTCAGATGTTGCTGCTGATTTTGTCACAAAGACGAAAATTGATGCGCTGGCTGTGGCTGTAGGTACGAATCACGGTGGATTCAAGGGTACGGGCGCTCTAAATTTTGAACGAATGTCTGAACTGCGAAGTGTGGTCGATGTACCACTGGTGCTTCATGGAGGCTCAAAGCTCAGTCGCGAGGATTGCCGTTTGGTTATTGAACATGGCATTTCTAAAATCAATATTGCAACAGATATGTCACTTTCCGCTGCAGAAAGATTGAAATCCGAACTTGCCAAGACTCCGAATGCCAATTACATTCATTTGATGACATCCGTAAAGAAAGGTGTCAAGGATTTGGTGCGAAAATATATGCTAAACTTCGATTGCATCAGCCGCGCCATCTAAGAAAGAGGCGAACTGCATTTTTTTGAGGAAAACCGTCAACAGTACCACACTGTAGGCGGTTTTCTTTCAGTCTATCAGAAAGGTTAACTTTCCGAGACATAAGAAAACCATGACTTCCTCCATCGCCAGAGGCTTGGCGTAAGCCGGGTTTTCTAATGGACGAAATAACATTGTGAAGGTATAATTTAAATTGTCCACAGAACGGAATATATTGGAAGACTCTATTGGGGGATGAGTAACATAGGAAGCCTTGCAGAACACGGCAAACGGGTTGTCAATCTGATGGACTTGTCTCAATGGCGCCTGACTCCCTATCAGGTGCTTGTATTGGGTTTTTCATTTTTGATTCTGTCAGGAGCTTTTTTGCTGACTTTTCCGATTTGCAGTCAGTCAGGAAAAGGAACCTCATTTGTCGATGCGCTTTTTACGGCAACTTCGGCAGTGTGTGTCACCGGGCTGGTTGTTGTTGATACTGGAACACATTATTCATCCTTTGGCCATACTGTCATAATTTTTTTGATTCAGGCGGGCGGACTGGGAATTATGACGATGTCTACCTTGTTTGCATTGTTGATTGGCAAGAAGATACGCCTGAAAGAAAGACTCCTGATGCAGGAAGCGCTGAATCAACTGACAGTATCCGGTGTTGTGCGCCTGACCATCTATATCATAAAAATAACTCTGTTCGTCGAATTTATTGGTGGAACCATTTTGGCGCTTCGCTGGTATCCTCAATTCGGCCTGAAAGGAGTGTATTTTGGTTATTGGCATTCGATTTCCGCTTTTTGCAATGCAGGTTTTGACCTCTTTGGATCAATTAACGGACCGTTTAGCGGTATAACAGCCTTTGTGGATGATGTCACCGTGAATCTGACGATTGCCGGCCTAATTTTTCTTGGAGGCATTGGCTTTGCGGTGATGTATGATGTTTGGACAAGCCGCTCTTTAATAAAACTTGCACTGCACAGCAAAATCGTGCTGATCACATCCGGATTGCTGATTGTCTGCGGCACCATTTTAATTTACTTATTTGAGCACGCCAACCCGGAAACGTTGGCGCCATTGTCGACTCAGGGGAAAATTCTCGGCAGCTTTTTTCAGGCGGTGACGCCAAGGACCGCCGGGTATAATACCATTGACATCGGAAAAATGTACGACGGATCCCTGTTACTGCTGATAATTCTGATGTTCATCGGCGCATCTCCTTCATCCACCGGAGGCGGGATAAAGACATCCACGGCAGCAGTGCTGATCTTGGCCATCTGGGCTCTGATTCGCGGCCGCAATGATGCGGAGTGTTTCGGCAGGCGTATACCAAAAGAATATATTTACAAGGCATTTTCGGTTATGTTCATTTCATTTATGCTAGTGGTTATTGTTACGATGGCTTTGACCATCACTGAAAACGCCGGATTTATCAATATTCTTTTCGAAGTGACTTCCGCTTTCGGCACAGTGGGGCTAACGACTGGCATCACACCGAATTTATCCTTGCCCGGAAAGCTGTGGCTTATTCTGACCATGTTTGCCGGGCGCGTAGGTCCGGTGACTTTGGCACTTGCGATTGCCATGCGGGTGCAAAAAGCGCAGATCCAATATCCGGACGGTAAAATAATGATTGGATAAGGAGTACGTATCATCATGACAAGAATGAAAAAACAATTTGCAGTGATTGGACTGGGTCGGTTCGGAACCAGCGTGGCACTTACTTTACAGCAACTTGGACATGATGTGCTGGCCATTGATGCTGATGAAGAACGGGTACAAAAACTGAGCGACGAAGTGACTCATGTGGTTCAGGCGGATACTACGGATGAAAATGCCTTGAATGCTTTGGGGCTGCGTAATTTTGACGCAGTCGTCGTGGCGATTGGTGAAGATGTGCAGGCCAATGTGGCAACGACACTGCTTCTCAAAGAAATGGGCATCCCTTTTATCATAGCCAAAGCACGAAATGCTTTGCATGGCAAGATGCTTGAAAAGATCGGAGCGGACCGGGTGGTATATCCGGAACGTGATATGGGGCAACGTGTTGCGCATAGTCTTGTTTCATCCAATGTTCTTGATTTTATTGCGCTGTCTTCTGAATTGAGCTTGGTTGAAGTTACGGCTCCAGGCATTTTTGTCGGCCGAACTCTCGCTGAAGCAGATATGCGTGTGCGCTACGGTGTAAATGTGGTAGCGATTAAACGGTATGAGGATCTGATTGTGCCTCCGCAACCGGACGAAGTAATTCATGAAAGCGATGTGCTGATTGTAATTGGCCCAACAGAGGGTCTGCAGCGTCTTGAGGTGTTGGGGTGATCCGTTCCATTGCAAGCCCCGAAAACCAATTTATTAAAATGGCGTCTTCTCTGCGGCAAAAAAAGAACAGAGACGAGACAGGCTTATTTTCCGTTGAAGGAGTCCGTCTGGTAAGAGAAGCCATTGCATCGGAATATACTGCGAAGTTCGCACTGGTGTCAGAAAAAGAAACCCGGACACAGGCAGTCGCCCAGTTAGTCTCCCGTCTGGAGGAACTGGGCTGCCCTGTGTACATCGCAACAGAAGCATTGTTCGCAAAAATCAGTGATACAGAGACCCCGCAGGG
>CAZXCC010000319.1:0-3106 GCA_964638945.1 uncultured Veillonellaceae bacterium | reverse complement strand
TCGACCAACTGGCTACGGAAGACGCAACGCCCATCGGTCATTAGAATTAAACCGGATATAGAAGGAAAAAAGGCCAAGATTCGGGTTCACTCCGGTCTTTGGCCTTTTTGCTGCAGGCAGGGAGAGAATGACATTGACAAAATTGGAAGCGGCGATTGCCTCCGCGGAACTATTTCGTGACATCAGCCCGTTTGACTGTTCTGCTATGGTGACGGATGCTGAAGGGATTATTCTCTATCACATCCAGGCAAAAACTTTCAAGGAAAAGGTTACTGTTGGCCAGCCGGCTCCTGGCGGGGCTGCGAAAAAAGTCATTGAGACAA
The DNA here is from genome assembly GCA_964638945.1 of uncultured Veillonellaceae bacterium. Lineage (GTDB taxonomy): Bacteria > Bacillota > Negativicutes > UBA1444 > UBA1444 > CAZXCC01. The sequence continues at coordinate 2,783 of CAZXCC010000319.1, read as the reverse complement.
GGCAACCCGTGCGCGTCGATGTGCCGGAACATGTATATGGTACAAAAATTCGGGCGATTATGCGCCCAATTTTCGAAGATGACGGCGCCTTTTCCGGTGTGGTAGGCAATGCGCTCAGCATGCAGACTGCCGCGGATTTGCAGTGCGCAGCCAAAAATATCGCGGAAATATCCAGGGAAATGACTGCCACCTCCCAAGAGTTGGCTGCTACAGCCTCTCAGTTGGCGGAAAATTTGACCAGCGTAAAAAGCAGCAGCGAGCAAGTTCTTAATGAAATAAAAAAGACTGACAGTATACTGAAAATCGTCAGCAGTGTTGCACAAAGCTCTAACCTGCTTGGACTCAATGCCGCGATCGAAGCAGCACGGGCTGGTGAACAAGGAAGGGGCTTTGCGGTAGTAGCAGGTGAAATCCGTAAGATGGCTGCAAACAGCGCTGATTCTGTCAAAGATGTCACAACAATCCTGAACAGCATACAAGGGATGACCAAGAATGTCACTGAAACGATTGCCAATACCGCTCAACTGGGTGAGCGCCAGGCTGCAGCAACGGAAGAGATTTCTGCCAACATGCAGCAACTGGCTTCGACTGCCAGCGAATTGGAACGCATTGCCGCGACACTGTAACCCAGATAAAAAGAGACCCGCTGAAAAATTTCGTTTTCAGCGGGTCTCTGACTGTTATTTCGTGCTTAGTAAGGGATATTATACTCCTTTAATTTTCTGTATAGCGTAGAGCGGCTTACTCCCACGATCTTGGCAGCCTCATTCGGGCAATTGTTGGCATGAAGCAACGCTTTTTCAATCGCGGCTTTTTCCAAGTTGTCCAGGTGAAGAATTTCTCCGATTTTTTTATTCGGATCCGATGCATCTCCCTGTTTGACAGGGCAACTATCGGCAAGGATGTGGCGGGGAAGGTTCTCCGGCTTGATCAAGTCGTTCTCTGAAGTATTGACCGCATGAATGATCGCATTCTGCAGTTGCCTTATATTGCCGGGCCAGGAATGGTCTCTGATGATGTTTTGTGTTGCCTGCGTAAGCTGCGGAATTTTCCAGCCATGTTTCTGGCAATAATTTTTGATGAAATACCGGCAAAGCAGCAGACTGTCATTGCTCCGTTCACGCAGTGGAGGAATGTTGACTGTCAAGACAGAGAGACGGAAATATAGGTCTTCCCTGAACATTTTTTCTTTCATCATCTGGTAGAGATCCTTATTGGTGGCGACGATCAGTCGGAAATTCACTTTTTTATAGCGGGTAGAACCGATTTTCATGACCTGCTTATCTTCCAGGGTTCGTAAGAGGACGGCCTGAAGCTCGAGCGGCATATCACCGATTTCGTCCAGAAACAGCGTGCCGCCGTTTGCCAGTTCTATCTTTCCGATTCTGCCGCTGCGTTCAGCTCCGGTGAAGCTGCCGCCTTCGTAGCCGAAAAGTTCGCTGCCGATCAGTTCCCGGGGCATGGCGGCGCAATTGACCGCGATGAAAGGACCTTGCGGGCAGTAGGTGTTATGGATGGCCTGCGCAAAGAGTTCTTTGCCGGTGCCGCTTTCGCCCAGAAGCAGAATGTTCTCCGCTGAAGTGGCGAAGCGGCGGGCCAGGTTGATCGTCTGGCGGAAATCGTCGCTTTCGGTGATGATGTCGGCAAAGGTATGAGTGGCAATGTTGCCGGATTTTCCATTGGTCTGGGTAACCGCTTTTTCCGTTGAGATAAGTTTTAGCACGGCGACGCTCAGTTCGTTTGTAAACTGATTGATGATGGGCCGAATGCTAACCAGGAACGGGAGCTGCCTATCGCTGCCGACCACGATCTGCTCTTCCACTGTAATGATTTCTCCGTTTTTGACAAGCGTCATCAAAGACGAATTTTTTCCCAGAAAGTCCCGAATGTTGCGTTTGCCGATGTCTTCAGGACGGAGTTTTAAAATCCGCATTCCGTCGCGGTTGACAAAGATGATTTTTCCGAGCCGGTCGACGGCGATAATACCCTCTTCGATGAATTCCATGGTAGCGCTCAGAGTATTTTGAACGGCAATGAAATTGTCCGTGGTCAGTTTCAGATGGGAATCGAGGGTTTCGATTTTTTCATTTGCCAGGGAAAGATCATTTGTGGTTTTGACCAACTGCATTTTGGTTTCAATGGATACTGCCATGAACGTTGCCAGCGCAAAGCTGTGTACACTCAGGTTTTTCAGGGCATCCTCGCCGAGAGGATCCTGCAGGGGTGGACTCAGGAGTACCAGCGCTGCCTGCACTTCGCCGTTTTCATCGCGGATGGGGGCGGCGGAAGCGATGATATTCTGGAACGCGGCGCAATAGTGTTCAGGGCCCAGTAGCTGAACCGGCCTTTTCAGACGGATGCATAATTCGTGGGCGGTAGTGCCTTCTGTATTCTCGTCAGCGACGATACCCAGGCGGGAATTGCGGTCGGTAAACAGTGTGCTGAATTTGCTCCAGTCACCCTCGTTTAGCAGCACAACGCCGGTTTTATCAAACAGATAAAATAAATAGCCGCATGAACAAAGCAAGTTCTTGAAAGAATCCGTCAAAGCATTGGTGATTTCAATCAGCAGTCGGTGTTCATCGAGAAGATTTGCCAATCGTTCCGGAGTCATGTTCGGATGGGTGACGACGCTGTCAGGATTGACGCCCAGGCTGCGTGAGCGGACCCAGGAAGCGGCAACATCCTCATTCATATAGGGGCAGTGGCGGGGATCTTCGCTCTCGCCCTGCAGAAACATCTGCTTGTATTGCAGTAATGCCTGCCATCGATCATAAGACAGA
>CAZXCC010000318.1:0-3130 GCA_964638945.1 uncultured Veillonellaceae bacterium | reverse complement strand
AATTCTCAACAATCCGACATCCTCCTACAGCAATTTTATGCTGGCCGGCCTGGGCGCCAATGGTCTGCAACTTGCCATTGTTATTGTAACCTGCACGATATTGACGAAAGAATACGATGAGTTGGAACGTTGGGCCGGTTGCCAACCGATCGTGCTCATAGTGGGGAAATTAATTCCTTATTGGATTTGCGGTATAGGAGCATTTTTGGCCTATATTGTGACGATTGTCGTGGTATTTGGCGTTCCTTTTCGCGGCAGTATGCTGAGTTTGCTATTGATTGGCAGCGCATTTACTTTTGCGGTCAGCAGTGTGGGTCTTTTTTTCTCCGCAATTTCCTTCAATGCGGTTATGGCGATCGAAGCCCCCATTCTCTATATCATGCCAGCGTTTCTTTTTAGTGGCTTCAGCTGGCCCCACTTTGCCATGAATGGGTTCAGCCGCATTTTTTCCGCAACCATGCCACTATCCTATGCTGCGGATACGATACGAGACGTATTGTTGGCAGAGTATGCCCCCGCAGTGATGAAAAATACTCTGATATTGTTCAGTTTTGGCCTAGTATTACTATTATTGTCCGCACAGGTATTTTCCTGGAGACGTCACAAGGTAACGGCCGGCAAGGAGATGGTTTCATTGTGACCTGGTGGCGGATATTTAAACAAGAAATACGCATGATGTTTATTAAGGATCCACGGCGGGCAAGTTTTATTTTTGGTGCGCCCATTATTTATTTGTTTCTGTTTTCCATGTTGTATGGATCTCATGTTGTTAAGAACGTGCCCCTCGTAGTTTGCGATGAGGATCAGACGCAACTGAGCCGGCTCCTCATTCAATCGTTTGATGATTCCGAGCGTTTTCGTATTGTCGGTTTTGCATCAAGCCAGGAAGAAATGGAACAGTATATTCAAGATAAAGAGGCTTTCGGCGCGCTATATATTCCGGCGAAATTTTCCCAGGACATTAAAGCAGGAAGATCTTCATCGGTGTTAATAATCGCTAATGCCGCTAATCTTCTGATTACTAATACAATTACTACGACAGCGCAGGAAATTGTAATGGCTTTTTCCAAGGACACTGGAGCCATATTGGCTGAAAAAGCAGGTTTAATGCCAATACAGGGACAAAACAGGGCGGAACCGATTCAATTTACCCTGCGGGTATTAAATAATCCAACACTCAGTTATCTGGATTTTTTTGTTATTGGTTTGGCAATGGCTGCTTTTCAGCAGGGGATTTTCTTATCTCTGGGTGCAAGCATCATTTGTGAATATAGGAATCACACCCGGCTCACTACCATTGTCTCAAAATATCTTCTGGTAGGGAAACTACTGCCATATGAACTTTGTGGAGTGCTGGCCTTTTCGTTGGTGCTGGGTATTTCCAATAAAATATTTGATATTCCCTGTAAAGGAAATTTTTTTGATTTATTATTGATTTCGCTTGCTTTTACATTTACAGCCATAGGTTTTAGCAGCCTTATGGCGACTTTTTGCGATAATGAAGTTTCCTTTACCAAACTGTCCCTGATCTATACCGTACCTGCCTTTATTCTTTCTGGACACATATGGCCACAATATTCGATGAATGTCTTTACGCAGCTGTTTTCATATACGTTTCCCATTTATTATTTTGCCGATACTGTTCGCGATTTGATGATTGTGGGATATTCACCGTTTCTTTACCGCAAAATACTGATTTTATTGTGCCTTGGAATAGTTTGTATCAGCGCAGCGCAAATAATGCTGAAGAAAAGAGCAAAAATCTCGACGGAAATTGACGCAAATTTCGGCTCCCATAGATGAGAGACTGTCGAGATTTTTTCTGGTCATGAATGCAACCAGGTATAAGGTGTTCCGGACAAACTTCTAAGGCTAACGGCTTGGGAGTCAATCGGGTATTCGCATAATATTTTTGTAGGAGAGATTGTCGTGCAAGATTGCGAAAAAAATTGCCAAGATATTTTATGCGCGGCTCGTACAGAAATAACCCTGAGGGGTTTGAAATTTACGATGGACTCGTTAGCGCATCGCCTGGGAATTAGCAAAAAGACTTTATATCAGTTTGTAAGTTCTAAGCAAGAGCTTGTTGAAAAAGTGGTAGATTTTGCATTGGAAACCATCAGTAAAAATGAGACTCGAATTTTTCAAGATCCCAATCTTTCACGAAATGGACAGTCGTTATCTTTGATTGAACTGTATCGAACAACTCTTAAGCCATTTGACAATGAAACAATGCTGGAAATGATGCAACACTATCCAAGGCAGTGGGGGAAATTTGAGAAATTCCGTTTAGAAAAGTGGCAATCAAACATTCGAATAATGCATTTGAGCTTAGTAAAAGGTGAAGTCAATAAAAGAAATATGGAACTGATAATAAGCTGGATGCTAGTAGAACTATTACTGTCCGAGTGGCTATCCAGTGATGAAAGTTTAATGGCAGATATTCTCAAAGAGTTGATGGAGTTACTTCAAGATAGTAGTACTGTTACGGGACGATGTGAAGTTAATAATAGTTGATGTTTTGAAATACAATGTGGAAACAAAAGAATTTGTGACATGAAGTGAGGAAAAGAAAATGAAATCATTATTAATACTGAAACTTCGAGATGTTAAGAAGTGATGCAGTCAAATTTGGCAATTACTATAGAACGTACTTCGAAAAACACTATACCAGAATTGTCTCCGATGAAGAAAGATGTTATCAAACCCCGCAACAAAACGGAAGCAACCATTGCCGCAATATGGAAAAGGCTTCTGTCGCTGCCCGAGGTCGGCATGACGGAGGACTTCTTCTATCTTGGTGGAGATTCACTGTTGGCTGTTCAGTTGTCATGCGAAATTGAATCGAGTTTTAACGTGATAGTGCCTGCTTCTTTGATTCTGGAAAACTCTACAATCGAAAAACTCGCATTGTTTATTGTGGAGGAACGCACAGCGACAAATTCGTCCATCGTGCCCCTTCGAATTCGCGCCGACAAGCGCCCTTTGTACTGCGTTCATAATATAGGAGGCGAGGCGCTTTCATTCAAGCCCCTATCTGATGCTATCTCGGATGATTTCTCCGTTTACGGGATAGCCTTTCACAAAACCTTTACTGAAATCAAGTTGTCAGGTCGATTTGATTTTAATG
>CAZXCC010000317.1:0-3137 GCA_964638945.1 uncultured Veillonellaceae bacterium | reverse complement strand
CTTTCCCTACACGACGCTCTTCCGATCTGAGGTGCAGGCTGCCGTCGGCCTCGTGCTGCTAAAGTTTGTCGAAGAGGAGCGGAACAAACGGGAAAGCCTGATCGCGACGTACAAGGAATGTCTGGCCGGAGTTCCGGGCATCACCTTCTTGCCGCAGCCGCCCAATGTAAAGAGCAATCACCAGTACATGGTGATCCGCATCAACGAGGCCGAGTTCGGGCGGTCCCGCGACGAAGTCTACAATGAGCTGCGCGAATACAACGTGTTCACGCGCAAATATTTCTATCCCCTGTGCAGCGACTATACCTGCTACAAGCATTTGCCGTCGGCGACCGATGCGAACCTGCCTGTGGCCCGCCAGGTCGTGCAGGAGGTCATGTCTCTGCCGCTGTACGGGGAACTGGGGAATGCTGCCGCCGAAAAGATCTCCGAGATCGTGAGGCACATACAAAAACGGTGAAAAAAGTCGCAATCATGCAGCCGTATCTGTTTCCGTACATTGGGTACTGGCAGTTGCTGAACGCGGCGGATGAGTTCGTCATATTGGACGATGTCCAATATATCAACCGCGGCTGGATCAATCGCAACCGCATCCTGGTCGACGGCAGGGACCATTTGTTTACCTTCAGCGTGGAAAAAGCGGCGCAGACGAAAAAGATCAACGAACGCTTTTTTTCCGCGGACTTTCCGCTGGAGAAAGCGAAGTTTTTGAAGAAACTGCAATTCGCCTATGCGAAGGCTCCTTTTTTTGCCGATGTACTGGAACTTATCGGCCGGAGCCTGGATTTTTCCGGCGGGAACATCGCGGTGAACCTCGGGAAAAACCTGGCCGTGATCGCGGAGTATCTGGGCATCGACACGAAGGTCTGTTTTGCATCGGACATCGCTTGCAACAAGGAACTCAAGGCGCAGGACTATATCGTGGAGCTGACGCGGAAGCGGGAGGGCGATATCTACATCAACCCGATCGGCGGCATGGAACTGTATGACAGGGAAGTGTTCCGCCAAAACGAGATTCGGCTTCATTTTTTGCAATGCGGTCCGATCTCCTACAAACAGGGAACCGCCGCATTCATCCCCAACCTTTCCATCATCGATGTCCTGATGTTCAACTCCCGTGACGAAATCAAAGAAATGCTCGGCAGGTATGAATTGCTATGAGTCAAAACACATACCGGGATATTGTGGCCCATTACGAAAAGTGCCTTGCACAGCACGGCGACTGTCATAAAGGAGTGGACTGGCCCAACGCGGCAGATGCGGAAACTCGCTACAGGGTGATGCTTGCTCTGATTCCGGAAGGCGAAAGCGCGTCTTTGCTGGATTTTGGCTGCGGGACCGCCCTGATGCACGACTTTTTGCTGGCAAATCCGAAAAAATATGGGCATATCGCATATTCCGGGCTGGATATATCGGAAAAGTTCATCGAAGTATCCCGCAGGAAGTATCCGGACGTGAATTTCTGGCAGGTGGACATCCTCAAGGACCCGGATGCCCTGCCTGATTTCGATTACCTGGTGCTGAACGGAGTGTTTACGGAAAAAGTGGGCCTGGATTTTGCGGAGATGGAGTCCTACTTTCAGGACATGCTCTGCAAAGTGTATGCCAAGGCGCGCAAGGGGATCGCTTTCAACGTGATGTCCAAGGCGGTGGACTGGGAACGCGAGGACCTGTTCCATCTTTCCGCAGACCGCCTGATTGCGTTTTTGGTGAAAAACCTCAGCCGTCATTTTGTGATCCGCAATGATTATGGCCTGTATGAGTACACGACGTATGTCTACAGGCAGCCTTCCGTATGGGGTGGAAAATGAAAAAAGTGGTTGTCTTCGGGACCCGTGATTTTGCCCAGCTGGCATTGTATTATCTAAAAAATGATTCGCCTTACGAAGTGGCCGCATTTTCGGTGGACAGGGCGTTCCTGGGCGGGAAAACCAGCTTTGAAGGGCTGCCGCTCGTGCCTTTCGAAGAGGTGGAAACGCTGTATTCACCGGATGAATATGCTTTTTTTGTTCCGATGGCGCCGACAAGGATGAATCAGAACCGGGAGAAGATTTATCGGACCGCCAAGGCAAAAGGCTATGAATTCATCAGCTATGTGCATTCGCGCTCCATCGTGTACGAGAACACGCCCATCGGCGAGAACTGTTTCATCCTGGAAAACAATGTGGTGCAGCCGTATGCGTCCATCGGCAACAATGTCACCTTGTGGTGCGGGAACATCATCGGGCATCATGCGCAAATCAGCGATCATGTTTTTTTCACGTACGCGGTGGTGACCGGGCATGTGAAAGTGAACTCCTATTGTTTTCTGGGTGTGAATTCCTCTGTGCGGGAATGTGTGACTCTGGCCGAAGGGACGTATGTCGCGATGAATTCAGCGATTTATTCGGATACGGAGCCGTGGAGCGTGTATCGCGGCGATGCCGCCGTGAAACAGAATAAATCCAGCCTGGAAATGTGAGCGGGTTGTCATGATGCGAGTCGGGATTGGAATCCACCACCGTCAGGGCAAACAGTCGCCGGATTTCCTTTTGTCTTTGCAAAAGGCGATGGACGCAGCCTGTCTGGCGTTTCCGCAGCTGGAATTCGACATGGTCGCCGATGCACCGGACTTTGTCGCGTTGCAGGCGGCGTTGTTCGATGGTTCGCGGCAGGCCGCTTTTTTGATTGCCGATACCGGATGGCTGCATTTTCGCTGCATCCGGGAAATCTTGGCGTTGTATCTGGACAGGGGGGAAAGGGTCTTGATCGAAGCGAAAGCCGTCCCGGTGGAATCCCCGCGTCGCTACGATCCGCAGACCCTGCAGACGGAATGGTGCAGCAAGGACCGCCTTTTTGTCCCGCAAGCCGTGTATGAGGAACTGGGTCCCTTTGACCCCGGACTGGAAGGGTTGTTTGACGACGTGGATTATTCCTGGCGGGCGCGCTCTGCCGGTATCGCAACCTTGATTCATCCGGGAGCCTGGTTCGGGTGTTCGCCCGTGGTGGCGAAACTGACGGAAGAACAACAGGAAGCCCTACGGCTCGGGCGGCAGCGTCTGCTGGACAAATGGCCCGGCAGGAAACGGGACGAACATTTTTGGTTTGCCGAAACGAGATGGGATGCCGATTCTTATTGGCTCGAAGGTCAAAGATGG
>CAZXCC010000316.1:0-3181 GCA_964638945.1 uncultured Veillonellaceae bacterium | reverse complement strand
TGTTTCCTGCAATGGAAATCGCTCTTTCCCGCTTCAAGGAATATGTTGAGATCGAGCAGGAATTGAATGATCTGCGCAACTCGTTGGAAACCCGCAAGATACTGGACAGGGCCAAAGGCATTTTGATGGATGCATACAATCTGAGTGAGCAGGAAGCATTCCGGCGCATTCAGCAGTATAGCATGTCGAAACGCAAGTCGATCCGTGAGGTTGCGGAATCCATCATCGATGCATCCAAAAAGAAAACACGGTAGTGGGCAAGGAGTTTAGTCATGGCGGTTCGTCGTACAGAGAGACACTTTGTTGAAGGCCGGAATTCGCTGCGGTATTGGCCAAAAATCGTTCATCCGCTCAAGGTGATCTTTTATTTCTTTATCATTTATCTGGCAAGATTTTCTCCCTCCTTTCAGTTCAAAAATTTTTTGTATCGGCTCATCGGCGTCAAGGTGGGACGGGATGCTTCCGTCGGTTTGATGGTTGTACTGGATGTGTTTTTTCCTGAACAGATTGAAATTGGTGATAATGTCGTTATCGGCTACAACACGACGATACTCGGTCATGAATTTTTAGTCCGGGAGTGGCGCATCGGCAGGGTTGTCATTGAAAAGAACGTAACTATCGGAGCAAACTGCACGATCCTTCCCGGAGTGACTATCGGCGAAGGTTCTACAGTATCGGCAATGAGTCTGGTCAATCGGGACATTCCTCCCCATTCGTTCTGGGGCGGGGTGCCTGTGCGTGAAATCCGCCCGGCTCCGGCAGAAGCATGATGCGATTTTTGCTGCAAAGAAATGTATTGGCTCTGCTTGTTGGTGTCAATGCCGTTGGCACGATATGGGGATTCCTCTGGTATCGGGTGCAGCTGAGCGAGACGCCGTGGTATTTTTGGCCTTTGACACCGGACTGTCCGCTGACCTCATTATGTTTTATGCTGTTTTTGTGGTTTATCCGCGAAGGAAAACCATGGCGAAACGGATGGAAGGCGGTCATTTCCTGGATTGCTGTGTTGGGTGCGGCAAAGTATGGGATTTGGACTGTGCTGGTTTTGGGGCAGTACATTCTGTCCCCCGGAAGTCAACCGGACGGGCAGGATTGGATGCTGGTGGCGAGCCATTTGGGGTTGCTGGCTGAGGGGGTGCTGTTCCGGCGGCAGCTGCCGGCGATGCCTGCCATGTACGGCGTGGCTATGATATGGTTTGTTCTCAACGATTACGCCGACTGGTTTTTGTTGATCCACCCGCGCCTGCCACTGCCGGGGGAATTTTCTTTTGCGATGTGGCTCAGTATCGGTCTGACTGTGGCGGTGTATTTCTGGGGCAAGCATATCTTGACGGAATGCGGACGCAAAGGGAAGTTATGAGTTTTGGACCTGGTTATGACTAATGTCTGGAGATGCATCAGGCGACATTGTCATCAACCAGGTCCTTTGTTGCACTAGCAATGCAGACTGGAAACGCTGAGACTGTTCCGTGTCAGGTGAATTTGAATTGCAATCTGCAAGGGTCTTGCAAAAAAAAGTTTATGCAGGGACTCTTGCTTTTTTGTTACAGATTGGGTAATATAATAACGTGATTAGCACTCGAACGACATGAGTGCTAACAAAACAAAAAATATATCCGCACATAAGGGAGGAAAACGTGATGTCTGACAAAATCAAACCGTTGGGAGACCGCGTCCTGATCAAAGCACTTGAGCGGGAAGAAAAAACAAAGAGCGGCATCGTTCTGCCGGATACTGCCAAGGAAAAACCGCAAGAAGGGAAAGTTCTGGCCGTAGGTTCAGGAAAACTGCTGGAAAATGGAACAAAAGTTGCATTGGAAGTCAAAGTGGGCCAGAAAGTCATCTTCTCGAAATATGCCGGGACCGAAGTCAAAGTGGACGGCGAAGAAATGATGATCCTCAACGAGCGCGACATTCTCGCAATCGTTGAATAATTAAACTAAGCAGATTCATTAGAGGAGGCAAACAAACATGGCTAAACAGATTTTATTTGATGAAGAAGCCCGCCGCGCTCTTGAGAGAGGCGTAAATGCGTTGGCAAACGCCGTAAAGGTAACTTTGGGACCCAAGGGCCGCAATGTAGTGCTTGACAAGAAATTTGGCGCACCTCTCATCACTCATGACGGCGTGACTGTCGCCCGCGATATCGAACTGGAAGACGCCTTTGAAAACATGGGCGCCCAGCTGGTAAAGGAAGTTGCCACAAAAACCAATGATGTGGCCGGCGACGGCACCACAACCGCTACAGTTCTCGCGCAGGCTCTCGTACGGGAAGGCCTTCGCAATGTTGCGGCCGGAGCCAATCCGATGGTTCTGAAACGCGGTATTGATAAAGCCGTTTCAGCTCTTGTCGACCAGATCAAAAAAGATGCGAAAAAAGTCAGCAACAAGTCTTCCATTGCACAAGTTGCGACGATTTCCGCTGGCGACGAAGTGATTGGCAAGCTGATTGCCGAAGCAATTGACAAAGTTGGCAAAGACGGTGTGGTGACTGTTGAAGAATCCAAAACAATGCTCACCGAACTGGAATTCACCGAAGGAATGCAATTCGACCGCGGCTACATTTCTCCGTACATGATCACCGATGCGGACAAGATGGAAGCAGTTCTGACCAATCCTTACATCCTGATCACAGACCGTAAGATTGGCGCCATTGCCGACCTTCTCCCCGTACTGGAAAAAGTTGTCCAGCAGGGCAAAGAGCTCCTGATTATTGCTGAAGACGTGGAAGGCGAAGCCCTGGCAACTCTCGTTGTCAATAAGCTGCGCGGCACATTCAAGGCTGTTGCAGTCAAGGCTCCCGGCTTTGGCGACCGCCGCAAGGCCATGCTGCAGGATATTGCCGTACTGACCGGCGGCACCGTGATCTCTGAAGAAGTCGGACGCAAACTCGACGGCGTGACCCTGACAGATCTCGGCCGGGCTGAAAAAGTCCGCGTTTCCAAAGAAGAAACCACCATCGTCCATGGCGAAGGCAATGCCGACGACATCAAAGCCCGGATTAAAGAAATCCGCGCCCAGGTGGAAGAAACCACTTCTGATTTCGACAAGGAAAAACTGCAGGAGCGCCTGGCAAAACTGGCTGGCGGCGTAGCTGTCATCAATGTTGGCGCTGCAACCGAAGTTGAAATGAAAGAAAAGAAAGCCCGCATCGAAGATGCCCTGAACGCGACCCGCGCGG
>CAZXCC010000315.1:0-3189 GCA_964638945.1 uncultured Veillonellaceae bacterium | reverse complement strand
CCGGCACGACGATTCAGCAGGTCGGTCAACGGATCGTGAGTGGCCTGGTGGATTAATGCATGTTGACTTTCCAGCAGTAACGCATTGGCGGTTCGCAGAGTTTCTTGTTGAGATTTTATCTGGCTCAGACTCATGGAAAGACGGAAACCAAGATAAACGATCAGCAGATATACAAAACCCACGCCGCACAGGAAAACAAGATATTCCTTTTCATCCACCGGATGCAGGCTGAAAAATTCGATATTGGTGTTTTGCAATTTTGCTCTTTGTACGGAATAGTTCGTTTGCCCTACAAGCACCCTGTTTTTATCCAGGGAAAACCCTGCCGGTTCGATGACTACATTCCCAAACTGTTGCGAATCCTGAATTTCCTTCACTCTGTTCTGTTCGATCGGCAACACCATCTTGTACAGAAGTGCAGGGGCCGACGAGGCAAATACTATACCGTCTTCTGTGATCAGGCCCAGTATGCTGTTTGAATTTGCCGTTTTCAGCGCATCTGCCATCTTGTTTACACTTACACTTAGACCTACTATGCCGATTGGATTATTGTTCTGATGGGACAGGTGCGGGGCGCTGAAAAACATCCGGAGCGTTTGTAAATTTCTCCCGATTCCAGGATATACATAGGTGTTGCCGGCGATAGCTTTTTGAAAATACGGCCGGTATCGGTAATTTCGCCCCACCGAGACTGCGCCGCTGCCTGCCAGTTGTGTCCCGTGCACGTCCATGACGAACAGAGAGTCTGCTTCCAGAAAATTTCGAAGCGTATCCATCGACGCCTGCGTCTCCGGCCCTATGTTGCGTTCGGCCGCCAAATCAATGATATCGAGGGCTTCGACAGCGCGGATTGCATCCCGATATCTACGCAACAGTGCTTCCAGCTCGCCTTTGACAGGAAAATTCTCATGATCTTCAATGCCTTTCACTCTTTCGCCATAAAAATCATGGGCATAAACTAGAATGGGAATCATGCCTGCCAACGCTATCGCAAGAACCAGCAAAATTCTTTTTGGGAAGTATATCCGAGTCTCCCCCTTTCTGTCATTGTCTTGATAATTTTTCGGGGATATATTCACACAGTCGGATGTGCCCTGGTATTCTCCAGCCGATTCTTTTCGCAGAAGGAAACGAAGGGGAATCTACAGAATATAATTTCGTGATACTTCCATTTTCATAGTGCAGGGATTTATTTTTGAAGGAGTGGACGGAATGAAAAGAATTCTGGTGGTTGCTCTTGTTTTAGCATTCCTGGTAAGCGCAGTACCGTTCGCGTCGGCCGCATCAGCGGAAGGGCAAAAATTATCGGGCGAACAACTGAACCAGATTACGGTGGAAATCCTCAATACGCTGCGCGATGAGCCGACCGGCGGCCAAATAATTAGCAGAAGCGAACTTGACGCGATGCTGGCCAAATATGCCCGCGGTATTTCCGGCGGCGGCATGATGTACACCAAGATGGCCAACGGGGATTTTGAAAAAAGAAACAACAAATGGGAACTGGGAAAAGAAGTGACCCGCATGGAAAACTGGGTGCAAATGACCGGAAGCGCCTATACCTCCATGCGAATGGAAGTTTTAACTTTGGCGGGCGGAAACAAGCCTGTGGGAAATATTGACGTGACCCTGATCAAATTCGATGAGAATTTCACCTATATGTACACATGGGTAAAATGGGAAAAAGAAGGTACGTTGATAAAGATTCCCAAGCAGTTCTTCAAGGGTCTTCCTGATCCGACGCAGCAAAAAATGCCCGAGGACAAAACTCCGGAAGGAAAAGCAATTCTTTTCGACGACCAGACAGTTAATGACCAACTTTGCAAGGTGTATAGCCGTACCGGCGCCAATCCCAAATTGGGCGAGCCGCAATCAAGTTATCACTGGTTTTCCACCGATAAGGGCTTTGATATGATCAACGCCTCCTACCCACGGGAAAGCGGCAAAGTGAAACAAAAAACAATGATTCTCTTTGAACGGATCAGCAGCGATCTGGACGCCAGTTTGTTCACTCCGCCTTCTGACGTAAACTTTAAGGAAGGTGGCCCCGGCAGTTCTCGCGATTCCAGTGAACCGGACAAGTCCGCCGGCAATAAACCACGAATGAAGATTAACCCCTTTGGTTTTTAGGTGATTGGCATCTTGTCTTTTCCGGGCTGTCGGCAATGCTTTGCCGGCAGTTCTTTTGTCGGCAGGTTTCCCTCACATGGTTCCGCCTTAGACAAGTATTGAAGGCATACGAATCATAGTGGCCCTTCACAGCAACCGAAATTATTCAGTGATTTCCCAGGTCAAATTCTTTCTCCCAGTGATACCTCTCTCCGTATCGGGTATACCCTTCATTCTTTCCAGTCAAGCAAAACATCTTCCATAAATAGCATTTTATGATATTGGTATAATATTTGACTTAAGTAAAGCATCCACAACCTGCCAAAATTAGGTCATGGATGCTTTCTCCAAAAAAGTCTCTATTCCACTTGAATAATTGACGGTGCCTTCCATTTTCCGCCAAGAGCTTCCTCTTTGGGCCAATAGAGACGCATTGAACACCAGAACGGCCCATCCGGAGCCGGCAGCCAGTTTGACTCTTTCTCTGTACCGGGAGACTCGTGCTGGATGTAGAGGGTGATTCCTCCGTCGGCATCTTTTTTGAGAGATGGCAACATCGGCGAGTTGATCAGGTACCGATTCAGAGGATTTGCGGACAGCAGACTGGAGGGCAACTCATACATTGTCAGCGACCAGAATGCATGGACCGGCGGCAGCTGACCGGGAGCAAACCTCAGGCTGTATTTGTTCTTTGCAGCGTCAAGCAAGTTTTCCCTGGAGTCGGTGCGATAGAAAGGGTACATCGCTTCTTGTTTTGAATTGCCGTAGATGCCCAGTTTGGCTGCCGCAAAACGGTAAAGATAGTTATTCTTGAGATATTCCCTGGAACCAAAGATATCGCCGCTGGTCACCTTGCCTGTCGACAATCGGGTTTTTTCGAAATTTTCAAACTCCGACCACGCATCAGCCATGCCATTTTGCATGGCTTTCTTTATCTCAGGAGAAAGCGCTGCAGGATTAAATGCAAGTCCCGGTCCGATGCCGATCCTGGCGAAGCGTTCCATCAGTTCCCGCTCCGAAGGATGGGTGGGGCAGAATTCGAGAACGAAGTTCAGCACGCTGAAAAACTCCAAAGAAGTATTT
>CAZXCC010000314.1:0-3207 GCA_964638945.1 uncultured Veillonellaceae bacterium | reverse complement strand
TCACCCAGATCTACGAAGGCACCAACCAGGCCCAGTGCATGGTTATTGCCGGTTCGGTCTGCAAATAGGAAGTAACAAGTTGGGAGGAGAGAAATTTTCTCTCCTCCCGATCCATAGAATGAAGGTGCAGCCATTGTGGAGATAATAACCGAACTTGCAGTCGGACAACCTGTTAAACCAGTTGCAGCAGTGGCTCTGGGCACTTTCGACGGTGTCCATGCCGGCCATCAGAAGATTATACAACGAGCAGTTGAAATTTCTGGACAAATGTCAGGGAAAAGCATGGTTTTTACATCCGCCAATCATCCATTATCTTGTATATTTCCTGCCAGATGTCCCAAAATAATAACAAAGAGTCAGGAAAAAGCCGGGTTAATTAGAAATCTTGATGTGGATTATCTGACACAGATTGTATTTACACCAGAATTTTTGGCAATCAGTCCCGAAAAATTTGTTGATTTATTATTTAGAAATTTTGAACCAAAGTGCATAGTCGTTGGTTCTAACTATACATTTGGACATAAAGGAGCAGGAACGATAGAGACTCTGCGTACTCTTTCACGTGATTATGGTTTCTGTCTCGAAATTCCTCCTTCGGTTACCAGGAACGGAGTAATGGTAAGCAGTACGGAGGTTCGTCGGCTGATTTCCAGCGGTTTACTTTCCGACGCCGAACAAATGTTAAAACGTCCAGTTCAGCTTACCGCCTACATACAGCCTTTCGTAAAGAAGAGATGCTTCTCCAGCGAATACAGGATGATTGTTGAAGTAGAGGATTGCATGGCAGTTCCCTGTGATGGGTTTTACAGCGTTGATATTACGGCTGATAATCTCCGGAACGCCAAAGGCATGCGAGCCAGATTGATTCGTAACGTATCCATGAAAAACGGTGTGTTGCGAGTTGAATTGTATTTTTCCAGTATCTCAGCCCCAATGTTCAACTCGCAAAATGGTTGTTTTGCCAAGATTGCGTTTCGCGAAATCTTATCAGAGGAAAGAATAGCAGCCGAAGGGTAAAATGACCTTGTCGATAAAATATAGATAGGAGAAATGAAAGATGAAAGAAGTAGTAATTGTCAGCGCTGTCAGAACCGCCATAGGAAGTTTTAACGGAGCACTGTCATCATTGTCTGCAGCGGAAATAGGCGGGAATGCAATTCGCACAGCCGTAGAACGTGCAGGGATTGCGCCGACAGCTGTAGATGAAGTGATTTTTGGCAATGTTCTTCAGGCGGGGCTTGGTCAGAACCTTGCACGTCAAGCAGCGATGCAAGGCGGCTTGCCTGCGGAAACTCCTTCCCTTACCATTAATAAGGTCTGCGGATCAGGACTGAAATCGGTAAACATGGCGGCTCAGGCAATTATGTGCGGTGATGCGGAGATTATTGTTGCCGGCGGTGCGGAAAGCATGTCCAATGCCCCCTATGTTCTGGATCAGAAAGTGCGATGGGGGATGCGGATGGGTGACGGCAAACTGATCGACGTGATGATTAAGGATGGTCTTTGGTGCGCATTCAATGATTACCATATGGGAGTAACTGCAGAAAATGTCGCGGCAAAGTATAATGTTACGCGCGAAGAACAGGATCGAGTTGCCTATGAATCGCAAATGAAAGCAATCAAAGCCATTGAATCGGGTGCTTTCAAGAAAGAAATCGTTCCTGTTTGCATTAAGGGGAAAAAAGGCGACATCATCATTGATACAGACGAGTATCCCAAAAAAGATACGACAGTTGACAAATTGGCCGGATTAAAGCCTGCTTTCAAAAAAGACGGAACGGTTACAGCAGGCAATGCATCAGGTATCAATGACGGCGCAGCAGCCTTAGTGGTGATGAACGCCGAAAAAGCAAAACAGTTGGGTATTCGGCCCCTTGCTAAAATTCGCGGTTACGGATCTGGCGGTGTTGACCCTTCCATCATGGGTATGGGGCCTGTTCCGGCAACACGAAGAGCTTTGACTAAAGCGGGGCTAACCATCGCCGATATGGATCTGATTGAAGCAAACGAAGCTTTTGCAGCCCAATTTATCGCAGTCGGAAGAGAACTCGGTTTTGTCAGTGATCGTGTGAACGTTAACGGTGGAGCTATCGCTCTCGGTCATCCGATTGGTGCAAGCGGCGCTCGTATTTTGGTCACACTTGTTCATGCATTGGAACATAGACAGGCGAAAGTCGGACTTGCAACACTATGCATCGGGGGCGGCCAAGGAGTGGCGACAATTATTGAAAGGTTCTAAATTACCTCCTCATCCGCGTGAATTGTGAAAAATGGAAACAACCCTGCAATGCAAATCATTGGAGGGTTGTTTCCGTAATGCTTTTGTTATATTCGGATAAATATGGAGAATAACCGCACGAGGAACTTCATTCATCAACAAAATCATTAGGAACTGGAGGGAACATAATGTCTCTTAGTCTTCGCAATCGTATGATTCTGTACATCTCAATCCCCGTGATATTCGTATTGCTGGTCTTGACAGTATTTACCTATTATCAGTCGTCGGTTGCTCTCGACCAACAAATCCGCCGTTCTGCATCTTTTGTTGTGGAAAATTACAGCAATGAAATCCAAAAGAGATTGGCTGAGAAAGAGGCAATCGTCAGTGTACTTGCCAAAGAATACGGTGTACATATTCCCGCGGAAGCCGACCTGAGAAAATCGCTGACAGCAATTATGAGAGAAACACCCGGCATTCAGACGGTATTTATTGGATTTGCGGATAAAAGATTTTTGGATGCCACCGGCTGGGTTCCTCCTGTTGATTACGATCCGCGGACAAGAACCTGGTATAAACAGGCGCTGGAAACCAAAGGTGCCTATTATACGGATGTTTATATCGACAGTATAACCAAAAAGCCGGTAATCAGCATTGCGCAGGCCATACGTTCCGGCAATCAGGTTTTGGGTGTCGTGGGTGTAGACCTTGTGCTGCAGGAAGTACAAGATGTCGCGAAATCGATCAAGGTGGGCAAAACTGGCGGCGCATTTATCTTGACGCGTGACGGAGGATATGTGTATCACGAAACATTGAAACTGGAAGACAATATCTTCAAGCTTCAGAACGGTGCTTTTGCAGCGCCTGGAAAGGAATTCTTGTCAGGTAAACCTGTTTTTCAGGAATTTACTTTCGGTGGAGTGAAAAAGATCTATGCCTCATCACCTGTCGGAAAAACCGGTTGGGCAATCATTGCTGCCGCACCGCAA
>CAZXCC010000313.1:0-3209 GCA_964638945.1 uncultured Veillonellaceae bacterium | reverse complement strand
GACTAAGAAGAGCGCTCCAGTGTATCACCGGAGCGCTCTTTTCACGACCAGAAACCCTTATTTCAGCATAGGTGGAATATAAGGAAGGGTTTCTGCCATCAGCCACAGCATAAACAGAACGACAGGTGTGTGGAAGATGAGCTGCAGGGTGGAATACCCGGCCAGGTCGCGGGCTTTTACGCCGGTAAGACCCATGAGGGGCAGCATCCAGAAAGGATTGACAAAGTTGGGAAGCGCTTCGGCTGCGTTGTAAACCTGAACCATCCAGGCAAGATTGACTTTGAGTTCATTGGCAGCCTGCATGATGTAGGGGGCTTCAACAATCCATTTGCCACCGCCGGAAGGCAGGAACAAACCAAGGACTGCGGAGTAGGCGCCGACGATTGGAGCCAGGGTGTCTTTTGTGGAGACGGATACGAAGAAATGAGCCAGGATGTCATTCAGGCCGGACCCCATCATCATGCCGAAAATGCCGGCATAAAGAGGGAATTGAATCAGGACGCCGCCTGTGGCCGGGATAGATTTGGCTGCTGCTTTGAGAAAGGCTCTCGGGGTCCAGTGAAGCAGCATGCCTGCGATCAGGAACATGAAGTTGTAGACGTTGAGGTCAAGTGCGGCAAGGAACCCTTTGGTCGAAAAAATGAAAACCAGATAGCCGATACCGAGAAGAACCATCATGATTGTGAGAATCGGACTGAATTCGAGCCATTCGCCCGGGGTTTTGGGTTTTTCGTTTTCTTCGGCCGGAGGATCTTGCAGGCTGATGCCCGCCATTTCAAAAGTTTTGGTGTGTTCAGGGCTGGGATGGGAAGCATAGCAAATCCAGCAGGACATGACGACAAGCACGGTGATCATGGCCAGGTTTTGCCAGGTGAACAGGGTTTGGTCCAAGCCGATCGTGCCGGTGATTTTGTACATGGCAGGCGGAATGGAAGCTTTGGTGACCATGAGCAGGGCGGCGGAAGACGACAGGCCTAAAGCCCAGACGCTGCCAAGACCCAGATAACCGGCTGCACTGATGGCGCGAAAATCGACATTGGGAACACGGCGTGCCACTTCACGCATCAAGAATCCGCCGAAAATCAGGCTGAAGCCCCAGCTGAGCAGGGAAGCCAGCATTGCCATAAAGGCAACGTAGGCGACGGCGAATTTCGGTGTTTTCGGAACTTCGGCCAGAGCGATGATAAGCTTTTGCACTGGCTTGGCGACTGCGACGATGTAGCCGCCGACAACGACGAAGGCCATCTGCATGGTGAAGGGAATCAGGGTCCAGAATCCATTGCCGAAGTCGGTGGCGATTTTCATGGGGCTGCGGCCCATGGCCAATGAGCCCACGCCAACAATGAGAACGGCGAGGAGGGCGAAAACATAAGCGTCAGGAAACCAACGCTCACACCAGTCCGCAAGGCCAGCCCCCATTTTGGCGAGCGCACCTTGCTCTTCAGCGACAGATTGGGTCTTTTTGTTGGGTTGTTCCATGGGATGTCGACACTCCTTTCAAAATAAAAAATGGCGGAAAATGATGCCGGAGCGATGCCGAAAAGCTGATTTTGACGTATATGGGCGCCAGACATCGCTATATATGACGAATAGTATTGCATTTTTCGTGCCATGAACGGATTATTTTACTAAAACGGCTTGCATACTTACTTTCCGATAGGATTTTTGTAATGGAAGGGTTTGTTTGACAGAGAAAGAAAGGGAAGAACTGTGCAAAGTGTTCGAACCTGAATGAGGACATCTGCGCAAAAAAATGCGCAGATGATAAAGTGTGCAGGAAAAGTGATAAAATAAATGGAGACTTAATTCAGATGGCGTTTACAGGCTGTGCGTAGGATTGAATACCAGTTTTGTGACAAAGGACTATTTGAGCATGCAACGATGGATCATTCATGTCGATATGGATGCATTTTATGCTTCGGTGGAACAACGCGACAAGACGGAGTATCAAGGAAAGCCAGTTATTGTCGGCGGGTTGGGCAATCGGGGTGTTGTATCTACTGCGTCCTATGAGGCGAGAAAGTTTGGCGTGCACTCGGCGATGCCTATGGTGACGGCTCGACGTTTGTGCCCACAGGGTGTTTTTTTGACGCCTGACCATGAAAAGTATGCCGGCGTTTCAGAACAGATCATGGAGATTCTGTCAAATTTTTCTCCGTTGGTGGAACCCTTGTCACTGGACGAAGCGTTTCTTGATGTATCTGGGATGGACTTGCTTTTTTCCGGACCTGTGGAAATTGCAGGAATGATTAAACAAAAAATCCGAGAAGAACTAAATTTGTCGGCTTCGGCAGGAGTGGCACCTAATAAATTTCTGGCTAAAATGGCTTCCGATTTGCATAAACCGGACGGTTTGGTAGTAGTCGAATACGGTAGGGAAGCTGAATTTTTACATGATCTGCCGGTGGGAAAACTATGGGGTGTTGGCGAAACAACCGCTAAGGCTCTGAAAGAAAGAGGTGTTCTGACCATTGGGCAGTTGTCGCAATTGCCCAATGAATGCTTATCCACATTTTTTGGCCGCAGTGCGCAAACGATTCACGAACTGTCTCTGGGGAAAGATGACAGGCCTGTAGTACCGGAGCGCGATGCGAAATCCATCGGGGCAGAAGAAACCTTCGAACAGGATCTCAAAGAGATGGATGAGATTTGTACCGCGCTTATGCTGCTTGCGGAAAGAGTGGGATACCGGCTGCGGCTGCACCATATTGCCGGTAGAACTGTCACGGTAAAGCTGCGCTATGGTTCTTTCAGAACCGTCACGAGACAACATGGATTGACAGAGCCAACGCAAACGGACACGGTAATTTATCGATCTGCAGTGGAGTTGATTTCCCGGCTGCAAGACATCAACACAGGGGTCCGCTTGCTGGGGATCACCGTATCACAGCTTGAACCGGTTCGTCCTGTGGCACTCTCCTTGTTCGGGTGTCCAGAAGAAAAAGAACGGAAGATATCCGGCGCCATGGACCGGATGAGGCTGAAATTTGGCGCCAACGCACTGGTGCATGGACGACTCACCCTAAGAAAAGAAAGGAATGATTCTGAATCATGATTCACCGCGAAAGAGTTTTGCAGGAGTTTATGGACCTTGTTTCCATCACCTCATCAAGTAGAGGGGAACGGGCAATTGCCGATGTGCTGAAACAAAAACTGGCTTTGGCCGGGTTGCAGGTGGAAGAGGACTCGGTCGGTGAAAAAATTGGAGG
>CAZXCC010000312.1:0-3214 GCA_964638945.1 uncultured Veillonellaceae bacterium | reverse complement strand
CAAAATCTGCCGTCAGCGATGGCGTGCCGGTTCGAGTCCGGCCTTCGGCACCAGCATAAATCAAGGCTTCGGGAGATTTCCCGAAGCCTTTTACTTTATAAGTCTGCCGTCAATTGAACATTTTTTGAACACTTCCTGAATTTTCCTGCTTCTATCGATTTTCCAGTTTTTCTTTGATTCCGTCCATCATCGTTTCTGTTTTATGGATGTAGGTATCCATCGTAAAGGTGGCGGAAGCGTGTCCCATGAGAAGCTGAATCTTCTTGACGGACACGTCCATCTCTTCCAAAGTGCTGGCATAAGTGTGCCGAAGATCGTGAAAATGAAGTTTGGCAGGGAGGCCGAGGTCGCGTTTTATATTTCCCCAGTCTCGTGAAGCATTGGCCGGATCTTGCGGCGATCCATCCAGTTGCGGAAAGACCAGATCAAATTCACTGTGATATTTTAACCCAAACGACAGGCGATGTTCGGCCTGCCTTTTTTTATGCGCTTTTAGCGCGGTGGCAGCCGTGATTGTCAGTGGCAATATACGGTTGGCGTTATCACTTTTCAGCGTATTGGACAAATGCACGCCTTTTGTTTTGGTGCGGCGAACTGTTTGCTGAACGGTAACGGTGGATTTCTTGTAGTCTATCGCCGACCAGGTGAGCCCCATGAGCTCACCCAGGCGCATGCCGGTATCCCAAGCTAGGGTTGTCAACGGTTGCAGGGGTGAATTCGCCACGGCCTTGATGATGGTATCGTATTGTTCTTTTGTGATAACGACATACTGCCTTTTTTCTGCAGTCGGTTTTTTTACCGCCTTGCAGGGATTCCACAGGATCGCTCTGTCGTTTTCCGCTTGCGTCATAGCCATGTTGAGGACAGTAAAGATATATTGGACACGTCGCCCGGACAATCCGCCCTTCAGTTTGGCTTTGATGATACTTCGGATGTTCGATGGCTGCAGGCTTTGTATCCGGATGGGTCCCAGCTTCGGCTTCAGGTGCAGTCGCACTACATCGTCATAGGTATCATAAGTGCGTTCACTTAAGGTTTCTTCCTCGACATCCATCTGCCGGATTCTGAGCCACTCATCCAGCCATTCTCCAACAGTAGCGTTTGCGAAATTACCCAGTCCGGCCAATTTTTTCGCATTGTCCTTGGCGGCTTCGAGTTCAGCTTCTGTATTACCGTAAACGCGCTTGATTATTGCTTTGCCTTCAGAATCATAACCGGTCAATACATTGGCTTGGTAGCGTCCATCGACACGTTTTTTGAGACGAGGCATGAAATGTCACCTCCAGTAATTACCGGTACTTAATGCTTGTGGCAGTTCTGATTTCTATCTTGAAAAAATTGCGCCGCAGGGTATGAAGGGGTTTCATCGAAGTGCAAACGGGTCGTTTTGTAACAGCGGTACCGATTATAAAAATCTTCCGGTGAATAAATTCCGAGATTGTGCAAGCGGTAGTCCATGGTCTTGTCTGTCACAGCGAACAAGCTGGCCAGAGAGTGAGCCGTCAATTCATTGAGCTTCATTTTCTGGCAGGCAGAACAAATCCAGGCTTCCGGCATGAGCAGATTGTCGGCAAAATGATTTGCCTCGATATTAAGCAACTCTATCTGAGAGGGCGTAAGCCGGCTCAGGTCAAAATGCAGGTGATTGAGAAGCAGGTGGCCCAGGTTGTGCGCTTCGGTGTAATTCAGACTGCGCTGGATCAACCAGCGGTTGATGCAAACATGCCATATAGAATGTTCTTCACAACAAAAACTCTGATCCGACAAGTTTGCATACGCACTGACATCGGAGAATTGCTTCAGAAGATCGTGTACTGGCACCGGCGGTTTCAATATCTCTTCACGTCGCAGAAGGTCTAATGCTACTTTCTCTGCCAGTACCAGCCGCGGCTGGGTCGGCGGTGTTTCCATATTACTACCCCCCTAACGATGCCCGAATAATCGCCGCGATTCGTTTTCTTTCTTCCGGCGTGGCGAGTTTTCCAGATTCTCGGAGGACTTGCACCACTTCCGGCCAATCGTCGTCGATAGATGACTTTGTTTCGGGCTTTCCGTACATTTCACTGACCGTGACACCGAAAAAATCCGCCATCTTTTCAAGAAGATCGTGGGAGGGTTTGCTGTTTCCTGTTTCCCAGCTCGACACCGTTTGTTTTATCACATTGAAATGGAGGCCAAGTTCTTTCTGAGATAATTTTTTTTGCATTCTTAGCCGTTTAATTTGCTCGGATAACAAAGTGTCCACCCCTCCTTGTTGAAATATAATGGCTCAACATCATTTTAGTCCAAATATTTTGTACTGTAAATAGAATAATAATAAAAATCTTGGACCGTTGACGGACAAATATTCTTGGACTATAATTAGGCCAAGAATATTGGACAAGAGGTGGGAGTGTGTACGGAAAAATATTACGGAACGCCAGATTGAAGAATGGCGTCACGCAGACGGAACTGGGAAAAAGAATCGGAAAAAGCAAGCAGTGGGTTAGTGAGTTTGAACGGGGAAACATACGTTTGAATATGGATGTTGCTGTTCGGTTAGCCAATGCACTGGGGATTTTACCCGATATTTTTATGTCAGCGAGGTCCAAGAAAAATGGACAAATGAAAAATGATTAATCGTCGGCAAAGCTTTTATAAGAGTCATCAAGCCAACTGGTCACTCATTAATTTGTATGGAGGTTTCACATGATTGATATACCCGTCACGGAGAAACTCGCATTGACGCCGGAAGAAGCTGCTGCTCTCACTCATCTGGGGGAAGACAATATTCGGGCATTGTGCCGGGCTAATGCCGCATTTCCGGCATTCATGAACGGCAGAAATATCCTGATTCCGCGCAAAGCATTGGAGGAATGGTTGAACGATCAAGGGGCCTTAAAGTTGGGATTTCCCGAATGGATACGGACGAAAGGACGGAAGCGCACATGAGAATACTATCCTATAGAAATCGTGGGATACGGGGATCGGTATTCAGCAAACAGGAGGCACATCATGGCAAGACCCAGCAAAACCAAAGTGGACTATTTTCCCCATGTGACCCACACCGGAAAGACGATCGCAATTCTCGAGGCGAGATGGGGCAACGACGGCTATGCGTTTTGGTTCAAGCTGCTGGAGCTGCTCGGGGATTCCAGCAATTTCTCGTACAACTGCAATCTGTCAATGCCGATGATAAAATGAACAAAAATGCCGACGAAAAAATGTACAAATG
>CAZXCC010000311.1:0-3247 GCA_964638945.1 uncultured Veillonellaceae bacterium | reverse complement strand
AGCGGACAGATTGTTGATGTAAGTCATCTTTGTTGTCGCCACAGCCGGCAGAGTGATGCCGGAAGGGATCTGAATGGCGGTGACCCCGCCGCTGGTATCGACCACTCCGTCGGTGCCCACCCAGCCCATGACTTTCAGACCGGTGGACGACGAAACGAAATTACCCTGGGCGTCGAAGTCGAAGTTTCCGGCCCTGGTGTAATATTTGCTGGACCCGTCTGTGACGATGAAGAATCCTGCATTCTGGATGGCCAGGTCGGTTTGCTTGCCTGTCGGCTGATAACTTCCACTGGTCATGATCGTATCCACCGCCGACATGCCAACGCCAAGACCGACCTGGATCGGGTTGGTGCCGCCCCGTGTATCGGTAGCACCCGATGCCCCCTGCATGGTCTGGCTGATGACATCCGAAAAGGTGGACCGGCCTGCTTTGTAGCCGGTAGTGTTCACGTTGGAAATATTGGCTCCGATAACGTCCATGGCGGACTGATGGTTTCTCAGTCCGGCAACGCCGGAGAACAATGAACGCATCATGGTTGATTGACCTCCCTCTATTTTAAATGGCCCTGAATCATCGGCCGTGCAGCTGCCTCTATCCTTCGGCAGCCGGGAGCTTCCCCGAGAGGTCCAGCCCTATACAATCACGGCGCTGTCAATGTTTGTGAATACATTGTCCTTGATACTGGAGCCATCCATGGCCGTAATAACCGTCCTGTTGGTCACGCTGACAACGAATGCCAGGTCGATGTTCATGAGAATCAAGGATTCCCGGGCGCCTTTTTGCGCCGCTTTGTCTACTGCATTCTGGAGTTGGTTCAACTGGCTGGAATCGAGGTTAATGTTGCGGCTTTGCAGTCTTTGCGTAGCATGTTGGGAAAATTTCACGCCGCTCAGCGTCTGGTTGAGAACCTGTTGGAAACCGCCAGTTTTACTCGTGCCTGCTGCAACTGATGGTTGGGATGTTGTTTTCTGCAGCGGCTGTATCGGCTGATTCGCGTAATAAATTCTGTTGTCTGTCATTTTGCACCACCCTATGCTGCCGCAGTCGATGTGCCTGATGTCGACTTGTCGGTGGTTGTGGACGCATCCGTTGATGTCGAAGTATCCGTTGACGTTGACGTATCTGTAGTCGTTTTGGCTGCTTCCGTGATGGAAAGGATTTTGGACAACGCTATGCTCTTGTCTCCAATGACTACTTTGGGTTCTCCATTGACGATTTTCACGGAATCAACGGTTCCGCTCTGCTCCGCGCCAGTATCATCCGCCCAGGTGACCTTCTTGCCGATATACGAAGTCGCCTGTGTGATCTGCACCGACGTGTTCATGTTTTTCATCTGTTCCAAACTGGTAAACTGCGCCATCTGGGAGATGAATTCCTTATCTTCCATCGGCTTCAAGGGATCCTGTTCCTGCAGCTGCGTCACAAGCAGTTTGAGAAAATCGTCCTTGCCCAGTTCATTGTTTGTCTTTTTTGTATCCGTGGTATCTTTTGTCGTTGTGGTTGAAGTTACTGCCGAAATGCTCATGTTCTCACCTCCTTGCTAAATACGGTAATCGACTGCCGCAGCGGACATGATCTGTATATTGCCACTGCCTGTAAACGCAACGGCATCATCATACACTTCATTGGTTCTGCGTATCGGCATCTGGACAACCGGCTGTTCCTGCGGTTTTTGCTGTTGATTTCCCATGAATTGCTGCAATCCGCCATATATTCCGTCCGAATCGAAATTCCATCCTTGGTGGGACATTTCCTGTTTCAGCTGCGGCAGGGAACTTTCCAGTATCGCCCGCACTTCCGAGCTTGCCGCATGGAAGGCAGCTGTCACACGATCCCCGTCCACATTTATTTTGACTGTTACTTCGCCAAGATGTTCCGGTTTCAGCGTGATAATTACCTGCGAGCTTTGCAGCCGGTCTGCGGAAGACTTCATGCCTTCCATTACCTGCCGTGCCACTTCATACGTATCTGTGCGCTGTTCCGGCGCTTTCCCCTGCAACGGCGTGTTGTTGTCCACTGCAGGCATCATTTTTTCAAACGAAACGGAGGCCGCAACCGACTCATCCGTTTTCTCGACAAGCTTTTTCTCATTGCTCCCGACAAATTGATTCAGCAAATCCTGTTTTGATTCTTTTGACTCATTTGACTTCACTGGGACTTCCGTCACTGCTCCGGTTGCACTCAACGGTTCCTGCGTTTCACTATTTGTCTTGATTTCGTCTTTGCCCTGCGTTGCAGCAGTCACAGTATTGGAGAGTGTTGTCGGTGTTGTGGACACATTGATTGCAACAACGTCCTTTTGAATTGCCGGATCAATCAAGTCAGTTTGCGATGAAACGGTTTTCTGGGCATTTTGCACTACGGCCGTGTTCTCTGATGCAGGAATTTCCGTATTAACCGACTTATTGCCTGAAGTTGCCAGGTTTTCTGCCTGCACCGTTTCTGCAGTCTTGGATGTCAAAGCTGCAGCAGCATTGTTTACGGCAGTTTCGGCGGCTTCCAAGTTTTCCGCCGCCTGCCCGGCATCGCCGGCTTCTCCATTCAAGATTGATGTAGCTGCGTATTCGTGTTTTTGTCCGTTCGGAACAGGAGTTGCTTTGGCGGTTTCCTGACTGGCTGCAACCGTATCAGTAAGATTTGTGTCCACTGCAGTAACTGCCGCCTGGTACCCATTTTCCATGATCCCATTCTTCCCTGTTTGGCTTTGCGCAGCATTTCCTTCTTTGGACAACGCCTGCCCTGCTGTTCCAAGCAAACCGGTGCTTGCAGCCAATTGTCCCACTGCACTGACGACTGCCGTCGCTGCCGCAGCGGTTTCCGCCACCGCAACAGGAGTAACGATTGGGGCCTGCAGCCACACCAGTCCCATGTTTACAGCAGCTGCCGCAAGATCCTTGACGCTCTCTGCAACATCTTTGGTTTCGGCCTTATCCTCCTTGACCGATGTCGAAACATCCTTGTCCGATGATGCTGCTTCCTTGTCTGACTTTGCCGCTTTCATTTCTGTAGCTGCTGCATCCCGGCTTGCAGTTTCCCCCTCAGTTGCCTTGCCATCCTTCGAAGGTTCTTCTTTTTTTGTTTCGGTGCTTTTCAGCGCCGTCTTTTCAGCCGGCATCACATGATCCAGAGCCGCTGCAAGTTTGTCGGAAAAATCCGCCTGTCCTTTGCTTGTACGCCCCGTGGAACTATCTGTTTTCACTGCGGAAATTGACTGTATGAGGTTTGCTATCTCCATTCATTTTCACC
>CAZXCC010000310.1:0-3262 GCA_964638945.1 uncultured Veillonellaceae bacterium | reverse complement strand
CAGGGTAATTCCTGCGGAGCAAGTCCGTTCCTAGAAACTGGACGACGAGGAGGAAATAATAGTGGCAAGACAACAAAAAATCAGAATCCGCCTGAAAGCGTATGATCATAAAGCTCTGGATCAGAGCGCTGTGAAAATTGTAGAAACGGCAAAACGGACAGGCGCCTTGGTATCGGGGCCTATTCCCCTGCCGACGGAAAAGAACATCTTTACCATACTGCGCTCGCCGCATGTCAATAAAGATTCGCGGGAACAATTTGAAATGCGTACGCACAAGCGTTTAATTGATATTCTCGAACCGACGCCCAAGACTGTCGACGCGCTCATGCGTCTCGATCTGCCTGCCGGCGTGGACATCGAGATCAAGCTATAAAGGGGGTGGCAATCATGGCCAAAGGTATTTTGGGAAAAAAGATCGGAATGACGCAAATCTTCACAACTGACGGCAAGGTGGTTCCGGTTACCGTGGTTGAAGCCGGCCCTAATGTGGTTGCTCAGGTGAAGAGCGTGGAGAGCGACGGTTACAACGCGGTACAAATCGGGCTTGGCGTTGTTAAGGATAATAAAGTTTCAAAACCACAAAAAGGGCATTTTGCTAAAGCCAATATCAAACCTGTAAAGTTTGTCCGGGAACTTCGCCTGCCAACCGTACCGGAACAAAATGTCGGCGACACTATTTCGGTCGATATTTTCGCTGCCGGTGAAATTGTTGATGTAGTCGGAACTTCCAAGGGCAAAGGTTTTGCCGGTACAATCAAACGCCATAATTTTGCTCGCGGACCAATGGGACACGGCTCGAAATCCCACCGTGAACCAGGTTCCATGGGACCTCGTATCAGCGGTGGCGGCGGAAAAGTGTTCAAGGGGAAAAAACTGCCGGGCCGAATGGGTGGAGAGCGTGTTACTGTGCAGTGTCTGACAGTGGCTCGTGTTGATGCCGAGCGCAACCTGATTTTGATCAAAGGTGCGATCCCGGGCCCGAAAAACGGGCTGGTTCTTATCAAAAATACGGTGAAGCCGCCGAAGGCAGTTGTGCCGAAAGCTGCAACCAAGGCTGGAAAATAGAGACGACAACCCTTGTTTGGAAAGGAGGATATAATTCATGCCAAAAGTAGCCCTTTACAATATGTCGGGAAAACAAACCGGTGAAATTGATTTGAATGACTGGGTTTTTGGCTGCGAAGTAAATGCAGCGGTTTTGCATCAGGCAGTAGTAATGCAGCTGGCGAACCAACGCCAAGGAAATGCGCAGACCAAAACTCGTGCGAATGTTCGGGGGGGCGGCAGAAAGCCCTGGAAACAAAAAGGTACCGGCCGTGCGCGTGCAGGCACCATTCGTTCCCCATTGTGGGTAGGCGGCGGTGTGGTTTTTGGACCCCATCCCCGCAAGTATACGATTGCCATGCCTCGTAAGGTTCGCCGCCTGGCATTGCGTTCTGCGCTGAGCGCAAAAGTGAATGCGGGTGAGCTGGTTGTGTTGGAAGACCTGAACTTTGCGGAAATCAAGACAAAAAACATGGTTCAGTTTCTCGAAGGATTCCAGGCAGCCGATGCAAAAGCGCTGGTGGTCATGGCTGAAGCGAACGAAACCGTAACCAAGTCTGCCGGCAATATTCCTGGCGTTACGACGATTACGTCTTTGGGCATAAATGTTCATGACATACTGAATCATCGGCGTGTTTTCGTGACAAAAGATGCCGTCGCCAAAATCGAGGAGGTGCTGGCATAATGCAAAACTTGCGTGATGTTCTGATTCGCCCGTTGATTACGGAAAAAACAAGCAACGCAATGCAGGACAACAAATATACCTTTATTGTCCCCCTGACAGCCAATAAAGTGGAAATCAGGCAGGCGGTTGAATCCATATTCAAGGTGAAGGTTTTGGATGTCAATACCATCCGTGTGATGGGCAAGATTAAACGAATGGGCAGGAACCAGGGGAAACGCCCTGACTTCAAAAAAGCCGTCGTTCGGATTGCTACAGGGCAGCGGATCGAATTCTTTGAGGGAGTCTAAGCCTTCGGGCGGTTGATGAGGAGGGTCATCCATGGCAGTAAAGAGTTTTAAACCGTATGCGCCCAGCAGAAGGTTCATGACGGTATCGAGTTTTGAAGAGATTACTGTATGTAAACCGGAAAAGTCGCTTACGGAAATCGTTCGTCGTACCGGCGGACGAAACAACCAGGGACGTTTGACGGTTCGTCACCAGGGCGGCGGCCACAAGCGCCTTTATCGGATCATTGATTTCAAGCGGATCAAAGATGGTGTGCCGGCTACTGTGGCTACCATTGAATACGATCCAAACCGTTCTTCACGGATCGCGTTGCTGAACTATGCCGATGGGGAAAAGCGCTATATTTTGGCCCCGGAAGGCCTGAAAGTCGGCGACAAGCTGATGAGCGGCCCCGAAGCGGATATTAAGGTGGGCAATGCCCTGCCGCTGAAGAATATCCCGGTCGGCACTCAGGTTCACAACGTTGAGCTGAAAATTGGAAAAGGCGCACAGATGGTTCGTTCCGCTGGCACCTCAGCCCAATTGATGGCGAAGGAAAATGACCAGGCGCTGCTCCGGCTTCCTTCCGGCGAAGTCCGCAAAGTACATGTGAATTGCAGAGCCACGATTGGTCTGGTTGGCAACCATGAGCACGAAAACATCACGATTGGCAAGGCAGGACGCTCCCGCTGGCTGGGCATCCGTTCAGCAAACCGCGGCGTGGCCATGAATCCTTGTGATCACCCGCATGGTGGCGGTGAAGGACGTTCGCCGGTCGGACGTAAGAATCCGGTTACCAAATGGGGCAAGTGCGCAATGGGTACGAAGACCCGGTCCAAGAAGAAGGCTTCGGAAAAACTTATTGTCAGCCATCGTACGAAATAACGGAGGGAGAAAGGAGGTCGCCGTCTAATGTCAAGATCTGTAAAAAAAGGACCCTATATTCATCCCAGTTTGCTGAAAAAAGTCAATGCCATGAATGCCAAAAACGAAAAGAAAGTGGTCAAGACGTGGTCGCGGAGTTCCACCGTTCTGCCTACTTTCGTTGGACATACGATTGCTGTGCATGATGGCAGAAAACATATTCCGGTATATATCACAGAAGATATGGTCGGACATAAGTTGGGTGAATTTGCTCCGACCCGCACATTTAGGGGTCACGGTTCAAAAGCCGAACGGGCAACCGGCGTCAAGAGTACTGCTAAATAGGCAGCTTTCAAAAAGGGGGTTAATTCATGGAAGCAAAGGCGATTGCCAAATATGTGCGGA
>CAZXCC010000309.1:1888-3270 GCA_964638945.1 uncultured Veillonellaceae bacterium | reverse complement strand
AACAGCCTTGGCAGATTCAACTGCGGGCTGTATTTTTTTTGTGATCTCCATTATGTTGGGAGATACTTCTCCGCCATCGACTGCAGCCTTCACAGCGCCACACTGTTCATGACCAAGCACAACGATCAGCTTAACACCAAGATGCTCCACCGCATATTCAACACTTCCCAGCTCCATTGAACCAATAACGTTTCCGGCTACTCGCACTACAAAAATATCGCCCAGCCCTTGATTGAACAGGAGCTCAGGCGGAACACGGGAATCGGAGCAGCATATTACGACGGCAAAAGGAAACTGGCCTTTTGCTAATTCGGCCCGTCTGGCCTGGCCAATATTCACTTTTGCATACTGTTCGGTAATAAAACGCTTGTTGCCATCCATCAACATCTTTTGGGCAACATCCGCTTTGATGGAAAGAGCTTCATTGGAAGCCATAACAGGGATAGCAAAAAGAGTCATGATGATAATTGCCAGAAAATATGATAAGTATCGTTTTCGCATAGCTCTATGCCGCCTTTGTCAGTAATTTGTATCTGGTTTTGAAGCGCTGAGGCATGGACTATAGAAGCAAAGCAAAATATATAGATTCTTATGAAGCTTTTTTCAGAACGTTCCACCTTTGATAGACATCGATTCGATCCTGGACATTCAGCTGCAAGTTGCGATAGAAAAATTGATAATCATAAATATGATATTCCCCTGGTTTGAACAAATCCAATATGGGAGGGTATTCTTCAGCGTTGATGTCTGTCACTTTGACCGTTCCTCGGGTTTGATCCAGGTACGCTCCGGTCAGGTTGGGAATTTCCTTTTTAATACTACCGGTGTAGTCCGTAAAAACCGCACCCTTGTTTTGCGATTTATCGGCTCTTTCTCCCGCCGTTTTCCAGTTCAGTGGGTTGATTCCCAGTGTTTTTGCAGGTACCGTCAGTGATGTTGCCACCTCAGGCGCTTCCGTGTTGAATGAAATGATTACCCCGGTATCAAATTCACCCTGAGCCATCCGTAAATGCGGATATTGCGCAGTTTCTTCCGGGGTTACCCTCCAGCCTATAACATACGCAGCTATCAATTTGCCTTGCAGCTCGGGGTTGTGATATTTATCTTTCATCAGTCGTACAATCATGTCGGCGCCTTGGCTAAAGCCCGCCAATATGATGGGCCGGTTGCGGTTTGCCTCCTGCAGGTAGTGCTCGAATGCCGCTTTCACATCCATGTAGGCCAGCGCAAAACAGGGAGCGGCTAACCCGGGCTCCAGCTTGTACACATTCAGGCCTGCCTGTCTGTAAAAAGGCGCATAGAAGTTTGCCTGTGAATCATAGATTCCTTTTTCCATGTTGATGGCGCCCAGAAATTTGCTGCGCACCTTGGGATCATCAAGC
>CAZXCC010000309.1:0-1788 GCA_964638945.1 uncultured Veillonellaceae bacterium | reverse complement strand
ACGAAAATATAATCGGCATTGCAGATTGTGCTAAGCCGGTGAGCCACAATGATCCGTGTAGCCTTTAACTTTTCGAGGCTTTCGGCTACGATCGACTGTGTACGATTGTCCAGTGCGCTTGTAGCTTCGTCAAAAACGATGATGCGTGGATGATTGACGATGGATTTTGCAATCAGGATTCGTTGACGCTGTCCCCCGGAAATGTTGGAAGCTCCTTCGCTGATCAGGGTGTTCATGCTCATCGGCATGGCTCGGATATCATCCGCAAGCCCGACCATTTCTGCCGCATGCCAGGCATCATCGACCGTCAGCGGCAGGGAGCCGACGATGTTGCTGAAGATGTCTCCGGCCATAAGTTGACCATGCTGCAGCACCACTCCCATCTGGGAGCGGACGGAAGTCACATTCAGCTCTGCAAAGTCCTGGTTGTCGAAATAAATCGTTCCGTTGTCCGGCTTTTCAAATCCGAGGAGGAGGCGGAGAAGTGTGGATTTTCCACTGCCGGAACTGCCGACGATTGCCAC
The DNA here is from genome assembly GCA_964638945.1 of uncultured Veillonellaceae bacterium. Taxonomy (GTDB): domain Bacteria; phylum Bacillota; class Negativicutes; order UBA1444; family UBA1444; genus CAZXCC01. Next base: position 1,264 of record CAZXCC010000309.1, on the reverse strand, counting down.
GAATTGGCCGGGTTGGATTTTTAGCGATACATTCTGAAGAGCCGGTTGTTTTTCGGGGGAGTATCGAAAAGTGACGTTACTGACTTCGATTTGACCTGTTAATTCGGAGGCTTCCATTTTATCCTCGCCGACTTCCGGTTCGGTTTCAAGCACAGGCCGCAATCGGTTCAAAATCGGAACAACGTCAAGCAGCTGGGACATTATGGATACCATTCCCATCATGGCAGAGTTAAATCCGGAAAAAGCGGAATTAAAGCTGATGAAATCAGCCTGTGTGATGAATATGGTGTTTTCTTTGTCTCCGGATTCCAACCAAAGCATAGTGAGTCCAAATAATAGCATGGATAACAGGATCGGTTGAAGGCCACCGAGCACCTCAAGATAGTTTGCCGTCCAACGGATGGCGCGGTTGTGTTTCCATTCCGTGCCGAATTTTTCGGCCCACAAATAAAATGCCTGGGTTTCAGCGCCCTGCATGCGGAATTTGTTCAAACCATTCAATATTTGCAGCACTTGACCGGCTACCTTGCCTGATGCCAGCATCATGGCATTTTTTTTGTCAACCATCTGCCGAAGAAGCAGGGTGACGATGAAAATATAGACAAGAAGGAGCCCCAATGCCGCCAGTCCCAGTTTCCAGCTGTAATAAAACATCATGATAAGGCTGAAAACGGACAGGACCGAATTGAATACCGCCGAAACGACAGAATTTGACAATGTGGTTGACAATGATGAAATGCTGTTCAAGCGTAATGCGAGGTCACCGGATTCAAATTGCCTGAAAAAAGCAGACGGCAGGGAAAGCATGCGCAGCCAAAGAGCGGATTCCCCAACAAGCCTGGATTTACCCTTCACGCGGATGACGGCCACGCCGCGGGTCAACGATACTCCGACATTTGTCAGAGCTGCCACCATCATTACCTGGACCACCATTACATGCCCCTGGCGGTCGCCAATGGGTATCAGGTCGCTGAAGATGGTGTTCGTTACAAAAGGTGTCAACATGGGTATGATTCCCGCAACCAGGCTGGCAATCAGTATGATCCGGAAGTCATCCGCCCAACATTTTTTCATCGCGAATTTCAGCCAATCGGTCAGATTGGCTGATTTGGCAGAGAGTTCAACATAAAATGTGTACGCCTCACTGTGCAAAGAGGCAAGATCTTCTTCCAGGAGATTGTATGCAATGCCTTCCCCCGGTCGAAAAATACCATAGCGTGATGGTGACAAAGGCAATAGCGCGACAGGTTCAGCATTCGGTCCG
>CAZXCC010000308.1:0-3278 GCA_964638945.1 uncultured Veillonellaceae bacterium | reverse complement strand
GCAGCGCCGGCTTTTTCATATTCCTGCACGGTGCGGCGAACGCTGAGGGCGTTGCCGTACCCAGTGTCTCCGTCAGCCATTAAAGGAAGCTCCACAGCGTCGCAGATGGATTTGACTCCCTGGACCATTTCGGTCATCGTCAGGTAGCCGACATCAGGCTGTCCCAGATGGGAGGCTGCAATGCTGTAACCGCCCATGACCAGACATTCAAACCCGGCTTTTGCGGCAATTTTGGCGGTAAGTGCGTCGTACACGCCTGGCAGGACAAGACATTCGGGTTTGCTCAGCAGAGTTCGCAATACAGAGGCCTGCGGATTAAAAATATCAAACACTTCCTTTTTTTCACGCACCCGGGGAAACACGTCATGCCGTGTTTCCCCGGGCAATACTCGTATGAATGATCTACCGGCGAAATGCCTTATTCTTTATAATATTGCCGTAGCAATCGCATTTTCGACTCGGCGACCCATTTCTTCCGTGGTGCAGCGGATTTGTCCCGGTTGTACCATATCAGCGGTGCGATAGCCTTCGGCAAGAACTTTTTCTGCGGCAGACTCGATGAGGGCAGCCGCTTTTTCATTTTGGAGGGAATGGCGGAACATCATGGCGACGGAAAGAATCGTGCCGAGCGGATTTGCAATTCCCTTGCCTGTGATATCGGGCGCAGAGCCGTGGATCGGTTCGTAAAGACCTGTGCCGGCACCCAGGCTGGCGGAAGGCAGCATGCCGATGGAACCGGTGATGACGGCGGCCTCGTCGGTCAGAATGTCGCCGAACAGGTTGCCTGTCACCACGACATCGAGGGCTTTCGGAGCCATGACAAGCTGCATGGCGCAGTTGTCTACATACATGTGGTCCAGCTTGATGTCCGGATATTCTTTCGCCAGGGCGGTTGCCGTGCGTCGCCAGAGCCGGGATGATGCGAGGACGTTGGCCTTGTCCACGGAGGTCACTTTGCCGCAGCGGCCTTTTGCCGCCTGAAATGCCATCCGGACGATACGCTCGATTTCCGGTACGCTGTACTGCTCCGTATCCCAGGCATGTTCCACGCCGTCGATGATTTCCGATTCGCAGCGCCTGCCAAAGTAGATGCCGCCGGTAAGCTCCCGCAGGATCAGGATGTCGACTCCGCTGACCCGTTCCGGTTTCAGCGGGGAATAAGCCGCCATGGCCGGAGATACCTTGACCGGGCGCAGGTTCGCAAAAAGACCGAGTTCTTTTCGCAGGCCGAGAATCGCTTTTTCCGGCCGGATTTCCGGCGCGACGCTGTCCCATTTCGGGCCGCCGACGGCGCCGAGCAGAATGGCGTCAGCACTTTTCGCCGCGGAAATCGTTTCGGCAGGCAGCGGAATACCACAGGCGTCGATGGCTGCGCCGCCGGCCAGATGCCTGGCGCAGACGCATTCCATGCCGGTGCGGGCGGCGGCAGCCTGCATGACGGCGATTGCGGCTGTCGTTACTTCCGGCCCGATGCCGTCGCCGGGGATGACTGCGATATTTTTTTTCATTTGGCCGATCCTTTCACATAGTTGATCAGGCCGCCGCAAGTGGCGATGTCCTGGATAAAGCCGGGCAGGGGCTGCGCCTTGATTGTTTCGCCGGATGTGGCGTTGATGATTTCGCCGCTCTCGAGGTCAACGGACAGGATGTCGCCTGCCTTGATTTTGGCGGACGCGTCGCCAATCTCGAGCAGAGGCAGTCCGATGTTGATTGCATTGCGGTAAAAGATCCGGGCGAAATTGGCGGCGATTACGCAGGTGATGCCGCTGGCTTTGATCGCTACGGGGGCATGTTCGCGGGAGGAGCCGCAGCCGAAATTATTGTCGGCTACCATGATGTCCCCGGCTTTGACTCCGGCAACAAAATCTTTATCGATGTCCTCCATGCAATGGAGAGCAAGTTCCTGCGGATTTGAAGTGTTTAAATACCGGGCGGGAATGATGACATCCGTATCGATGTTGTCGCCGTAGCGCCACACTTTGCCTGTGAATTTCATGCGAACACCTCTTTCGGTTCGGCAATGCGGCCCATGATTGCGCTGGCTGCTGCAACGGCCGGACTTGCCAGATAAACTTCGCTGTCGACGTGGCCCATACGGCCGCGGAAATTGCGGTTGGTCGTGGACACGCAGCGTTCGCCGGCTGCGAGGATACCCATATAGCCTCCGAGGCAGGGGCCGCAGGTCGGAGTGCTGACGACGGCTCCGGCAGTGATGAACTGCTCGATATAGCCCCGTTTCATCGCTTCCATGTAGACTTCCTGGGTACCGGGAATGATGATGGCGCGCACGTCCGGATGAATTTTGCGTCCGGCAATGATTTTCGCAGCCTGTTCCAGGTCGTCGATCCGGCCGTTGGTACAGGAACCGATGACGGACTGATCAATGCGGGTGTTCGGCATTTCCGCCACGGCTTTGACATTTTCCGGCAGATGCGGCAGCGCCACGACCGGCCGGAGCTCCGACAGATTGATATGCACTTCCCTCTCGTAGACCGCATCCGGATCGGCCGCATAGGCCGTATAAGCGACTTTTGTGCGAGCGGCAAGATATTCGGTCGCCTTTGCGTCAACAGGGAAAATTCCGTTCTTTGCGCCGGCTTCGACTGCCATGTTGGAGATAGTGAAGCGGTCCGTCATGGACAGGTTCGCAACGCCGGGGCCAGTGAACTCGAGGGCCTGATAGCGTGCGCCGTCGACGCCGATACACCCGATAAGCGTCAGGATGACATCCTTGCCGCAGACCCATTCCGGCAGGCTGCCGGTCAGGACGACCTTGATCGAGGAGGGTACCTTGAACCAGGTATCGCCTGTTGCCATGGCCGCGCCGAGGTCGGTGCCGCCGACGCCAGTGGCGAACGCGCCGATTGCTCCATATGTGCAGGTGTGGGAATCGGCGCCGATGATCACTTCACCGGGGCGGACCCAGCCCATTTCCGGCAGCAGCACATGTTCGATCCCCATGCGGCCGACTTCGACATAGTGGCTGATTTTGTGTTTGCGGGCAAAATCCCGCATGGTTTTTGCCTGTTCGGCAGATTTGATGTCTTTGTTGGGGATAAAATGATCCGGGATCAAGGCGATTTTATCCGGGTCGAACACCGGGCGGCCGATTTTGTCAAACTCGGGAATCGCCTGCGGTGCAGTGATGTCGTTGGCGAGCAAAAAATCGACTTTTGCGCGGATCAGCTGACCCGGTGCGACTTTTTCACAGCCGGCGTGTGCTGCAAGAATTTTTTCGGTCATCGTCATTCCCATGGTTTTTACATTCCCCCTGCTGC
>CAZXCC010000307.1:0-3282 GCA_964638945.1 uncultured Veillonellaceae bacterium | reverse complement strand
GAAAGCGCCTTCCGTATATTTCATGATATTTCCCTTATGTACAATCGTCACAGTCTTTCGTCCCTGCGCAAGCGCGTATTGCAGGGCACGGCGCATAATCCGTTCGGTTCCTGCCCGGCTGATGAATTTTATACCGATTCCGGCTTCATCCGGCACCTTGCACTGCATTTCCGCATTGAGAAAGTGCCGGACTTTTTCGCATTTTTCCGTTCCAGACGCCCATTCGATGCCCACATAAATGTCTTCAATATTTTCCCGAAAAATAACGGCATCAACCCATTCGGGATGCACGACCGGGCTTGGAGTTCCAGGCACCCATTTCACAGGGCGTATGCAGGCATACAAATCCAGTTCCTGGCGCAAAGCCACGTTAATGCTGCGGAATCCGCCGCCGATGGGAGTCCCAAGAGGTCCCTTGATTGCGATGACATATTGTCGGATCTTTTCCAACGTATCCTTAGGCAGCCACTCGCCTTTCAGTCGTTGCGCCTTTTCTGCGGCCAGTATTTCCAGCCAGTTGATGCACCGTTTTCCGCCATAGGCCTTCTCAACGCCTGCATCCAGTACTTTTTTTGCCGCAGCCCAAATATCCGGTCCGGTACCGTCACCTTCTATGAAGCAGATTGTCGGATGATCTGGAACCAAAAGTTTTCCGTTTTCTATCGTTATTTTCTCTTCCATCATTTTTCGCTCCATTTTCTTTCGCCTCATGCTTTCTTTGTGATTTATTTGTACAAAAGCAGAATCATCGTCACGATACAAGCCAGTATCATGCCCGGTGCATTGCGTTTTGCAGCTTCCATGGGAGATACACCGGCAATCGTGGCACAAATGATCAATCCTCCTGCGACCGGTGACATGGACCGCCCCAGGGCTCCGCCAATCGCCGCCATACTTCCCATGTCAATTGCGTTCAGGCCAAACTTGACTGCATCCGGGGTTACCGCTTTATTGAAAGCAACAGCCGCTGCATCTCCGGAACCACTCAGCACAGCCAATAAAAACGGTCCGAAAGCAGAACTGATCTTGGCAATGGAAGGGTTACTGATCATAAACGAGGTCAGAGCCTTGATCAGACCGACCGCATTCATGCCTCCGACAAAAACCAGCGCGCAGATGATGATGCCGAAAATATGCCCGAACGAATCCCCTACTCCATGCCAAAACTCTTTGGAAATCTTTGTCGGACTGACCCTTGTAACTGCAAAAGCGCAAAACACTCCAATAATCATGGCATGGGAAATACCCAGCTGGGCAAATGCCGGAACAATCTTCATACTGCCGAGAATTAATATTAACAGTGGAATGATGGGAACAATAGCCCTCAGGTAATTCACTTTAAAATCGAGATTTGTATCGATGATTCTGTCGCCGGCCGGTTGACAGTTTTTGTTTTCTTTGAGGAGATAGGCAAGTGCCAGCAAACTGAAAGCGCCGATGAGACCGGATACCAGCATGGGTACAAAATGGTTTGCCACCACCGCCATGGGTGATGCTTTGGCAACATCGGCCACAATCGCAATCTGGGCATATCCGGGATTAAACATCGCTCCATAGGTACCTGCGTACACGCTTGCCGCCGCAATGGCCGGATGAATTCCCGCCGCCATCAACAAAGGAATGATGATTGTGCCGACGGCAGCCGAACATCCGGCTGAACTTGTTATGGATGTATTGATAAAAAAAGTTACCAAGGTTGCACCGGGAATAAGCAACGGCCCTACCCTCTTCAGTCCCTTGGCCAGCCAATAAATCAGGTGTTTATCACATTCAGTGACTTTCATGACCATGGCAAAACCCATGACACTGATAATCGATTCAAATAGTTTGTTTTCTTGCATTGCATGCGAAAAAGCTTTAAACCCTGCCATGGGATCACCTGCGATCAGCGCCATGAACATACCGGCGCAAAACATCACCAACCTTGTTTCATACTGCTTCACCATCAGGTATATTGTCACCAGAACAACGATTCCCCCGATTGCCAACAACATCACGCAACAACCTCCCTTATTCTATTGAACCCCTGCGTTTCACTTATTATGCGAACCAACCCATTTCACGCCGACTTTTCTGCGCCAGGCAATATTTAGAATATTCTTGTTGTTTTTTATTTTCGATTATATAATGAGCAAAGATCATACTCAAATACTTATTGTTTTATATTCCCCATAGTTTTTTTCTATATCGATATTATTCAAATGAAGGTGAATTCTTTTGACAGAACGCGAATTATTATATGTAAAAACCATTACGGAAGAGCGAAGCATTTCCAAAGCAGCCAGAAAACTATTTATGACTCAGCCCTCGTTAAGCAGTTGTATTCAAAAAATAGAAGCCGCCCTTGGCGTCAGACTGTTTAAACGAACAACTACCGGTCTATTGCCCACCTTTGCAGGAGAGAGATATTATCAAATGGCAACGGATATTATGAAAATCTACAATGATTTTGAGATTGAAGTCAGTGATATCAACAATTTAAAAAAAGGCCGGGTTACCGTCGGCATCACCGTATATCTTGCAACGTACATGCTTCCCGTTATATTGCCTGAGTTTAAACAAAAGTGTCCCCACATCGAGGTCTCGATTGTTGAGAAAAATTCAACGGAACTTGACATCGCCTTGTCGTCAGGGGAAATCGACTTTGCCATAATGCATACGGTTCCTTTCTACGAAAGCCACAGCAACCCCAACACAGATATTTACGCCATGTACAACGACCCTTTGGTTCTCGTTACAAAAAAAGGGCACCCCTTGCAACAGTTCGCCAAACCAATGAAAGATCTGGCATACCCTAAAATTGACCTGACACTCTTCGCCAGTGAACCTTTTATCATGTTACACAAAGAGCAAAAAATCAGGCAGGTTACAAACTTAATCTTACAAAAAGCGAATATCAATCCCCTTATCGCAATGACCACAAAAAGTTTTGAAACAGCGAGGAGGCTGGCTTGTGAAGGTATTGGAGCAACCTTTGTTCCCCTGCAGTATTTAAACATCTTCCCTGGCAGCTATGATCCCAGTTACTTTTTCGTAGATGAAAAGTATTCTCCCTATTGGACTTTATGCCTGGCTGTCCAGAAGAACGCTTATATTTCCAAAGCAGCGCAATGTTTTGCCAGAATTACGAGTGAAAAATTCGGTTCCACTATTTTAAATTTATGACGAAGCAAAAAAGCTGCCGGACTCAAAAGTCCGGCAGCTTTTTTGCTTCGTCATAAAGCCTATTTGAAAATCACAGATCCGCTCATTGTTCCAGTGCTTTCATAAAAGTCAAGATAT
>CAZXCC010000306.1:0-3311 GCA_964638945.1 uncultured Veillonellaceae bacterium | reverse complement strand
AATCGGAAGGCAGCACGTTCAGTGTGCAACAACGGAGACAATTGTTAAGAATGAGGCAGCCTCCTTCCATTACGAAGTGAAGCTGCCTCGTTTATGCCTATCGGTTTTTTCCGTGTTGGTTTTTTGAACTTTTAGTTTTCCCAACCGTTGGATATCGATGAATGCAATGAAGCACAACGCCGTTTCTGCAAGGCCGACTCCACCTGTGAAGCAAACAACTCGACCAAATCCGGGTCGAACTGCGTTCCCGCGCAGCGGCGCAGCTCCGCCAGTGCTTCATCCGGCATCATCGCCTTGCGATACGGCCGGTCATTGGTCATGGCGTCATAGGCGTCGACGATGCCGAGAATACGGCATGGCAGTGGAATACTATTTTCACTTATCCCCAGAGGATACCCGCCGCCGTCCCAGTGTTCCTGATGCCTGAGAATCAAGTCTGCGAACAGCTCCATATCCGGGGAAACCTTGGCGATGCGGTAGCCGATTTCGCAGTGCAGCCGCATTACGCTCATCTCCTCTTCGGTCAAAGGCCCCGGTTTTTTCAGGATACTGTCCGGCACGCCGACCTTGCCGATATCATGAAATTTCGCAAATAGCCGCAAGTCGGCGATTTCTCTTCTCGGCAACCTGAGTTTACGGCCCATCATTTCCATCAGGTCGCCCATACGGTCGGCGTGGCTTCCGGCGACATTGTCCCGAGACTCCAACGTCTTCAGCATCGAGTGGATTATCGCTCTGCGCTCGCTCTTTTGGTGTATTTTCTGTTGATACATATTTTTGTCGGCTTCTTTGAACAAATGCTCCATCCCCTGATCGCCGTTCCCCAACGCCCAGCCAAACGCCAAACTCATTGGAAGATAGGGATTGTCCTCGTTATAAGCAGCCACCATCCGGCAATAATACGCATGCAGTTCATCCATCCGTTCCCTGGCCGGTGCTTTCAGAACCACAGCGAACTTGTCGTCGCCGATTCTGGCGACATAGTCCGGCGGAGTGACACCCGCAGCCAGGATCCCGGCCACATTTCGCAACAGTTCGTCGCCCTGGTGGTGGCCCAGCATATCGTTGATCAGCTTCAGTCCGTCCAGATCGCACATGAAAAGACCCATTCCGCGGTTCTCACAGATATGGCTCCGTAGCATGTCGGTCTCGAAATAGGAACGATTAAACACCTCGGTCAACGGATCGCGAACCCGCAGAAACTCCATGCGTTCCTCCATCTGCTTGCGTTCAGTCACATCCCTGACTAGCATCAGGCAACGGATTTCGTCGCCAATTGTCACCGGCGTAAGATGGATTTCAATCACTGCGCGTTTCCCCTCACGGTTTTGGGTCCCAAGCTCGAACAGTGACCGGGCCCCTTCCTGCGCCGTGCGCCGAATCATGTCGAGAGTATTCGCGAGATTGGCCGTCGACAATATAAGCCTGATGCCTTCCCGCTTGAACTCTTCCTCGGTATACCCGAAAAGTTCCGTCATCTGCCGGTTGACGGCCAGGAATGCTCCCGTCTCGCCGTCGCAAACCACGAGACCGTCGCCGACGGCATGAAAAATACCTTCCGCGGTTTGCCGGCTTTGTTCCAGTTGCTCATTGATCGCGACCACCTTTTCATAAAGGGCATGCAATTCCGCATAGCTCTGTTCCAACAATTCTTCCTTGCGGCGGAGCAGCATCTCAGTTTGTATCTGCTCCGTGACATCGATTGCCAGGATAGCGAATTTTAATCGTTCCGGGCTGTAGATGCTGACCGAAAAATACCTCCCCACGCTTTCCAAATGGCAGATATCTTGCACAGGTTCACCAGTCAGCGCCACCTTCCCGTAGCAAGCCAAGAGCTCCTGGAGAGGAAGTTCGGGCGCCGCCTCGCTTGCCGTGCATCCCAGAAGCTCGTATCGGCTGTGACCACTCATCTTTTCAAAGGCAGCATTTACAAGTAAGTAACGCCAGTCGACAGGCTCGCCCGCCTCGTTTAGGATGAGCTCATGCAATGCAAACCCCTGATTGGCGATGGTGCTTATAACAAAATCCACTTTTTCTCACTCCCAGAACAGGATGGATTCGCTGAATTTGTGACAAAGAAGGGGGAACGGCCTTCCTCCCATGATTTTCTTCAGTATTCAGAAGAGCTTCTCGTATAGCGATTCATATCAAATATATATTTGTTCAAACTTCTCTTTCTTCTTCAAAAACAGGGTAACCAACCGGGGATCAAATTGCCTGCCGCTTTCCGCACGAATAATGTCGCAGGCTGTTTTATGCGAGAGTCCCATTTTGTAGCATCGTTTCGAACGGATAACGTCATAGGCATCCACAACCCCGATAATTCGGGCGCTTAAGGGAATACTGTCCCCTGCCAACCCATCGGGATATCCGCTTCCATCCCAGCATTCATGATGAGAGCGAATAATTTCCAAAGCCATATTAAGTATAGTGCTCGGATACCCTTCCTTCATCGCTGCCACGATTTGAGTCCCAATGAGTGTATGCGTCTTGATGATCTCAAATTCGGTTCCCGTCAGGCCATCCGGTTTCAATAAGATGTTGTTGGAAATCCCGATTTTTCCGATGTCATGCAGCACACTGGTTTGCCGGATATTTTCCACAAAATTCTCCGGCATTTTCTCAGGCGCCGCGGCGACTTTCTGCCAGGCTCCAGCCAGCAATGCACTCGTCACACTGACCCTTTCGAGATGGCTGCCGATTTCTGGATCGCGTGATTCTGCCAACTCAGCCAGAGTAAAAATGTTTTTCGTCAGTGATGCACAGAACTTTGCCATCTGTTTCTCTACCGCCAGCACTAACTCTTGCCGGTGATTTTTTCGCAAACAATGTTCGCCATATATTTCCTGCGGGGCCTGTTCTGTTTGTTTTAGCATACCATTCACAGTTTAAACCCTCTCATTTGCCTATAAGTATCCACGACTTAACAAGCGTTTTTATTGCAACGGGTCCCCTACTTTGCCCACGGATATGATATACCATGATTATCCCGCTTTCCTCGTTCTCCCGCAGGTTATAGCCGGAAGCGGCTGACTGCGGTTTGGAGGTCTTGCGCCAGCATGGACAATGCCTGGCTGGAGGAGGCGATTTCCTCAATGGACGCCGACTGTTCCTGGGTTGCCGCCGATACGGTCTGCGCTTCCCCATTGGCCAATTTGGCCTGTTCGCCGATATTTTTTACCGCTGTCACTATCTTTTGGCTGCCGCTGGCCATCTGTTGGGTCGCCGCGGAAATTTCCCGCACCTGTTCCGACATTTGCATGACCAGACCGGCAATTTCTTTGAACGCCTGCCCTGCCGCCGTGACCACC
>CAZXCC010000305.1:0-3318 GCA_964638945.1 uncultured Veillonellaceae bacterium | reverse complement strand
CGCGATTGCTTACTGCAGAAGAATTGGCGTATCAGAGCGAGTTGCAGGTTGGCGCAATCCAGATGTTCCCGGCTGACCCGATTTGGATGATTGGCAGGAACGCGATTGAGTGCCAATTCCGCTCGCCAGCTCGCAATAAAGAACGGTTTCCGCTTCGGGAAATGATTGCCGACCGTATTAATAACGACCCTGATCTGAGAGTCTTGAGCTGCCCGGTGACAATGCCCAACGACAGGGATTTTATCCTTGAGGGTGGAGATATCCAGATCTGTGGCAACGATAGCAAGGATGTTCTGGTCGGCGTGGATGAAGAGCGAAGCAGTAGCGCCAAAGGTGTAGAATGGCTGCGCCGCTGCATTGCAGACGATGGATTTAAGGTGACGCCGGTCCCGATTAAAAAAGGAGCTCCGATTCACCTATTGGGTGCTATGGGAGTTTTTGGTCCGGCCGGGGCCATGGTTTATCGCCCTGCTTTTATCAATGGCATTCCCGAACCAATGAAAAATTGGGACTTGATCGACATTACCCTGGAGGAAGCGGAAGCAGGGGGGCCATGCGCAGTCATGCTCAACCCCCAAACGATTCTGATGGTGGCCGAAGTGCCGCGCTTGATAAGGTTGTTGGAAGAACGAGGTCTCAACGTCATCCCCATTCCTTTTGATGCGGTTACGAAACTGGATGGTGCGATTCGTTGCGCGACGTTCGTTATCAACCGGGATAAAGACTAAGGCGTAATTCACGATCACATCGGCGCAGCCTGGACAGTTCGGCGGAACACGAATGCCCAAACTCACAAGGAGGAATAAAGCATTATGACAAAGATCAAGTATGCTTCATCAAATGGCGGTATCGAGCTTATTCCCGGCTACAGGCATAAGCTCACCCAAAGCGGCATTGGGGAATGGAACCTGTGGGGGCGATTGCGAGAGGTTGTGGTTGGGACCGCGAAAGGACTTGTGATTCCCAATTACGAAACGTGCTATGAAAATTATGTCGAGCCGGAGGTCATCCAGCTCATAAAAGAATATGGCGGAAAACAGCTTGAGGAAGCTGCCCCTGAACTTTTTTCCGCGTATGAGCGTGAAACTGATGAACTGGTCAGAATCTATGAAGCCCATAGTGTTAAAGTTCATCGCCCGCGTGCGATCAGGCCCGAAGAGATAGCCTATTCATTCGGACACGGCGCCAACATCCTCACTCCTTGTGACCCCTTCTGGTGTGTCGGCAGGAACGTCCTCGAGACCAGTTGGCGTAAATTGGCCGGCTGGCCCCAGAAGTGGGCAGTTCGGGAGACCTACCAATCCAAAGTGGACGCCGATCCTTCCGTGCTCTTACATTCATGTCCCTTGCCATCCCCTGGGGCCGAAGGTGGAGACTACTTCTTTGAAGTGGGCGATCTCCTGATTGTCGGGGATGGAAATGTAATTGTTGCTTATGGCGAAGATGAAACATCCAGCAATCTTCGAGGATGCGAGTGGGCAAAACGCTTACTGGAAGCAGATGGTTTCACGGTCACCATATTGGAACTTCCGCAAACCAAGATCCTCCATCTATTTGCAGTGATCTGTATCGTAGGACCGAAAACGGCTATCGCGTACGAAGGTGCCTTCCCTGGGAAGGTTCTGCCGGAACCGTTAAAAGATTGGAACATCATCTGGTGCGACTACGAGGAGGCAATACAGACTGCGCCTTGTGCCGTGAATATCGATAGAAAAACGGTGCTGATGCCGACAAAAGCCCCCAAAACCCGAAAAGCCCTGACCGATCTGGGGTTTGATGTTGTCCATCTGGATGTTGCGACGCACGCCTTGTTTTCGGGTGGTATTCGTTGTGCAACGGGCGTGATTCATCGAGAAATAGACTGAGGGATTGAGGAGGTTTTGCAATGACAGGCAATTTGATAAAATATTGCATTGCGTTATCAGTGGGGATTCTGCTCACCACACTGTACTTCACTGCTTCGGCGAATGCTGCTGCTGATGACAACTACGCCGATTATGTTTTTACCCATGGCAAGGTTTTTACGATGAATCCCGCCGCCCCCTGGCAGCAGGCTGTCGCTGTCAAAGGCAAGAAAATCATCTATGTTGGGGACGATGTGCATATTGCCAAGTATATCGGTAAAAGCACCAAGGAGATCGACCTGCAGGGGAGGATGCTGCTGCCGGGTTTTGTCGAAAGTCATATTCACCCATACTCGGCAGTTGTGACAAGTGGCGTCGATCTGCAAAGCGATTCATTGGAAGAAGTCTTGAAAAAGGTGAAGGAATGGGCCGATGCCCATCCGGACGATAAAGTCGTATCCGGTTTTGGCTGGCGGTATAACCTGTTTGATACAAATGGCCCGAACAAACAGGACCTTGATGCAATCATCCCGGATCGCCCCGTTTTTCTGTATGCCATTGATGGACATAGCGCCTGGGTCAATTCAAAAGCCCTTGAGATGGCTGGTGTTACGCCTAGCACACCAGACCCGGAATACCCCTTCAGCTATTTCAAGCGCGATGAAAAAACCGGCGAACTAACAGGATGGCTGGTTGAAGTACCAGCGGAACACCTCGTAAAAAACAAGATAGATCCAACAACTCCTGCTTCCGCGGCCAGTGCGTTAAAGCGGCAGATGCCGCTCTTTTCTGCAGCAGGGATAACAGCCGTGTTTGACGCCGGGGTGCTAGTTGTGCCAACCGAGGATGGGCTGGACATTTATCAAAAGCTGGAAAAAGAAATGAATCTGCCGATCCGAGTTGTTGGCTGCTACTATTGGAACAATCCGCAATTTGAGGATCCGGTAGGAAAAGTATTGGCCCTGAAAGCAAAGTATAATTCGGAACTAGTTCAAGTTAAAGCCTTGAAAATAAATGTCGACGGTGGTGACTTGCAACATACGGCTGTCATGTTGAAACCATACGGAGACAGGCCGGGCTTTCATGGCGATTTTCTGCTGAGCCCGGATTTGATCAATGCGGCGGTGCTGAAAGCCCAGGCTAATGGAATTGACACGCACAGTCACTCTTATGGAGATGGCGCTATCAAAGCGAATATTGATGCTGTGGAATTAGCCCGCAAAGCATATCCGAACAGTAAGTCGCGGCATACCATCGCTCATGCCATCTACATGACGGATGATGAAATTGCCCGATTGGCAAAACTTGATATAGTGGCTCAATTTTCGGCGCAGTGGGCGGCGCCCGATCCAGGAATCAAGGTTTCGGTGGATATCATTGGAACGGATGTAGCCTATAAGGAATATATGCGGATTGCTTCCGTCATAAAAGCCGGTGGCAAGGTAGCTTTTGGGACAGACTGGGCGGCTGCAGG
>CAZXCC010000304.1:0-3340 GCA_964638945.1 uncultured Veillonellaceae bacterium | reverse complement strand
GATAACCGCTGTCCTGAATCAACGTGTAGAATAAAAAAAACACTGCCATCTGCGGTAAAAATCCCATAGTGGCGCCAACGCCCTTGATAATCCCGTCAACGAGCAGATTGACAAGCATCGTTGGAACATGCACCGCTCCAAGCCAATTGCCCAAGGCTTCACCGAATATGTCAAAACTTTCCACAACCCAATTGGAAACAGGCCGACTGACTGCAAATGTCAGATAGAACATGAAACCAAAAGCAACAAGCATTATGGGGATGCCCCAAATACGATGCAAAGTCCAACGGTCAATCCTGTCGGATATCGTGTCGCCGGAGTGACGCTTGGCTGCAATGCGTGTCGCAATATCTTCCGCCACGTTATATCGTTTGCTGATGATTTCGCTTTGCAGTGAATCGTTTTCCGCTTCCAGCCGTTTCAGTTTCTCCCATCGTTCACTGCCTGACAAGTTTTTTCCAGCAGATTCCGGCAGATCCTTCAATAACTGCTCAATTTTTTCGCCATACCGGATGGCATAAGCCCGAATCGGCAAAACACGATCCGCCACATGAAGAACTGTGTCAAAGAGTTCTTCCGCATTCAGATGACCCGTCGCAATTTCCGGAGAAACATGAATCTGCAGCTCGGACTCCAGGCGATCATGAAACACCACTACATCCTGTTCCGCCGCAGTGTCCATTTTATTGAGAACCACCATAACCTGACTAAAGCGTTCCAGCGTTTCCAGGAGAAGATACAAGCCGCGTTCCAGATTCATGGCATCAACAACCACCATAACCACGTCCGGTGGATTTTCACGCAAAAAATCATTCACCAGAACTTCTTCCGGCGAATGATTTCCATATCCATAGATGCCGGGGAGATCCGTAAAATGGATATCCCTGTTTTTGTACTGCACCGCCATGGTGCAAACTTCCGTTGTCTTACCGCACCAATTGCCTATAATCTGACTTGCGCCGGTGATACTGTTAAAAAGAACACTCTTGCCAACATTGGGGTTACCGATAATCGCTACATGGACCGGTTGCAAGGCTTTACTCATTCCGCTCCGGCCACCCGGATATTATGGCACTCATCACGCCGCAACACCATCCGCGTACCCCGCACTTTGATTTCGACAGGATCGGACATTGGCGCCCTTCGAAGAATCCGTACATGTGTTCCTGGTGTAAGTCCCATCTGCAGCATTCGCGTTCGCTGCGCCTGAGATCCATGGATTTCCGTCACTTTCAGTTCTTGCTGCTCAGCGGCGACATCTAAAGTTGTATCTTTTTGCATACAATCGACGCTCCTCACTTAACTGAAAAATATTATCATATATCTATCTCTATTATACATGATTTTTTGCAAAATGGAACCCCTGGTACGGGTTTTTATTCAGAAGGCCCGCCAGATATCTTCCTGGTGCACCGCTATATCAATCTCACAGTCCCACTTCGCTGATGCAGACTGGCCGCGCAGCCAGTTTTGAATTCGCTTCAAAACCGGGAATTCCGTGGCAAAATGCCCGGCATCCACCAGACAAAGTCCCTGTCCTACCGCATCCTGCGCTTCGTGATAACGAATATCACCAGTAACCAAAACATTCGCCCCGAATGAACGGGCGCATCCAGCCAATTCCATCCCGGAACCTCCGCAAACCGCCACACTTGTTATAATGGCTGAATCATTCCCGGCAAATCGCAATCCGTCGACCTGCAGAACCGACTTTACGTGTGCCGCAAAATCTCTTAGAGGAAGAGGTTGCTGCAAATGCCCGATCCGCCCCAGCCCCCCTTCATGCCGGATATTATCCAGATTGTAAACGTCATACGCCACTTCTTCATAGGGATGCGCGGCCAGGAGCGCGCTTACGATTCCTTTCACCATAAAATCAGGCGCTACCGTTTCCAAGCGGGTCTCATTCACTTCTTCCAACCGGTTTGCCTCGCCGATAAACGGTTTCGCACCGGCGCCAGGCAAAAAAGTACCTATCCCCGCGACACGAAATCCGCAGTGACTGTATTTCCCAACATGTCCGGCGCCAGCTTTCACCATTGCCTGCCAAACGGTTTCTTCATGTCCCTGTGGAACAAACACAACGATTTTCGCCAAACGGTTTTCCGACGCCCGCAGCGGAAGTACATCCCGCAATCCAAGCATTTCCGCCAAAGCATCATTCACGCCGCCCATAGCGGAATCCAGGTTGGTGTGCGCAGCATACACCGAGATATCATTTTTCAGCAACGCCGAGAGCATAGCGCCTTCTGTTCGATCTGTCCTGATGGTTTTCCCCAGTTTAAACGGAAACGGATGATGAGCCACAATCAGGTCCGCACCGGACTCCACTGCCTCCTCGATTACTGCCGGTGTTACATCCAGCGTCAGAAGTATTTTTTCCACGACGCTGTCCGGACGGCCGACCAACAGGCCGACATTATCCCAGTCTTCCCGCAAACGCACGGGAGCAAATTCTTCCATTGCCGATGCAACTATTCCGCAATTGATACGCATTGGATCATCCCCTCCAACATACGAATCTTTTCCTGACATATTTCCCGTTTTGCCAAAACATCGGGATCCTCCGACTTTGCCATGGCAGCACTCTGTTTCCGGGTTTTTTGCAACAATCGTTTCAAATGCTCTCGTAACAATGGATGACGGTTTTGCCAGAGCAGAGGACCGATTTCCAGAAGCATAGGCTCCATCGGAGACATTTCACCCGGTTCTGCCGCCAGAATCTCATAGAGTCGTCCCTCTTCCAGCACGAGATCTTCCTCCACCAATTTCCATCCCTGCTTCTGGAACCATTGGCGCATTTGGACAGCTCCGGCCATCGGCTGGCAAATAATCCGACGCAGGCTTCCAGTCACTTCAGGCGAACGTTCCAAAATCCCCCGGATCACCGCGCTCCCCATTCCCGCAATCACAACAGCTTCCACTTCCCCTGGTGCAAGCACTTGCAATCCATCTCCCAATCGGGCCGAAATATGGTCCTCCATCCCTGAAGCGGCAATTGTCAGTTTTGCTGCCTTCAGTGGACCCGGATTCACTTCTCCGGCCACAACAAAGGATACATTTTTTGAAGCTATCAAAGCAACCGGCAGATATGCATGGTCCGAACCGATATCCGCCACAGAACTGTAAGGTCCAATCAGTTTCGCAACTGCCTGTAGTCTTTCACTCAGTTTCACACAACATTCCTCCATATCCTGTATGCATTCTACAATGGGTTCGTCAAGCCCTGCGGCATATAAATATAAATAAAAAAAGTCCGGAAATTTCTTCCGGACTTGACAGACCTGGTGACCCGTGGGGGAATCGAACCCCCGATACCGCCGTGAAAGGGCGGTGTCTT
>CAZXCC010000303.1:0-3367 GCA_964638945.1 uncultured Veillonellaceae bacterium | reverse complement strand
CCAAGCGAGTCCTCTTATCTTTGCCGGTATCCTGGTGAGCCTGGGAAATAGGATAATCCGCATGCAGATGGACAGAATCCCGCTGGTGCTGCGGGCTGTTGCAGATGGAGTAAAGGCGGCAGGCAAATGATTACGATTGATTGCCGGATGTGGAAATCTTCAGGGATCGGGACATACCTGCAAAACTTGGTGCCGCGGGTTGTCGGGCGCATGCCGGAAACGGAATTCGTGCTGCTTGGCGATGCGGAAGTTTTGTCGGATGTGATTTCTGATCATGTTTCGGTGCGGACATTGAACGCGCCGATTTATTCTGTATGCGAGCAGTGGGCCGTACCGGCGGCGATTCCTGCGAAAACGGCATTGCATTGGTCTCCGCATTACAATGTTCCTGTTTTTTCTTCAGCGCCGCTGCTTGTGACGATCCATGATGCGCTGCATGTGGCCATGCCGGAAATGTTTCCGGGGTGGGACAAACAGCTGTATGCCGCGTTGATGTTTCGCGCCGCCCTCTACAGGGCGAAGGCGGTGCTGACCGTATCGGAGTTTACGTCCGGAGAGCTGCAGAGATTGTTCGGAACGTGGGCTGCTCCGCAGCGCATCCATGCGGTGCCCAACGGAGTGGACGAGGCCTGGTTCGCGATTCAGCCTGCCGCCAGACCGTATGCGCGGGAATACCTGCTTTATGTGGGAAATGTGAAGCCGCACAAGAACTTGCGTGGGCTGGTGTCCGCCTTCGGTAAAATCCGGGACGGCATGGACATGGATCTCGTCATTGTGGGAGAACGGGAAGGGTTTCTGACAGGGGACCGTGAATTGATGGAGGAGGCAAAAGAGCTGGGAGCGCGGGTTCATTTTACCGGCCGGGTTTCCCAGGAAGCGCTCGGACAGTACTATGTCCATGCGAAGGCCCTGGTGTTGCCTTCTTTTTATGAAGGATTCGGCCTGACGGCGCTCGAAGCGATGGCGGCCGGATGCCCTGTGGCGGTGTCGCGGGCGGCGTCCCTGCCGGAGGTGTGCGGAGACGCAGCCTTGTATTTCAGTCCGGGGGACACGTTGGAAATGGCCGGGGCTCTCAGCCGGATCGTGCAGGACGAGCCGCTGCGGAATAGCCTTCGAACAAAAGGCATCGCCCGGGCGCGCGAGTTTACATGGGGAAATACTGCAGACCGGACGGTACGGTTGATACGCGACCTTCTGCAGATATAAGAAAACCTCTTGCGAAATTATACGGGGAAAACGGGGGAGATCGATTCATGACGGACTGGAAGCAGGTTGAAAAGAGTTTCAAGGCATACGATATTCGCGGCCGGATACCGCAGGAGATGAATCCGGAAATGGCCTGGCGAGTCGGGCATGCGTTTGCGGAGATCTGGCAGACGAAGACCGTCGTGGTGGGGCGTGACGTACGGCCTTCCAGCAAAGAACTGTGCGATGCCATCACAGCCGGACTCCGGGCGGCAGGCACATCGGTGGTGGATATCGGGCTGTGCGGCACGGAGATGGTGTATTTCGCGACGGCGCATTTGCAGACGGATGGCGGCTTGATGGTCACGGCCAGCCACAACCCGCAGGATTATAACGGCATCAAGCTGGTGCAGGCCGGAGCGCGTCCGGTCAGCGGCGACAGCGGTCTGCATGCGCTGCGCGACAGGGTGTGCGGCGGCGCGACATGGACGGATGCGAACGTGACCGGCGCATACCGGCAAGTTTCCATCCTGCCGGAATATGTCCGGCATTTGCTGCGCTATATCGACCCGGCGAACATGAAACCGCTGCGTGTGGCCCTGGACCCAGGCAACGGCGGCGCCGGGCTGGTGCTGACCGAACTTGCGAAACATCTGCCTTTCGAAGTGATCCCCGTGCGTTTTGCACCGGACGGAACGTTTCCGCAAGGGATTCCGAACCCTTTGCTGCCGGAAAACAGATCGATCACGACAGAAGCGGTACTGCGGGAAAAAGCCGATGTGGGAATCGCCTGGGACGGGGATTTTGACAGATGCTTCTTTTTTGACGAGCAGGGCAATTTTCTGGAAGGATATTATATCGTCGGCTTCCTGGCGGAAGCGTTTTTGCGGAAGAATCCGGGAGCACGGATCATCCATGATCCCCGGTTGACTTGGAATACCCGGGATATCGTGGAGCGCATGGGCGGAAAGCCGATCCAGAGCAAGACCGGGCACGCGTTTATCAAGGAACGGATGCGGGCCGAAGATGCGGTGTACGGCGGCGAGATGTCGGCGCATCATTATTTCCGCGATTTTTATTACTGCGACAGCGGCATGATCCCCTGTCTTTTGGTGCTGGAGCTCCTGAGCCTGTCCGGCAGGCCGATGTCGGCCCTGGTGGCGGAGAGGATCAGGCTGTACCCCTGCAGCGGCGAGATCAACCGGGAACTGGCGGATCCCGGGGCAGCGATCCGGCGCGTGGAGGACCGTTTCCTCGCAGGTGCGCTGTCGGTGGACCGGACGGACGGCGTTTCAGTCGAGTTTGCCGAATGGCGGTTCAATTTGCGCAGTTCCAATACGGAGCCGGTAGTGCGGCTGAACGTGGAATCCAGGGGCGATGAAGCGCTGATGCAGACGAAGACGAGGGAGATCCTGCAGGTGTTGGATGATGAGTAAAAAGAAGGTTTCCCTATGAAAATCGCCATCGTTCACGACTGGCTGGTGACTTATGCCGGAGCCGAGCGGGTGCTCGCAGAGATCACGGCGCTGTATCCGCAGGCGGATATTTTTGCTGTCGTGGATTTTCTGGCGGCGGAGGAGCGGAGCCTGATCGCGGGAGACCGGAGTATCGGCACGACCTGGGTGCAGAAGCTGCCGGGGGCGCAAAAGAATTACCGCAAATATCTGCCGCTGATGCCGCGCGCGATGGAACAGCTGGACCTGTCCGGCTATGATCTGGTGATTTCCTCCTCCCATGCGGTGGCCAAAGGAGTACGTACCCGGCCGGACCAGCTGCATATCTGCTATTGCCATACGCCGATGCGGTACGCCTGGGACCTGCGGGAACAATACCTGGAGGAAACCGGCCTGTCCCGGGGAGTGAAGGGCTGGGGCGCACGGTGGATGCTGGAGCGGATCCGCAAATGGGACCTGGCGAACTCGCGGCAGGTGGATCGTTTTGTGGCAAATTCGCATTATATCGCCGAGCGGATTCAACGCGCCTACGGACGTGAGTCTGTGGTGGTACATCCGCCGGTGGATGTGGACGGATTTTCTCTGTGCACGGAGAAAGAGGATTTTTATCTGACGGCGTCGCGGATGGTTCCGTATAAACGGATCGATGTGATCGTGGCTGCCTTTGCTTCTTTGCCGGACCAAAAACTGGTCGTGATCGGCGACGGCCCGGATATGGAGAAGATACG
>CAZXCC010000302.1:0-3373 GCA_964638945.1 uncultured Veillonellaceae bacterium | reverse complement strand
TAAAGGAGCCGCAGAACACGACCCGTTTTGCATTCTGGGTAATGTTGATGAAACCGCCGCAGCCTGCCACCCGGCCTTTGAATTTGCTGACATTGATGTTGCCATGCTTATCGGTTTCAGCCAGACCCAGGTATGCAAGATCCAGTCCGCCACCATCATAAAAATCGAATTGGTATGGTTGATCGATAATCGCTTCCGGATTGGTCACCGCGCCGAAGCTGAGCCCGCCTGCCGGCACTCCGCCGCTGGGGCCCGGCTCCACTGTCAGAGTCATCATGTTGCCGATGCCTTCCTCATTGGCCACATTTGCCACACCTTCCGGCACACCGATACCCAGGTTCACAATCGCATTCGGAATCAGTTCCATCGCCGCACGCCTTGCAATCACCTTACGCTCGTCCAACGCCATCGCTGCAATGTTGGTAAGAGGCACGCGCACTTCCCCCGAATAGGACGGATTGTATTGTTCCGCAAAAGTCTGCATGTGCTGGGCCGGATCTTCGCAAACCACAACATAGTCAACTAAAATTCCAGGTATTTTCACACCCATTGGTTTCAGATTTCCCACTTCCACAACACGTTCCACCTGAACAATGACAATGCCGCCTGTATTTTTCGCCGCCTGAGCCATTGGAAGAATTTCCAGGGCCAAAGCTTCTTTTTCAATGGATATGTTGCCATGTCCGTCCGCCGAAGTACCGCGCAAAAATGCTACATTCACAGGAAACGGCTTGTACCAGAGCCATTCCTCGCCACCCAGCTGAATGACTTCCACCAGATCTTCCTTGGTGATGGAACTGATTTTCCCGCCTTCCACCCGTGGATCGCAGAAAGTATTCAAACCCACTTTCGTAATGATTCCCGGTTTATTTCCGGCAACGCTGCGGAACCATTGCGCCAAAGTTCCCTGCGGAAAATTATATGCTTCAATTTTATTTTCCACGGCAAGTTTGCCCAGTTTCGGGGACAGATTCCAATGTCCGCCAATAACTCGCTTTACCATTCCTTCGTAACCAAAATGATTGAGTCCCCGGTCTTTTCCATCTCCCTGGCCGGCGCAATACACCAATCCCAAATTGCGAGGAGCGCCTTCAGACAAAAAACGCTTTTCCATGGCAAGCGACAAAGCTTCAGGATGACAGTTCCCTACAAAACCGCTTGAGGCAATCATATCCCCATCTTTAACCAACTTGGCTGCCTCAGTCGCTGTGATGAATTTGGCCATTAATAAAACACGCTCCTTTTATTGAAAATTAGATCAATTAATTGCATTATGCAAAATCTATGCCACTGTTTTCACAGTGGCATAATATATTTATTTTTGCAAATGAAACCTTATCGATCACCTGTCTATAACAAAAGAGCTTTTTGCAAAAATATGTCTAATGCATTGTTTATTATTTTAGACAATGTCTATGATTTACTACATATATTTTTATCTTTTGCTTTGCTGAATCAAAGCACATTTTGCATTTTAATATTTTCTTCCAAAAGATTATTTCTATGGCAAGCAGGAGTTTAGCGCAATATGTTTGAATTGTTTAATTATTGAAACACTTCTTCATTTCCTCGTCCTGTTGAAATACTCAGTTATCTTTATTAACTTTGCGACTTTTGGAGACTTATTCTGAATTGTTGGCATATATCTTGCATAATAGTTCGACAATTGAGATTTATCTGCTCCACTCTGGTTGCAGTCGACGCGGATAAATCCAAAGAGAAAAGGAGGATGTAAGGATCTATGGAAGTATTGGGTATTTGGTTAAGTCTCGCTTGTCTCATGTACGTTGCTTATCAAGGGTATTCCGTCATCGTTTTCGCTCCCATTTTTGCACTTCTTGCTGCCTTTCTGCAGGGACTGCCGATTATGCCTTCCTACACTGAACTATTTATGGGTAATGCAGTAACTTATGTCAAAGCGTTCTTCCCTGTCTTCCTGCTCGGCGCCGTATTCGGCAAAGTCATGGAAGATACCGGCCTGGCCAAATCGATCGCACACTGGATCGTGGAAAAAGTCGGCCACAAAAACGCTATCCTCGCAGTCATTGTCGCCTGCTACGTCATGACGTTCGGCGGCATCAGCCTCTTCGTCGTGGTGTTTGCTATCTATCCGTTCGCAGCCAACCTGTTCAAGGAAGCAGATATTCCCAAGCGCTTCATTCCCGGTGCTATTGCGGCTGGTTCGTTCACCATCACGATGACTGCTATTCCCGGAACTCCGCAAATTCAAAACATCATCCCGACCAACTTCTACGGCACCACCTCCTATGCCGCCCCCGTGACCGGCATTGTCGCCTCCATCGCCATTTTCGCTTTGACTGTTCTTTGGTTCAAATACCGCCTGGGCGTCGCCAGAGCCCGCGGTGAAGGCTATGGCAAACATACCCTCAATGAACCGGAACAAATGGATACCTCCAATCTTCCTTCGCCGGTTCTGTCCATCGTTCCGTTAGTTCTTGTTGTTGCCGTCAACTATTTCGTCACATTCTTCGTCACTTTTGATCCGGACCTGATGAAACAGCTGATCGCCATTCTTGGCAAACCGACACCATTGATGGCTCCCGGCGTGAAAAACGTTCTCGGCATCTGGTCGCTCATTATTGCCCTGGTCGTTGGTATTGGCGCTGCGATTGCCATCGGCTACAAGTCGATGCCCAAGGGCATGACCATGGCCAAAGCGATCAACGCCGGCGCCATCGGCTCCCTGCTCGCGATCATGAACACCGCTTCCGAGGTCGGTTACGGCAACGTTATCGCCTCGCTGCCCGGCTTCAAAACGATTTCCACATTCCTTCTCGGTATCAAGATCGGCAATTCGCCGCTGGTCTCAGAGGCGGTTACCGTTAACATCCTCGCCGGCATCACCGGTTCTGCTTCCGGCGGTATGTCCATCGCGCTCGGCGCCATGGCCAAACCTTGGCTCGAATGGGCTCAACAAGTCAACCTGGATCCTCAGATGCTTCACCGTATCGCCTCGCTGGCCTGCGGCGGCCTCGACAGTCTGCCCCACAACGGCGCGGTCATCACACTGCTCGCGGTCTGCGGCATGACCCACAAAGAGTCGTATATTGACATCGGCATGATCACCGTTGTTGTCACTGTGGCCATGAGTTTCGTCATGATTGCATTCCATGCGATTACCGGTCTGGTGTAACTCACAGCTCCTTCAAATCCTGGCATGAAAAACTCCGGCAGTCATCTGCCGGAGTTTTTTCTTAGTCCTGTCACAATTCAATAATTTGAATTATTTATTTCTTCATAACCGTGGCTTTGCCATCGGTAACCAGCACACCATCTTGATTCGTCACCGTTGTCCGCAGAATCAGGCGGTTTTTTGCTTCGATCTTTTCGATCACTTCCACCGTGGCAGTCA
>CAZXCC010000301.1:1272-3385 GCA_964638945.1 uncultured Veillonellaceae bacterium | reverse complement strand
CGTCCTCAAATCCGTAAGGTTTCGCGTTTTGCTCCGATGGGACCGCATCCTGCGGCCCAGCCAGGGAAAACAGACCCTCAATTCTATTCTTCAATTCACCGGCTTTCCCGCCGATGACCATGGAAAATCCTTTTTTCCCATAATACAGCGTGACCGGAACGTTTGTCGCCGAATCTGAAACCTCCATACGGCAACCATACGGGATATCCTTCGCCGGATGTACCTGCAGTCCGGCCTGGTTTATTTTATTCCGAAAATTTCTGACATAATCGACAAACGAATTCATTGCTTCAACCGCTGCCATGCCTGCAATGCGGACTGGTATATCTGCTTCAGCGGTATGCCTGATTTCTCCGCCAAATTCCGGCAATCGCCAAATTCCGGCGCCACATTGATCACCTGGCCACTCAGCTCGGCGACCTTGACATCCACTGAACCCCACTCCGTCACGACCGGAACGATGGTGCGGTCCGCCACGGTCCGGTTCACCATCTGCCAGCGGATACCTATCGTGGAAGTCTCCGCAAACATAACCGCCTCCACGGCACTTTTTCCAGATTCGTCCGTCAGCGCCGACAGCAGGAAAGCCGGACGCCCTTTCTTCATGATGATCGGCGTAATCCAGGCGTCCACAGCCCCGGCTGCAAGCAACTTATCGATCACATAAGCGATCACTTCCGGCGTACTGTCGTCAACATTTGCCGCCATCAGCCATTTCGAGTCCCGGTTGGTCGCTGTCGGCACAGTCCCCAGACTGAGCCGCAGCACGTTTGGAATCGGCAAATCCCATGTTCCAGCACCGTACGCGGTTTTCTCCGTCAGAAAGCCAACCGGCCGATCGCCAAAACCGCTGCACAATTCAGCAACGATGGCTGCACCGGTGGGTGTCACCAGCTCTTTTTCAATGTCACCGGCAGACCAGGGAATTCCATGCAGCAGTTCCGCCGTCGCAGGCGCAGGAATCGGCATGACGCCGTGCGCTGCCTTGACAAAGCCACGTCCGACACGCAGCGGAGAGGAATAGATGCGTTCGATTCCCAGGTAATGAAAACCAAAGGCCGTACCCACGATATCCACGATCGCATCCACGGCCCCCACTTCATGAAAATGGACTTTTTCCAGGGGCTGTCCGTGAACCTTGGCTTCCGCCGCCCCCAGACGCCGGAAAATCCTTCCGGCGGTATCTTTTACAGCGTCAGGCAGCTTCGCCCCATTGATGATTTTCAAAATATCAGACAGGCCGCGGTGGTGATGTTTTGACGTCAGGTCCACATCGATGTGCGTGGCCCTGATGCCGCACTTTTCCACGGCTTTCACCTTCAGCTCAAAGCCTTTGAGGCCCAGTCCGGCAATCGTATCGCGCAAGGCGGCCTCAGGCACCCCGGCATCCACCAGGGCCCCCAGAAACATATTGCCGCTCAAGCCGGAAAAGCAGTCCAGATATACTGTTCTCAAAATTTCACCTCATGCGGTTGATCATCGCAGCCAGACGGCCTGCGCCAAACCCATTGTCAATATTTACGACGCCGACTCCCGCGGCGCAGCTGTTCAGCATCGCGAGCAATGCTGACAGCCCGGAAAAATTCGCACCATACCCTATACTTGTCGGCACCGCCACGACGGGCTTGTCTACCAGACCGCCCACGACGCTCGCCAGTGCGCCTTCCATCCCTGCGACGACAACAAGCACATTCGCCTGCCGCATCATCGGAACCTGGACGATCAGACGGTGAATCCCTGCCACGCCCACATCAAAAACACGTTCCACGCGGTTTCCCATCACTTCCGCAGTGACGGCGGCTTCTTCAGCCACAGGGATATCGCCCGTGCCAGCGGTCATGACCAGCACAAACCGGTCCGGATCCTTCGGCAGCGGTTCCCTTTCCAGCACTACCATCCGGGCCCGCTCATTATATCGGACATCAGGCAGTACAGCCTGCACCGCCTCATAGATTTCCTGCGTGGCCCGGCTGGCCAGCACGTTGGAGTTCATGCGCGCCAGTTCGCTCATGGCACGCACGACCTGATCCACTGTCTTGCCGGGACAAAACACCACTTCGGGAAAGCCCTGCCGCAAGGCGCGGTGGTGGTCGATCTTGAGATCTTCCAAGTC
>CAZXCC010000301.1:0-1172 GCA_964638945.1 uncultured Veillonellaceae bacterium | reverse complement strand
GGAACAATGACCAACGTCAGGACGGTCGACGTAATCAGGCCGCCGATAACAGCAACCGCCATCGGCGCCCGCAGTTCTGCGCCGGCTCCGATGCCCAGGGCAAGAGGCAGCATACCAAGGATCATCGCCAGCGTCGTCATCAGAATCGGACGTAACCGCACTGAACCGGCCCTGACCAGCGCGTCAAGAACGCCTACGCCTTCCTCCCGGAGCTGGTTCGTATAATCCACGAGCAAAATCGCATTCTTGGTCACAAGACCCATCAGCATGATGATCCCGATCAACGACATGATATTGATCGTTTGCCCTGCCACCAGCAGACCCAATATGGATCCGATAAAGGCAAACGGCAGGGACAACATGATCGTCAGCGGATGGATATAGCTCTCAAACTGCGCCGCCAGCACCATGTAGATCAATATAATCGCCAACACCAGAGCTTTGGCGATTTCGCTGAAAGAATCCGCCATCTGCTTGGCCTGTCCGATAAACTTGTATGAATATCCCAGCGGCAGGTTCAATGCCGGAATCATCGTTTCAACGCTCTGGATGAGATCGCCGACGGAAACCCCGACAGCATTGGAGTAAACGATAACCTGGCGCTGCCTGTCCTCTCTGTCTATCTGGGTCGGCCCGGAGGACAGCCGCACCTCGGCCACATCGCCAAGCCGCACAAAAGTGCCTGTCTTGGTGGAAACCCGCAGGTTGGCCACATCGTTGATATCCCGCCGTGACCCTTCCGGCATCTGCACCCGGATGTTATAGTCATTGTCCCCTGCGGTATACTGGTTCTTCGTCACAATCCCGAGGAATGCCATCTGAATGACGTTTCCTGTGGCAGTCGCATCGATGCCCACATCGCCCGCCCGCGCCGGGTCAAATTTAATCACGATTTCCGGTTCGTACTGCTCACTGGAATAATCCACATCCGCCGTCCCAGGCAATGCCTTGATGGTATCGGCCAGTGTCTGCGCATATTGAGTCAGCTGCGTCAGCTCCGGTCCCCGGATGGCCAGCTGCATGGGCCTTGCATCGCCGCGGCTGGTATTCTGCGCCGTCTGGACCGCCACTTTTAGCCCTGTGATATTACGCAGGCGGGCGCGAAGTTCGTCCTGAATCTGCAGCATGGAACGCTTTCTTTCAGAAATGGGTACCAGCTTCACGCCGATGTT
>CAZXCC010000300.1:0-3396 GCA_964638945.1 uncultured Veillonellaceae bacterium | reverse complement strand
ATTCAAATTCAATCATTATGGTTCAAAGATGCTTCGGCATCCTTTCATCAGGCATTCAAAACAAGTCAGCTGTTTGCCCGCCGGTTGGAATAGCGAGCCACATTCATTGCATCGAGGAAAGTCCTTGCTGATCAGCACATACGGAATAGTACTGCCTGTCCGCTCAAATGCGATGGCTCCTTCCGGGCAATGTTCAAGGCAAAGACCGCAACCGGTGCAGGCAAATGGGGCATGCCTCAATTCCAGGCCAGTCTCTCCAGCAAACGAAGTAATCGCATTTGTCGGACATATTTTGGCACACATGCCGCAAGCGATGCAACTTTCGTCTTTTATTGACAACACCGGAAAAGCTGACTGCTCTCCCTGCGGCCAGTCAATATTCTGCAGCACCTGTTGCCGCCAGACGTTTTTGGGCAAGGGTGTTACAGCATCTCCCGGCCAAATGACATTGCGGGCTGTTTGTGTACCGGCTTTAAGCAATGATCCAAAAAAAGCACGACGGTCCAGCTTCGTTTCTTTGCCTTTTGCAGGATAATCATTCTTGCCATGAAGGACTTTGCTCTTGCAAAACGCTGATAAAAAAGTGCCGGCAACCGTTATTTCGCGCTCAAGATGAATTGCGACAGGTGGATTACATTGCTGACATTTGATATCATGGATGACAACATCAGTACTTTCTTTTTCACTGCAATTCAAAGCAAAGGCTATCATGTCTCTTGCCGTCAAAAAGCCCAGACACGACCAAGGACCGACTCCATAACGCGAGCAGGAAAAATGTTTCTCTCTTTCTTTGCTCCGTGTTGATTCAACCCAGCTTGACGCAGAAATACCTTCGACACCTATGGCATCGACGGGACAGGCCGACTGACAGAGACCGCAGCTGTTGCATCTGTTCGCATCAATATTTCCAGACTCATTCCAGCACTTTTGCGGACAACAGTCACGGCAATTCCTGCATCCGTTTTTTTTATAATTGTAATTCAAGCACACTTCTTCGTTAATGCTTATAATTCCCATGTTTTCTGTTTCTCCATCCCCTGGTTGTTATCCTGCCGAAAAAAATGGACCGTGCACTCCTTGTGACAAGGATTCAGACAAAATCCGGCGAATAATATTTTAGATGAAAGAAAGACGAGGAGAATTTCATGTTGAAAACTTGGTTCATAGCCATGCGCCCCTGGTCGCTCACTGCATCTTTTGTTCCAGTGGCTTTAGGTACAGCCCTGGCCTCCAGTCAGGGATCCTTTGATCTCTTCCTGTTCGTGCTTACTGCCTTGGCCGGAATGTCGGTTCAGGCCGGCACGAATTTCATCAACACCTATGGCGACTACCTTTCCGGCGTTGATACGATTGAATCCGCCCACACAAATCCGCAGCTGGTAAATGGAACCCTTCAGCCTTCTTCAATGCGCAGGGCCGGTTTCATTGCTTTCGGTATTGCAGCCTGTATTGGAATATTTTTGTCCTGGATGCGCGGTTGGGAAGTAATTGCCATCGGCCTCCTTGGGATAATCGGCGGCTATACTTATACGGCAGGCCCTTTACCTTACAAGTATAAAGGCCTTGGTTCCATTTTGGTGTTCTTTCTCATGGGCCCCTTGATGGTCTGGCCGGCCTGGTTTATTCAGACTGGCCAATACAGTTGGTTGCCGGTCTTTGTCTCAATGCCCGTGGGGTTTCTCGTCGCAGCCATCTTAAATGGAAATGACGTGAGAGACATCGGACATGACAAGAATGCAGGCATCATGACACTGGCAATCGGCCTGGGTGTGGACAGGGGTCTTCGCTTGCACCGCTTGCTTTACCTGGGATCCTTTATTTCGCTTTTCATGCTTGTTGCGCTAGGAAGCCTCCCCACGCTTTGTCTGCTTCCTTTCGTTTTGCTGCCGCTTTGCCGCAAAACGTTGCAAGCGTTGAAAGACGCTGAATCAGGAATGCAGGAACGTCTGTTGCAGCTTGAAGCAATGGCTGCAGGATTTCACTTTCAGTTCGGTCTTCTTTTGACTGCAGGTTTAATCCTGCAACCTTTTCTGTCAGGGAAAGGATTCTAAATAATGCGTCCGGTCTTCTTCACTTTAGTTCTGGCTTCACTTTTCTGGTTTTCCACCTTTTCGCTCAAAATTTATAACTTTTGGTTATCCATGGGAACAGCCGTGTCGGTGCTAACCTTCTTTGCAATCCGATATGGAGGGTTGCCTTTTACTCGAAAAGACTGGAACCTTCGGGCAATCTTTTCCGGTGTTGCTGCAGCAGCTGCTCTTTATAGCATTTTTTGGCTGGGAAACAGCTTGTCGCAGTACCTTTTCCATTTTGCCGGACCGCAAATCGCTTCCATCTATGGGATCAGAACTCAAGGCGAAACCATAATGATTTCTCTCGTTCTTTTTTTTGTTACCAGCCCGGGTGAGGAAATCTTTTGGCGAGGCTTCATACAACGCCGCCTCGTTGAACACTATGGTCCCCGCGCCGGGTTCTTTGGCGCCTCTGCCATTTATGCCGCAGTACACATCGCGTCTGGTAATTTTATGTTAACCATGGCGGCCTTGACAGCCGGCCTATTTTGGGGCTGGCTTTATCAACACGAACACAATTTGGTCCCTTGCATCATTTCCCATGCGCTTTGGACAGTGACAATTTTTGTATTTTTGCCAGTATTGTGAATTCAAAGGAGACGAACTGATGAACCTTTCTCCCATCTATGCTCCGGTCCAGTCGCTGATCGACGGGACCGAGGCCGAAATTTCCAGATTGATCCGTGATTTTGGCGAACCAGAAGTCCATGAAGTACTCAGGCATTTTTTATCACACCGCGGAAAACGCATCCGGCCAGCCCTTCTATTCTTGGCTGCCTGTGCCGGCAACCCAGCCGCTCACCCCACTCCCATCCCTCTTGTCAAAGCAGCTACCGCTTTTGAACTCGTTCACAGCGCCAGCCTGGTACACGACGACATTATTGACGCTGCCGATTCACGCCGGGGCGCCCCAACCGTTAACGGCAAATTTGGCAACACTGTGGCTGTGCTTGCAGGGGACATCCTTTATGCTCAGGCTTTCCTGATGCTGTCCGGTGATGTTCCGACTTTCCGGATCATTCTTGATGTGACCAAGCACATGTGCATGGGAGAGATTCATCAATTGCGCATTTCCAGCATGACGGAAGAACTGTATTTCAAGATCATGGAATACAAAACCGCCCATCTTATGTCCGCCTGTTGCGAAGTCGGCGCAACAATGACAGGTTCATCACCCGAGGCAGTGGTTGCTTTACGCAATTTTGGCCGTTACTTTGGATTTCTATATCAACTGGTTGATGATTGGCAGGATGGAGATGCCCCTCTTGAAAACTATCATTTTGCCGGACAGATTGAACGATACCGCATTTTGACACAGGACTGT
>CAZXCC010000299.1:0-3406 GCA_964638945.1 uncultured Veillonellaceae bacterium | reverse complement strand
CTGTTTTTGTCTTCCGTTCCCTTGGGAACCCGCGCCAGCACTGCTGCCACGAGCGAATCCCGGCTCACTGTTCCGGTGATCCCCACGATCGCTCCCAATGCGATGATGTTCGCAAACATGTCCCGCCCCAGTTTTTCTTTCGCGGCCCGCGTGATCGGCAACGCGATCAGCTTCGCTTTCGTCTCTTTCAGCTCTCTTACAAATGTCGAATCCACCACCAGGCTTCCCCCGGCTCCGATGTGTCCCGCATATTTGTTGAACGCTTCCTGGCTCATCGCAAGCAAAGTGTCTGCCTTCAGCACTTTCGGATAGTCGATCGCCTCATCCGAGATCAGCACTTCCGCTCGGCTGGCTCCACCCCGCGCCTCCGGTCCGTAGGACTGCGTCTGGATCGCCTGTTTCCCATCCAGCACCGCCGCCTCCGCCAGGATGATTCCCGCCAGGATCAGTCCCTGCCCTCCGGTTCCTGTCAGTACGATCTGTTTCATTTTGCCTCTCCTCCTTTGCCCTGGGCTTTGGCCAGTACTTTTTCGTATTCGGCCGTGTATTCCGGGGCTTCGGATTTGTGCAGCTCCCCGATGACGAATTTCCCTGCCAGCTCTTCCGGTTTCATCTTCGCCGCCGCGCCGATCATCACCGCGTTGTCTTTCTGCCACTGCATCATCTGCGCTGCCCCGCCCATTTTGTTCTTGCGCCCGAACGAGGTCGGACACTGCGTGATCGCATCGATGACGGAGAACCCTTTGTTCTGGATCCCTTTGGCTACGATGTCGGTGAGCTGCATCGCATGATACGCTGTCCCTCTTGCCACGTAGGTCGCTCCCGCTGCGATCGCCAGGGCCGCGATGTCAAACGGCCTCTCGATATGCCCGTAGGGTGCCGTGGTCGCCATGGCCCCGTGCGGGGACAAGGGCGAGGACTGCCCTCCGGTCATCCCGTAGATGCTGTTGTTGAAGATGATGGTGGTCAAGTCGATGTTCCGACGGCTCGCGTGGATGAAGTGGTTGCCCCCGATCGCGGTTGCGTCTCCGTCTCCCGTGATGACCAGTACGTTCAGTTCCGGATGCGCCAGTTTGATCCCCGTGGCAAACGGCAGCGCTCTGCCGTGCGCCGTGTGTACGGTGTTGAAGTTCATGTAGCCCGAGGCCCGCGATGAGCACCCGATGCCCGAGACGATGATGGTCTTTTTCTGTTCCAGCTGCAGTTTGTCTATCGCACGCAGAATGGATGCCAGCAGGATGCCGTGCCCGCAGCCCGGACACCAGATGTGCGGCAACGCCGACTGCCTCAGGTATTTTTCAATGACTGCCATTATTTTTTACCTCCTGCCGCCAGGATAGGCTCCAGTATTTCTTCCGGTTCGAACAGTTCCCCGTCTACCCGCGTGACGGATACAACGCGGTCCCGGCCAACATACCGCTCGATTTCCCCCACCAGCTGCCCCATGTTCAGCTCGGGTACGATGATGGTTTTGGCGTTTTTCGTCTTTTCCGCTACCAGTTCAGAAGGGAACGGCCAGATGGTGATGAGTTTCAGGATGCCGACTTTGGCGCCTTTTTTCCGCGCTTCCTTGACCGCTGCTCCCGCTGCCCGCGAGGAACCCCCGTAGGTGACGACGACGACATCCGCCCCTTCGATCCCGTCTTCGGTGTAGAGGGTGATGTCTTTTTGCGCCCGTGTGATTTTCGTCTCCAGCCGGCGCACGAGTTCGTTGGTGACGGCTCCTCCGCCGGAGGGCATGCCGTTATACGTATGCACCAGGCCGGTGACATGGTAGTAGTAGCCTTCGCCAAACGGGGCCATCGCCGGCACTCCGTCTTCGCCCGGTTTGAAGGCTTCATAGCCCTCCGCCGGTCCGGTCGGTGTCTTTCGGGTTTCGACTTTGACGTCGCTTGTTTCCGGCAGTTCCACCCGCTCCCGCATGTGACCGATGACTTCGTCCAACAGCAGGATGACCGGGGTCCGGTATCTCTCCGAGAAGTTGACCGCTGCCACCGCGACATCGAAGGATTCCCGCACCGAACCCGGGGACAGCACGATGATTCCATGGTCGCCGTGGGTTCCCCACCGCGCCTGCATGACGTCTCCCTGCGCCGGTGAAGTCGGCAGTCCCGTCGATGGACCCATCCTCTGCACGTTGACGATGACGCACGGAATTTCCGCCATGCATCCGTATCCGATGAGTTCCTGCTTCAGGCTGAAGCCCGGTCCGCTTGTCGCCGTGATCGCCTTGACTCCGGTGAGGGACGCTCCCAACGTCGCTCCCATGCTCGCGATTTCGTCTTCCATCTGGATGAATTTCCCGCCGATTTTCGGCAGTTCTTCCGCTAATATTTCCGCCACTTCCGTGCTCGGGGTGATCGGGTATCCGGCAAAGAAACGCACGCCTGCCGCGATCATCCCTTCTGCGCAGGCCTGGTTTCCCTGCATCAGTCTGGCTGCTTTCATTTCCCTGCCTCCTTTTTTTCCCTCTTCACCTGGATTGCATAGTCCGGACAACGCAGTTCACACTGCCCGCATTCGATGCACGCCTCCGGCGCCTTTGCATACACTTTCCCCAGCTCGTCCAGCTCCAGCACCTGCTTCGGGCAAAATGCCACACAGATCCCGCAGCCCTTGCAATATTTTTTGTTGATTTCCAATGCCAACTCCTACCCCTCCTCTTTCTCTATTTGCCTACGGATCTTTTCGATCCGTTCTACGCCTGATTTCATTACAACAAAGATTCCTCTTGATGGCGAAAACATCGTATATTGTATACACAAACCCATAAAAATTATAACAATAGCCACTACATTCTGCAAGCGATTTCAGAATGGCATGGATTCTCGGGAAAATTACAGGGACCCTTCTCTTGGAGAAAGGCCCCTGTAAATTCAGGTACTATACACCTTGTTCCTGTTGCTTGCGTAACTTGTGTCGCTGCAGGAAATAGATACCCACCAGAATCGCTGCTCCGACAGCATCCGTCAACAGCCCCGGGTCAATCAGCATCAATCCGGCACCAAAGGATACAATCCGGACCGCCCAGTGAATATCCGTATACCAGTACCCGATCATCGCCATTCCGAGGCCCCACATTCCAACGATGGCCGCTATGGCCGTTATGAATATCTCTATGGGGGTCGCTTTAACCATCAGGAGAACCGGCGCATATACGAACACATACGGTACGACGAAAGCCGCCACAGCCAGTTTGGAAGCCACAACCCCGGTTTTCATCGGATTGCCGCCCGAAATGCCCGCAGCTGCATACGCCGCAAGAGCCACTGGAGGAGTAATATCGGCAATAATTCCGAAATAGAAAACAAACATATGCGCACCCATAATCGGCACACCCATTTTAATGAGAGCCGGCGCCGCGATGGTGGAAGTGATGACATAGTTGGCCGTTGTAGGCACGCCC
>CAZXCC010000298.1:0-3410 GCA_964638945.1 uncultured Veillonellaceae bacterium | reverse complement strand
CCAGAGGCTCGGCGCAAGTCGGGTTTTCTTATATGGGGGGATAGACAAAGAGGGTTAAGGGATTTATAATATAAAATATCCCTACCCGGGTAGGGGGGGTATACAAGGAGGGGCAACGATGGTCTGGAAAAAATATGCTTGGGTAGTGTTGGTAGGGTATTTGACAATCGGATTTTTCTTTTTTCCTGTGATTGGAACCGTCGCGCTGGTTTGCATGCTGGCTCCGGTAGTCATGGCCGTATATCGGGGACGGGAATGGTGCGGCAACTATTGTCCGCGCGGCAGCCTGTGGGATGAGATTTTTGCAAAGATCAACCCGTCCAGAAAAATCCCTGCGTGGGCCCGAACCAACTATTTTCGCTATTCTGTTCTGGTTTTGATCTTTGGACTTTTTACATGGCAAATGATAAATGCATGGCCGGACCTGGATGCAATCGGATATGTGTTTTTACGCGTAATCTTCATTACGACGCTGATTGGCATTGGACTGGCACTGGCCTTCAGCCCGAGAACGTGGTGCAGCTTCTGCCCTATGGGGACTTTGGCTTCCTTATTGTCAAAAGGCAAGAATCCCATACATGTAGCGCAAACTTGCGTCAGTTGCGGAATCTGCTCCAAGGCTTGTCCGATGGACCTCGAACCGTACAAGGCCGGACCGGTGTTTGCTGATGCCGATTGCATCAAATGCGGAGTTTGCGAGAGCAAATGTCCCAAAAAAGCGCTGAGTTTTTAATACCCAGAGGATGCAATCTGTAGGAAAAGCACTTTTAAAACCGGGAAGCAACCCGGTTTTTTCTGTTCGAAAAAGAATCTGAAAATCAAAAGTCAAAAATATTGACTTTATAAAAATGGTTTGTTACAATCAAATCACAGGCGAAAGCCAAATAAAAAACTAGGGAGGGTTCAATATGGCAAATATCAGACTGTGGTCGCCGGTGGACCACCTTTTCAGGGACTTTGCGGATATGTCAAGATTGCTTGACATTCCAAACGTACCTGTATTATTCAAAGGCGGCGAACCCAAAGTGGACATCCTGCAGACCGAAAAAGACGTTCTCGTGAAAGCGGATGTGCCGGGAGTCAAAAAAGAAGACATCAATGTAACAGTGACGGAAGATACCATCACGATCCGTGGCGAAGTCAAATCGGATTATGAAGAGAAAAAAGATGATTATTTCCACGCGGAGAGGTTCTTCGGTTCGTACAGCCGAACTTTACCGCTGCCGGTATTGGTTGCATCAGACAAGGCCACAGCAAAATTCGAAGACGGGGTTTTGACTGTGACGGTTCCGAAAGCAACCAAACCAGGAAAGGGACATGTTGTAGACATTGAGTAAATCTTTTGCGATGCAAGGACCGGTCTCTCTCTAAAGGGTGACCGGTTCTTTAACAAAATAAAACAAAATGAAAACTGCGCACAGCGCGGCGGGAAAAGAGGGATTGATTATGGGAAGAGCAGTGGGAATTGATTTGGGGACAACTAACTCGGTTATCGCCGTACTGGAAGCGGAACGACCCGAAGTGATCGCCAACACGGAAGGCGGTCGGACGACCCCGTCCGTAGTTGCCTTCAGAGACAATAATGAACGCCTGGTTGGACAACTGGCGAAACGTCAGGCAGTGATGAATCCAGGCAAGACGTTTTATTCGGTGAAACGATTCATCGGAAGGCGTTATGACGAGGTCAGTGCCGAATTGAAACTGGTTCCGTACAAGGTTTTGGCCGGACCCAACAATACGGTGAAGTTCCAGGTAGATGACAAAGGCTATGCTCCAGAGGAAATTTCCGCCCAGGTGCTGCGAAAACTCGTGGATGATGCAGCAAAATATCTCGGCGAGAAAATAACGGATGCCGTGATTACGGTGCCTGCCTATTTCAACGATGCACAGCGGCAGGCTACCAAGGATGCCGGTAAGATTGCGGGGCTGAACGTCCTGCGGATTATCAACGAACCGACGGCGGCCGCATTGGCCTATGGTTTGGATAAGAAGAAAAATGAAACCATCCTGGTGTTTGACCTGGGTGGAGGGACATTTGACGTTTCCATACTGGAAGTGGGAGACGGAGTTTTTGAAGTAAAATCGACAAGCGGCGACACTCATCTGGGCGGGGATGATTTTGACAAAGCCCTGGTGGATTGGCTGGCTGACGATTTCAAGAAAACGAACGGGATTGAATTGCGCGGCGACAAACAGGCTTTGCAACGGTTGACCGAAGCTGCGGAAAAAGCAAAGATGGAGCTTTCTTCCGTGATGGAGACGACGATCAGCCTGCCGTTCATTACTGCGGATGCATCCGGACCCCGTCACCTGGAGGCGAAACTTTCCCGGGCCAAGTTCGACGATCTGACTTCATTCCTGGTGGAACGCTGCCGCAAACCGGTGGAGCAGGCGATGGCCGATGCCAAACTGACGGCGAAGGAAATCGCCGAAGTAATCCTGGTGGGAGGCTCAACCCGGATTCCTGCAGTGCAAAAGATGGTCCGCT
The DNA here is from genome assembly GCA_964638945.1 of uncultured Veillonellaceae bacterium. Lineage (GTDB taxonomy): Bacteria > Bacillota > Negativicutes > UBA1444 > UBA1444 > CAZXCC01. Next base: position 922 of record CAZXCC010000298.1, on the reverse strand, counting down.
CCCTGACAGGCAAAGAACCAAACCAGAGTGTGAATCCGGACGAAGTCGTTGCTGTGGGGGCAGCCATTCAGGCCGGTGTGCTGACAGGCGAGCTGAAAGACGTGGTTTTGCTTGATGTCACTCCTCTGTCGCTCGGTGTGGAAACTCTGGGCGGAGTTATGACAAAAGTGATTGAGCGCAATACAACGATTCCTGCACGCCGCAGTCAGGTTTTCAGCACGGCGGAAGACAACCAGCCCGAAGTGGACGTGCACGTGCTGCAGGGTGAACGGGAAATGGCAAAGGATAACAGGACTCTGGGACAATTCAAACTGGGCGGCATTGCACCGGCTCCCAGAGGCACGACACAAATTGAAGTCACCTTTGACATCGATGCAAACGGGATTCTGACCGTGGGCGCCAAAGATAAATCGACAGGCAAGGAACAGTCCATTACCATATCCAATTCAAGCAATCTACCCAAAGAGGAAGTATCCCGCATGGTCGACGACGCCAAACAGCATGCCAGTGACGACAAACAGCGCCGGCAGGTGGTGGAAGTCCGAAACGAAGTCGACTCCCTCACATATCAGGCAAAACGGCTTCTGTCCGAGCAGTCGGCATCGTTGCCGGCTCATGTAAAGGGACTTTTGGAAGCTGCGCTTGAAAAGGCCAGGAAGGCATTGGACGACAATGCGGAAATCACTGTATTACGCAGTGTGAAGGAAGAACTGGAGCAGGCCTACGGGCAGGCATGCCAGTGCAAACCGGAAACACAGGAACCGGGCGCATCACAGGGCGCCAGCCGTAAAAAAGGCGGCGATGATGTGATGGATGCTGAATTCGAAGAGAAAAAATAAGTGATGGAGAAATGGCGGTGAGCACACGATGAAATACATTGACTATTACGAGGCGCTGGGGGTTCCCCGGACGGCAACGGAAA
>CAZXCC010000297.1:0-3438 GCA_964638945.1 uncultured Veillonellaceae bacterium | reverse complement strand
GAGGGGATTTTTTCTGCAGGAAACGTTTTGCAGGTGCATGACCTGGTTGACTTTGTATCTCTGGAAGCAGAAGCGCTCGCTGACAGTGTGGCCTGGTATATTCAGAGAGGAAAGTTGCCGCATTGTGAAATTGATATCATGCCGGATGCAAATGTGGTTTATACGATTCCCCAGAAGATCAGCGGCAATAAGGATTCGAGAATCACTCTGCGTGTCAAAAGGCCAATGAAAAACTGCAGAATTGAAATACTGCAGCAGGATACTGTCATAAAAACGATTCTGCTAAAAAAAGCGATTCCTGCCGAAATGATTCAGCTTCCGTTGAAAAAAGATACTCTTCTGTCGAAAGACTCGATTCAGGTGGCTGTGCGATGAGGAAAACATTTACCTGTATCATCTGCCCCAATGGATGTGAAATCGAGGCCGAAACAGAAGGAATCAGGATTGTTGCCATAGAAGGCGCAACATGCGATCGGGGTCAAGAATATGTGGAACAAGAATTGAAAAACCCACAAAGAAATATCGCATCATTGGTTAAAGTTGACAAAGGGGACGTGCAGCTGGTTAGTGTTCGTCTTACTAATGCGATTCCCAGAGACAGAATGTTGGATGTCATGGATGAAATCAAAAGAATTAGGCTAATCGCTCCTGTTGTATCGGGGCAAATCGTGCTGGAAAATATTTTGGGTCTGAATAGTGATGTGATTGCAACAAAAACCGTATCTGTAAATAGAAATATGAATGATTGATTTTGGGAAGGAAGATGTCCGGAAAGCATGGAATGTTACTGGTGAACACTGTTGCTGGAGGGTATGATGGCCAGAATCGCTTTTATAGCTCCCAATGAAAACTTGTTTGAAAGAGGACGGCAGAGCATAGAAGACCTCGGCCTGGCATCCCAGGTGGAACTTTATCATGCAATTTTGAATGACGGAGTTGCTATCGCACGTCGTTTGGAAGCGGAAGGAATCGATGCCATCGTATCGCGTGGCGGCACGGCGGAAATGATAAAAAAGTCCGGCATCCGCACTCCTGTCATTGAAATCCCCATAACGGCTCCTGATATTGCGCAGGCATTAATTGAGGCAAAACAGATCACGGGTCTGGAAAATCCGAAAATAGCCGTACATGCTTTTGAAAATATGATGTATGACATTGAACTGATTTCCAAACTTCTGAACCTGAACCTGATGATCTATCGGCTCGATTCAGGGGAAGACATTCCTGCTGCGCTGGAAAAGGCGGAAATCGACAAGGCGGATGTTGTAATCGGCGGCATTACGACAACACGCCTGGCGGCTGAGCGCGGCTTAAAGCATTTGTTGCTGAACTCCGGTGAAGCAACCTTGCGGTCGGCGTTTCTGGAAGCAAAAAAGGTTGCTGACGCCCGTTCCTTGGAAAAAGAAAAAACACAGCAATTTCAGGTGCTTGTGGATTATTCCATGGAAGGGATCATCGGTGTGGACCGCAATCATATCATCCAGGTCTTTAATCCTTCTGCAGCCCGTATCCTTGGGAAACCAGCAAAAAATGTCATTGGTTCAGATCTTTGTTCCATTTTACCTGACCATTATGTGATCGCTTGTCTGCATCATGGCAGGGAATGCCGGGGAGAAATCCTACGGGTCAACCAGGTCAGTGTGCTGCTCAATATCGCGCCAATTCGCGTGGGTGACGAAATAACCGGCGCGATCGTGACTTTCCAGGAAGCGGCACGAATTGTCGAGATGGAGGAAAAAATTCGTACGGAACTGTATACTCGCGGTTTAGTTGCCCAATATAACTTTGATCAGCTTGTGGGAATATCGAGGGAAATCCTGGAAGTCAAACGCATTGCCCAGGAGTTTGCAATGATTGATGCGACTGTAATGATTACTGGCCCTACAGGGACAGGCAAGGAGCTTTTCGCCCAGAGCATTCACAATAGCAGCCGCCGTAAACGGGGACCCTTTGTGGCGGTCAACTGTGCTTCACTTCCGGCCACACTGATGGAAAGCGAACTGTTCGGGTATGTGGAAGGCGCATTCACCGGAGCCAATCGCAAGGGAAAACCCGGTCTGTTTGAACTGGCTCATAAAGGAACGGTATTTCTTGATGAGATTTCTGAAATGGATAGATACGGGCAGAGTCGACTGCTTAGGGTTTTGCAGGAAAGACAGGTGCGGCGTCTCGGGGATGACAAGAATATTCCGATTGATGTACGGATTGTAGCAGCCTCGAATCGCAACCTTTCCCGTCTGGTTCAGGAAGGATTGTTTCGTGAAGACCTGTATTACCGCTTGAATGTTTTGACTCTGAACTTACCGTCGTTAAAGGACCGGCGTGGGGATGTGAGGCATCTGGCCCAGCATTTTTTGCGGGAAATGTGTGAACAGTTGGGACGAGAGCTCTCTCTTACCGACGGATCTGTTGCAGAGCTGGAAAAATATGAATGGCCAGGCAATATCAGAGAAATGAAAAACTTTATGGAGCGGCTTGCGATTATGGTGCGGGGACCAGTAATTGACCAGGAAGCTATAGTCGCAATGTTTCAGAACCGGGAATTTGAAATGGGCCAGAGGATATTTCCTTCACAGGAAAAGGAACCGATGCAGGATGAAAAGGGTAGAATTGTCACGGCGCTTCGGCTGGCGAACTTTAACCAGACAAGGGCTGCTGTATCACTGGGGATGGATCGAAGCACCCTCTATCGAAAAATGAAACGTTTGCGAATTGGCATGGGGTTCGATCTGCAATAGGGAACATCAAAACAGACTTGTCAGAGAATCGTAATGCAACAAATGATGCAATTGTGCTTTTTATGCAACAAATTTTGCACCGTTTGTTGCATTGTTTTATGCGGATTGGTCACATAGAAGTTGTTTTGCATAAAGGTATATATAGTGTTCCCTTTCAGTACCTTCAGAAGGTCTTTGTTTGCGATTTGTCGGAAATGTCTGGTTTTTCCGGAACGAATATTTATTTTTTTTGAATTGGCATATAAATTGCATTATTTTTGGAAATGTTGAGTATTTGGCTGATATTGTTCAACCAATCGTCAGATAGAACATCGTAAACCTGATATGATGCGCAAGCAGGAGGAGGAATTCAGATTGAAAAAACAACCCTTCAAACCACACGGCATTATTCCGGCCGTCATCACCCCGATTACTCCGGAAGGAAAATTTAATGAAAAGGCAATGCGCAAGCTTCTAAATTATCTGATCGACGGCGGTGTTCATGGTTTGTTTGTCGTAGGTACGACAGGGGAGTTTTACGGTCTTTCGCCGGAGGAAAAGCGGGAAATTTTTCAGGTGACGATGGATGAAACGAAAGGCCGTGTGCCTGTGTATGCCGGTACCAACGGAATTACCACACGGGAAAGCGTGTTGTTGACACAAATTGCCGAAGAATGCAAAGTGGACGCTGTTTCCATACTGACACCGATGTTTATTACAC
>CAZXCC010000296.1:0-3455 GCA_964638945.1 uncultured Veillonellaceae bacterium | reverse complement strand
GGCTGAGCAAACAACCCTGGGACATGACGCCGCCGCCCCCGGCCCTGCCGGATGATCTGGTCATTGAAACCGCGAAGCGCTACCTGGAAGCGTACCAGCTGCTCACAGGAAAGACTCTAGGTGTGAACCTCTAAACTTTCGACTGCAAATATATTAACTGCCATTTTGGTCGCCTTGACGTTGTTAAGGCGATCTTTTTCTTGGGAAAGGGATGGTTTATCCTGCCCGTATCTCTATTTGCTTGAAACCGAATGCGCTTGACAGAATATAGAAATCTTGGGTATTCTGTGAGAAGAAAGAGAGTTGCCCGTACGGCAAACCGACGCGATAAACCAGTGAAAGAAGGGATACTGTGAGACACTCATGGAGAGTTTTGTTTTATTGCATTATGGTTTGTATGGTGGCGTTTCCTTCTTCTTTTGCCAACGCCGCCGCGCCGGATCAGGATCTTGTACTGCACTGGAAATTTGACGGTGATTTTCGCGACTCGTCAGGGCGAAATAATCATGGAACACCAACTGGCAATGTGACATTTGCCGATGGTGGTGCGATAGGACGGTATGCGAATTTCAGCGGCGGGATTGTCAATATCCCTGCCAGCCCATCATTGATTCTAGGTGGCCAGTTTACGGTATCATTGTGGCTGCGATTGGCCTCGGATGACGCCGGCCGCAATCCGGATGTTTCTCTGGTCGCCAAAGAAAACACCGATCAGCAAAAAAACTGGGGCGACTATCAGTTGCGGCTGAAATCACAAGGAACCCATGATATCATTTTTTCCGCGGCACAAATGACCAATGGGTTTGAACCAATTGCCGGCACCAGCGGCGTTGGCAGCTATGAACTGCACTCCGGTTGGTCGCTGGTCAGCGTCGTTTTTGACGGGGATCAAATCGTTATCTATATCAATGGCAAGCAGGAAATCTCTGTTGTTGCCAAAGATCGCGACGGCAGAAGATTCCGGGATGATACCCCAGGGAAGTGGTTCATAGGCAGCCTGCCGGGCGGCAAAAACCCTCTTGATGGCGGCATGGACGATTTGCGCATCTACAAGCGAGCTTTGTCCGCAGCAGAAATCAGCCAATTGTACAATCAACGGTAAGGAGGCTTTTACATGAAACTGCGCATCGGGTCCATTTTGTTGGCGGTTGCCTTGATGATCTCCGTTTCTGTTGTTGCATCGGCAGCCGCCAGGGAGCTGCCCATACCGCCAATGTATTCGGCGAGTTCACCACCGACGCAATTCGATCAGGACCCAATCCGTCAGCATGCATTTAAAGCCGATAAAACAAACTCAAACGGCTTTATCGAGTCAACGGTCGTTTATTCTTATGTTGGAACGACACAGCCAATGCCAATGGTCGATCAGGGCTATGAAGAAACGATTGCCAAAGACATTCGCAACGAAGAAAAACGCCTGCAGGGCAATCCGAACTATCTTGGGAGAACGGAATATTTAGGAGGAACTTTGTTCCTTGTCAAAATTCCTCCGCCACCCGACGGCATGATCGGCAAGCCAGCTCCGGAAAAACACGATGGCGCATATTATGAAAAACTGGGGCGCGGCATGTTAGTCATCAAACTCACAAACATACAGGGCGGGGAAGGTCGCATGAAGGAACTGATTGATTATATGCGCCGTGGTACCGAGGTATGCAATTAGCAGACAAAAGATAATATACTAACGACCTCTATAGAAAATACGCAGGAGAAATAAAATTGAAAGAAGGGTCATCATGTCTTATAGTCCGATACTGTCGTCGGCATTTAATGATACTCGGATGAGAAGTGACAAAATCAGCCCTTGCTCCGGCATGTGCTCTTTCTGTACCGCTGATTGTGTGGGACCTTGTGAAATCGGCTTGTCTGCCATACTTGGAAAATCGGTTGTCTATCCAACCAATACCGGCAATAACCAAGTGGCTGGCGAAAAAAAATATCCTATTGACTATTCCCATTTCAACATTAATGGTCGCGCATTCGGGGCAGTAGGCTGTCCCGCCGACAGCGAGCAGGCCACGATTTTTGGTGTGGGTGTTTCCACTACCATTGGCCGTCGGAATCCGGTCAAATTGAATATGCCAATCATTCTGCCGGCGCTGATCAAGTTGAACTGGAAGGATTATTTTGCTGCTGCGGCGATGGCAGGAATCTGTTGCGTTATTGGCGAGGGTGCTCCAAGTAAAGATCCAGATTTGCAACTTGATGAAAAAGGAAAAATTGTGCGTTTTGAAAAACTGAAGGAGATGCAGGAAGCTTTCAGTCGCTATGATCGAGGTTTTGGACAAATTGTTCTTCAGTGTAATCTGGAAGACCTAAGCATGGGGCTGGCGGAATACGCCATTGCGAAGTGCGGCTTTACCGCCATTGAGTTTAAATTCGGCCAGTCGGCCAAAGGGACGCAGCCTGCAGTTCGGATTGGCAGTCTGAAGGAAGCTCTTGCGAAAAAGAAAAATGGGGCGATTGTTCATCCAGACCCGGATGACCCTGCGATTGTCAAGTTATATGAAATGGATGCCTGTCCTGAATTCTGGAGTTACAGTCGTCTGCCAATGTGGACGGAAGATTCTTTGCGACAGCGCATTGATTCCTTGCGTACATTGGGAATGAAGAATGTATATTTCAAAATGGCGGGTTTTGATCGCCGTGATATTGAAGAGGTTCTTCGGCTTGCCGCCGTACTGGATGTGGATTTGGTTACATTGGACGGTGCCGGTGGCGGTTCCGGTTACAGCCCGAACAAGATGATGAATGAATGGGGTTTGCCTGCGATATGCATTGAGAGTGCTTTGCCCGAAATTTGTGCGCGGGTGGAAGGCTTGGGGTTGGTTGTGCCCGATATTGCCATTGCCGGCGGGATTGCCAGTGAAGACCAGGTATACAAAGCATTGGCCATCGGGTCTCCCTGGGTGAAATTGGTTGGTCTCTGCCGTGCGACGATGGCTGCGGCTATGGTTGGCGAAAAGGTTGGACAGCTGCTGGAAAGCGGAACGGTTCCCAAACATTTGGAACGGTATGGAGGAACAAAAGAAGCCCTTTTCAGGCATCTGCCGGAATTGCGGAGTATTTACGGTAAAGAGGCTGACCGTATGTCTGCGGGTGCTATCGGCGCTTACTCTTATCTACAGAAAACCGTTTTCGGTTTACGGCATTTTGCTGCCCTGAACCGTAAGTTTGACGTTAAGTATATTAGCCGGGAAGATGTGATTCCTATGACCCGGGACGCAAAAGAGATATTAAACGGAACCTGGTTTTAGTGACTTCATCCGAGACGAGTCTTGCATACTGTTCGCCCGGACTTCGGTTCGGGCGAATTTTTGTTTAAAAAGCACTTGACTTGGAGCCCACTCTAACTGCTAAACTTCTGATTAGGGTGAATGAAAAGAACGAACAAAGAGGGAGTAAATCAGATGATTATTTCGGAGGTCAGTGAAAAATATGGGTTGACGCAGGAC
>CAZXCC010000295.1:0-3479 GCA_964638945.1 uncultured Veillonellaceae bacterium | reverse complement strand
GCATTTATTGTCCATCTTTTTTATCTCCAGACATATACCATCCACCAATCCCCACTTTCACAACTATTTCAGCACTCTAGGAAAGAAGCATAATTTCATGCAGATAGAAAAGCGGATCCGGTTATGACATTGTCATTTGCCGGATCCTTGCTTGATTTCGATACCTATTATGATCTTTTGCGCTAATATTAGTTTCTCTTTAGCGTTGAGTCGTGTTCTCCAATATTCCGCAGGTAAATAGCATCCGGTTTAATATATTCGAAAGTTATACGTATTGCCATATTTAACGATGCTTCAAAGATTCCGGCAGTACCCTGAACCTTTTTGACCCGTAAAGAGGGATGCTGTGGGTTTTCTTCAATCAAATGCAAAAACTTTTCGACTTGAGCCAGTGTTATGGCGCCGCTTTTCAGCAGTTTTTTCAATTGTTTCAGAAATCGATCGCTGCGATGCAACTTAGGCATCAGTAACTTCCTTCAGCAATTCCTCCGCAGTATACGCTTTGCCCATTCCTTTTTCTTTAAGTTCCTGTTGCACTTCCCGCTCTCCCTGTTGCCATTCCTTGGACCAAAACCAGGCTTGTTCTTTCGATATCAACATCTTGGGCGTAATAATGATTTTCCCGTCTTCAACGCTATATTCCAGCAAATCGCCTTCCTGAATATGCAGCTGAGCCGCCAAGACCTTGGGCAACGTAACCTGATTCTTACGCCGCACTTCCATAAATCCCAGAGCCATGCCAACACCTTCTTTCCAATTCTCCCATTTTCTTATTTTCTTATTTTTGTTCTTATTATAACCTATCCTTCATAAATAAGTCATCAGTCAATTATGAAGGATAGGTATACACTCATGCAGTGTGCCTGCTTGCCTCACATGCAGTCCGGGCGGAGGCTGCGGGGGATGTTGAAGGTGATGATGCGTGTGGTGGAGCGCAGCCGGTCGATGATGCGCTCGGGATAGCGGCTTTTCATTTCGTCTGTGCCGAGATTGGTGGTGATGATGATAGACCTGCGCCGGTTGTATCGTTCGGCAAAGATGGCGTCGATTTTCGTCATCGCCCAGCCTGCTCCCCACTCCGCGCCCAAGTCATCCAGCACGAGGAGCGGAATACAGCGCAGCTTTTCTTCCAGACGCGCCCATTCGCCGCCAGACATGGCTTTGGCGGAAAAAATGGCATCGATGAGGGAGGCCATCGTGAGAAACATCGCATTGTGGTCCGCCTGCAGGCATCGTTGCAACACCGCCACCGCCAGCGTGGTCTTCATCGTGCCCACCGGTCCCCGCAATATCAGTCCGGTTCCGTCGCGCAGGTGACTTTCGATGGCATCGGCATACTCCCGCACCATGTCCACCTGCTCCCGGATCCCTGGCGGTACGCCCTGTTCTTCCATCCCTTCGAACGTTGCGTGCCTGTATCGTTCGAACACGCCACAACTTGCCAGCCTGGCCGCGCTACAAACCCCTGTTTGCTTCCCCGGCCCAGTCAACTTTTCCTCTGCCGCCCAGCGGGCCCGGTTTTCGAGTGCGTGCTGCTGTAGTTCCGCCAAGCGGGCATGCAGCATCTCTCTGGTGACCTCTGTCTGCATTTCCCTCACTCATTTCTCTTTTTCCTTGTTTTCCGTTTTCGTTTCGGTTTATGTTTTGAGTATTCAGTTTTGAGGCTTGGGGTTCTTCCTCATTTTCCGCGCATTGCGGCGATTTTAGAGGGTCCGCTTGCGAATCCGTTTGTGGGTCTTTTTTGTCGTCATACAGCTGAACGATGTGGTAGTGGCAGCATTCGTGTCTGCCGTCCCCTTCCCGCACTTTCACCAGATCCGCAGATACCAGTGCTTCGCGTGCCCGGCGAAAGGTGTTGATCCCGACATCCCCCATCCAGTGGCGCAGCAAGGCAGTGGGCAGAGTTACTTCCTCCGCCCACATCTGTGCATTTTGTTCTGCCATCAGACTGTACCACAGGGACTGGGCATATGCCGACAGCACGTTTTGCCGCCGCCAGCGCCAGAATCCGTTCAGCTGTTTGATGTAATTCAATGACTCCCTGCCATGACACTGTTATTTTCGATGTATTCAATCAGCGCCCAAACTGTCACACGGATCGCCCGGCGCACTTTTACATATTTCAGAAATCCGTCATGGCACCGCCGTTGGACCGTCCGAATGCAAACATGTAATATCCGCGCCACTTCTTTCAGACACAACAGCTTATATGATTCCCACTCTTTGGGTATGATGATCGGCTTATTCATCGGGGATTCACCTCTTTTGTATTTTTCAGTTCCTCTGCCAGCTGGGTCAATGAGAAGCCCAGTTCATGGCAGATCCTGTCCACTCGTTCCAATGTTGCGCTGCGCCTGCCGTTCTCAATCCGGGAATAGGTCGATGTCGAAATGCCGACACGGTGCGCAAGTGTAGCCGCCTTGATTTCCTTGTTGCGTCTGATGCGGCCGAAAATGGCTCCATATTGATTTGTCCTGTTTCTTGCTTGCATCGAATTCCTCCTTTGAATTTCATTTGCAGATCTGCTTTCACGTACGTTCTTCAATTCCCATTTTACTCCCATGTGAATATATTGCAACCTTTCAACTTCCATATTTTGCATATTTTCGCGACACAAGAGGACAAGAACGGACAAATGATTCCCACGAACAAAATAAAAATATTGCGACTATTTACACACACCAAATGATGCATTTTTTCCTGCCATAGTTGCCAACCCTTGGCCAAATGTGATACTTTAATAGCTGGAACAGATTGCATGGAGTTGAAATATGTCGAAAGTCGACATTTTGGAAAAAATCAGCTATGGACTATTGTGGGGATACGCATTGGTTTCCTGCTGGGGCATGGATCGCTTGCCGGCAGGTTTTGTTTCTGTATCCGGCCTGATCTATCTGGCGCGGTTCGCGATCGCACCGTATCGGATCGTCGGGGTGCCTGTCCTGCAACGGGCTTTTTTTCTGTTTATCGGCGCCGTAGTTTTATCCACCGTGGCAGCCTGGCCGGGCGTGCAATGGGAAAATGCCTGGGCTTTTGTCGACCGGATTTTGACGCTGCCGCTGGCTGTGCTGCTGTGCAAGACCCGCCGTCATGTGCTGGGTCTCGTTCTCGCAGTCGCCGCATCCGCTGTCATCACCGATGTCTACGCACTTCACCAGGGATGGCAGAACCTCTCCCTGCGGATCAACGGCTTCTTCGGCCACCCGGTCCATTTGGGCGAGCATCTGCTGCTGGTCGTCTGTTTCCTGTTGCCGCTGTCCTTTGCCAACGCTTTTTCCGGCCGGCTGCGGGCCGTGTTTTTTGCGGCGCTGCATCTTTCTTTGCTGACGTTGTTGTTTAATGAAACCCGGGCTGCCTGGATCGCCTTCACCGTCGTCTGGCTGCTCTATTTCTTTACGCCGCTGACTCCCTGGAAATACGCCAAAAATCGTTGGTGGGGGATCAGCGTGTCCCTGGTCATATTGTGCTGCATTGGATTG
>CAZXCC010000294.1:0-3480 GCA_964638945.1 uncultured Veillonellaceae bacterium | reverse complement strand
AGATGTTGTTTTCACTTTTTCCCAAAAGGTACAGTTTCCCCGGCAGCATTCGGGCAACCTGGCGGCTGATCTCCGAACCGATGGAACCACCGGCGCCGGTAATCAGCACCCGTTTCTGCCGCAGTTGGTCCCGCATCAGGGCAATATCCAGCCGGATCGGCTCCCGGTGAAGCAAATCTTCCAAATTCACATCCCGCAACTGGCGAATGGTAACCATGCCATCAAGCACTTCATGCAGGGCCGGGACGATTTTCACCTTGCTCTGGGTCGCCCGACACATTTTGACGATCTCCCGGACCAGCATGCTGCGGGCGGACGGAATGGCGACGATAATCTCCTGAATCCCATGCTGCATCACAATTCGTTCAATGTCGTAACGCCCGCCCAGCACTTTGATGCCATTCAGTATGCAGCCCAGTTTTTGCGGATCATCGTCGATGAAACCGACGATTTTTTTATTGGCGCCGTAATGGGCCCGAAACTCTTTCACAATCCAGGCCCCCACGTCGCCGGCGCCAAAAACCAGCACTTTTTCCGGCCGCCCCAAACATTGGAGGCACTTGTTCGACGCAAGCCGGACCGACAATCTTATCCCGCCAATCATGACGACATTCAAAATACCACAGAGGACGTACAGGCTTCTTGGCATCGCAATTCCCACTGCCTGCGCCAGCAGAAACAGGGATAACTGTCCCAGCGCCACCGCACCGACGATGGACATCAATTCATGGATTCCAGCGTATTTCCACACCCGCCGGTACAGATTGAAGGCCAGGAAGGCAACCGACTGGACAACCAAAACTGCCGGCAGATAATGCAGGATACTGTCCAGATAGCTACTGCCGACTATTTCATCCATCCGTAGATAGAGGGCGATAAAGGGACTGATGGCAAAGACTATTGCATCAACAGCCATCAGGCACAAGCGGTTCATGTTCAATCGCACGCCAATTCGCCTGCCTTCGTTTATGAGGTCGTCGGTGCGCCGCTAGGAAGCGAAGTAGATAAGGTCTTCGTCTGTCTTGACGTCGTTGAGCACTGTCCCGACAATCTTGGCCCGCGCGCCGTTCAAGAGTTCGACCGCCTTTTGGGCCGTCTTTGTTTTTACGGACCGACTGTCAATGACCAAGACAACCCCATCCACTTTGGAAGCGACGATACAGGCATCGGAGAGAATACTGGAAGATCGGATGATTAGGGGAGCGCTGACGATACAAACATAATCGGCCATCGTCTTCAAAGTGTCCAACATTTCCCGCAGTTTCGGATTGGACAGCAACTCGACCGGGCCTACTGGCACCGATCCGCTCGGCAGTACTTTCAATCCCCCGATTTCCGTACTTTGGAGCATTTCTTCAATCGGTTTGTCCTGTATGATAATGTTCGTAACCCCAAAGATGTTTCCCTGAAAAATCTCGTGCAATACCGGGTGGCGCATATCGCAGTCCACCAGAATAACTTTTTTTCCGCCATAAGCCAAAGTCGCGGCCGTGTTCACGGCGGTCATGGAATCGCTCTCGCCGTTGGTAACAGTCGAAAACAGGATCGTTTTCGCACCGGTTTCCGCCTGGTTTTCCTGCAGAGCCGCGCTCAGCACCCGGAAGGACTCGGCAATCGCCGACTGTTCACGGTCACGAATGATATAGCGATTTTGTTTTCCCACGATCATCCCTCCTGACTCTTTGCTTCCGCGGATTTAACAACCTGCGGGATTTTGGGAGTAAATTTGCTCCAGGCCTTTTCCGGTTCATTTTTCAGGCTGTAGCTGGGGATACTGCCGATGACCCGCAGGCCAAGATAGCTCTTGACATCTTCGGCAGTGTCGATCGTCTTGCGGAAATAATCCACCAAGAAGGCGGAGGAGAGTCCGGCAAACAAGCCGATCAAACCAGCTATCGCCAGATTCAGCAACCACCGCGGCCGGGCGGTTTTTTCTGGCAAGGCAGCAACATCAACGATCTGGACGTTGGTCGGCTGCATCACTTCACTGATTCTGGCATCTTCATAACGTTTGGCAAGCATGACATAGAGTTCTTGAGCAACCGTATAATTAAGCATTAGCCGGGCCAATCCTTGTTCTTTAGCAGGCAACATGGCCATCTCTTGCTCATCTTGGCTGTTCAATCGGGCAATTGTGGCTCTTTGTGTCTGGCCCAGCGCGAGTTCGCCCTGCGCGACCCGTTTGAGTTCTTCATTCAGTTTGGCCTTTGTCTCGGCCATGGCTGCCTGCAAAGTTTTTACCTTGGGATGCTTTTCCGTATGATTTTTCAGTAGCGCGGCCAGTTCCGCCTCTTGATCCGCCAGACGGCTCTTGTAATTGGTAATGGTCGGCGTGTCCGTAATCAGGGCTGGAGACCGAACCTGGGCCCAGGCTTTCTCTAAGGCCAGTTGGTTATCCACCGCCAGTCTTCGCAAATTTGCCTGCCGCTCCACAAAGGTTCGTGTTTGCTCGCTGATGGATACGGTCTGATTTTTTGATTTGAAGTCGACCAAGGCTTCTTCAGTCTTGTCCAATTCTTTTTTTGCTTCTTCCAGCCTGCTGCCAATAAAAACACGAGATTCTTTCCCCTGAAGCCTGACGATGTCTGTCAGTTTTGCATTGAACGTTGTCAACAGAAAATCCGCAGCCTTTTGCGCATCTTCCGGCGTACCGGCCAAGATGCTGAGTACCAGCATGTCAGTACCGCGCACCGGCTTCGCGTCAATTTGCTTGGCCATATCTTCATATAGTGGCTTTTCTTCGGCATCGGCGTAAAGGTAATCAATAATCGGTTGCACGACGGCCCGGCTTTTGACAATTTCCGCATAGGTCATGATTTGTTGTGTGATCATTTGGTCGGACGGCAATGCCGAAAGTTTGTCATTCAGGCCTAAAGGATATTGAACCCGGATGCTGACAGTTCCTTCATACTGTCTTGGTTGAAGGAAACTGAACAGCAGGGCGGCGATAATGGCCGTTCCGAGAATGCCCCAGACAATTTTGTGCCGCCGGCCAATAATTGTCGCCAAGGTGCGCATTTCCAACTTTTCCTCGTACATAATTGTGCCTCCCAATGTTGTTTTTTTCATGAATTTCGGCTTCGCGTCAGCGCTTGTTGTCGTTGGAAATCCAGGTGATCATGTAGGCGGCATTGATCAACGGGACGATATCCTTGGCAAAATCGATCCGGTGATTTTCTGTCAGATATACGACGTCGCCCTGTTGGAGGGGATAGTTTTTGCTGGTGTCGCCTTCTTTGAGCAACGCCATGAGATCCACTTTCAACGGTGGTTTGCCGTTCTGATCCTTTCGTATAATGAAAACCTTGGTCTTGGCCGCGTCTTTGGTCCAACCCCTCGCAGCGCCGATCGCATCCAACAGATTTCGGCTCTTGTCCAGTTCATATGCTCCCGGCTGGTTGACTTCGCCCAAAACATAAATCCGATCCGTGCCGAATCGCATAATGTTCACGCTGAGGACTGGATTCACATAGATTTCTC
>CAZXCC010000293.1:0-3494 GCA_964638945.1 uncultured Veillonellaceae bacterium | reverse complement strand
GTGTTTTTGAACCGGACTATGGATATATTACGGATAAGATGATGGCTCTTGAAGGAGATCCCATTTCAATGTCATCCCTGATTTTGCCCAAAATTGAGCCGGAAATTGCCTTTGTTCTTAAAGCGGATTTGTCTGGACCGGGTGTTACGGTTGCCGACGTTTTGCGAGCAACTGCCGGGGTGATGCCTGCGATTGAAATAATCGATAGCAGGGTAAAAGACTGGAAGATAAAGATCCAAGATACCATCGCCGACGGCGCGTCGATCGGACGTATCATCGTCAGTGGGAAACTTTCACCGATTGAAGAAATTGACTTGAGGTATACAGGACTCGTTCTGGAGAAGAACGGTGAAGTTATTGCAACAGCGGCTGGTGCTGCAGTTTTAGGACATCCGGCAAATGCAGTGGCCTGGCTTGCCAATAAATTGTCATACTACGGAATGACACTAAAAGCTGGTGACATAGTGATGTCCGGATCTTTCACAGCCGCCTGTCAAGTTGCATCTGGCGACAGTGTCCGTGCGACGTTTGACCGTATCGGTGCGGTATCGGCACGGTTTGTGAAATAATCTGGAGGAGGGAGCCATGGTGGAAAAATTGCGGGTGGCCATACTTGGACCGGGCAATATCGGCATTGACTTGATGATAAAACTTTTGCGCAGCAAAACTTTGGACATGATTATGATGGCTGGTGTGGATGCGTCATCCCATGGATTAAAGCTTGCAGCAGAAAAAGGAATAGCTACATCACTTGAAGGAATTCAGGGAATAATAAAGAGCCAAAACATCGACATCGTGTTTGATGCCACAGGAGCAAGACCTCATCTGATGCATGCGCCATTATTGAAGGAAGCCGGAATTTTTGCGATTGACCTTACCCCGGCTGCCGTAGGCCCCTATATTGTGCCTGCAGTCAATTTGGCCGAACGTCTTCTCGACCACAGCGTTCGAAACGTAAATATGGTTACCTGTGGTGGTCAGGCAACTGTTCCCATAGTTCATGCAATCAATCGGGTGACGCCTGTGGATTATGCCGAAATTGTCGCAACGATCAGCAGTCGCAGCGCCGGGCCCGGCACAAGGCAGAATATTGATGAATTTACTGAAACCACCCGAGATGCTCTCATCAAGGTCGGTGGAGCAAAGCAGGGTAAAGCGATAATCATCCTCAACCCAGCGGATCCGCCGATCATGATGAGAAATACAATTTATGCACGATGCAATTCAAGTTGCATAGATGAAATCAAGTTATCAATTTTGACCATGGTCAAGACTGTTCAGCAATATGTTCCGGGTTACCACCTGAAAGTTGAACCCTATGCCGATGGCGAGCGGGTAGTTTGCGTGGTTGAGGTGGAGGGCGCGGGAGACTATCTGCCCAATTATTCCGGTAATCTTGACATTATCACCTCGGCTGCGGTTGCAGTGGCTGAGCAATATGCCCAATACACTCGTAAGGGGAGGATAGCATGAAAAAAATACGCATCATCGATACGACTTTGCGTGATGGCATGCATGCTGTCAGTCACCAGTTGACTCCGGAGCAGATGGCGGAAGTGGCCAAAGGACTGGATGAAGCCGGTGTCGGGACTATTGAACTCGGACATGGCGATGGCTTGGGAGGCTCTTCTTTTCAGTACGGATTTGCCAAAGCATCCGATAGGGAATATCTTACAGCCGTCGGTAAGGTTCTAAAGAATGCAAAAATGGATGTATTGCTTATCCCCGGCATTGGTACGATTGAACATCTGAAAGAAGCGATGGACTGCGGGGCGAAAGTTGTCCGTGTTGCAACGCATGTAACCGAGGCGGATGTGGCGGAACAGCACATTCGTTTTGCAAAGAACAATGGGCTGGAAACCGTCGGATTTTTGATGATGGCCCACATGGCATCGCCGGAGAAAATCGTAGAACAGGCGAAACTGATGGAGAGTTATGGCTCTGATATCATTTATGTCACCGATTCTGCCGGTGCTATGGCACCGGATGATATCCAGGCCCGTATTGCAGCGGTAAAAAATGCGATATCCCTGCCCATCGGTTTTCATGCACACAATAATTTGGGCCTTGCCATTGGGAACACTCTTGCGGCTATCAAAGCCGGCGCTGAAGTAGTGGACTGCACAGTCAGGGGGCTTGGCGCCGCTGCCGGTAATTCCCAACTCGAAGTTCTCGTCGCGGTATTGGATAAAATGGGCTACTCTACGGGTATTGACCTTTACAAGGTTATGGATTTGGCGGAACAGGTCGTCGAGCCATTGATGCATCGGCCATTGTATATCAATAATGCCGCTCTTTGCATCGGATATGCCGGAGCCTATGGCAGTTTTCTGCTGCATGCCTATAGGGCCGGGGAAAAATTCAGTGTGGATCCAAGAGATATTTTGATCGAAATGGGACGGAGAAAAACTGTAGGCGGCCAGGAAGACATGATCATCGATGTGGCCATTGAACTTGCAAAACGAAAGAAAGACAATCCGCTCACTGTTTGATGGGAGGGGGCATTCGCATGGGAGCTCGATTCGCGAACCGCATATCGAAAGCTCAGCAGCTCATGGCGAAGGCTGGCTTGGATCTGTTGGTGGTGGTAAACAGGGAAAATCTGATTTATTTCACTGGCCTGACACAAATTGAATGTCTGGCGATTCTCATCCCGCAAGAAGGAGAAGCTTGCGCTGTGACGCTATGGTTGGATGTGGATTTTGTTTCCACTGAATCCGGCATCAAAACCTATGGATATTTCTTCCCCAAAGAAAATCTCATTGGCAAAATGATTGAGCGAATCCGGGCATACGGGATGAATGAGCCAAAGATCGGTTTCGAACGTTATTTTGTGGATTATGCGGTGTACGACGGATTGCGTCAGGCATTTCCCGAACGTTTATTCATCGGGGCAGGTGACCTCTTCTATCGCATGCGTGCAGTGAAAGAAGCCGGTGAAATCGAGCTGATGCGCCAGGCGGGAAGGGCTGCCTGTGCAGGCATGGCTGCGGCAATCAAAGCGGTCCAACCGGGAGTTCCGGAACTGGACATTCTTGCAGAAGCGGAATATGCCATGCTGAAAGCAGGTTCCGGCGGATCCTCTTTCCGGCCGCAGGTTGTCTCCGGCGAACGCGCGTTGCTGACTCACCCCTGTGCAAGCAGTAAATTGATTGCTGAGGGTGAAATCGTGATTATTCATCTTGGTTCAACCAGTCAAGGGTATTGCGCAAAAATGTGTCGGACGGTGGCGGTCGGCGAAATACCGGAGGGCAAGGTGGCGGTGTATGAGCTGTTGATTAAAGCTCAGGCAGCGGCGATCGAAATGCTGAGACCAGGCGTTATAGCTGCAGACGTAGACGGAGCGGCCCGGAGAATCGTCGCCGACGCTGGCTGGGAGAAAAACTATCTTGAACACGCCGGCTATGGAGTGGGTCTTCGGCAATCGGAATTTTATCCCATTATCGGCAAAGGGCGGACTGAAGTCATCGAAACCGGCATGGTAGTCGATCTGC
>CAZXCC010000292.1:0-3524 GCA_964638945.1 uncultured Veillonellaceae bacterium | reverse complement strand
GTTCCCAGACCCGGCTGGGAGTCAACTGAGATTTGTCCGTTCAATCGCGCCACCAGATTGTATACTTCAAAGAGCCCAAGGCCCATTCCCTGACCAGGCGACTTTGTCGTAAAAAACGGGTTATAGATTTTATCCAGGTCGTCCCGGCAAATTCCTTCCCCGGTATCTTCAGTCCGAATCACCAAACAATCTTGCTCCATTCGGTATTTGATTTTGACAGTTCCACCCGGTTTCATAGCGTCTATGGAATTCTTAATCAAATTATAGAGAATATGTTGCAAGGCTACAGCGTCAGATTCGATATTTAATCCATCGCTGCAAGTCACTTTTATCACGATGTCTTTGCTCCGGGCAACATTTCCGACAAGGGCCAGGACTTGTTCGTTCAGATCCCGGACATTAATACCTGTGTTAAACATGGTTTTATCCCTGGAAAAATCAAGTATCGTGCGTATGATACTATCGCTGCGCTCGACCAGCCTCTGTATCGAAGCAATTGCCGCGACCGATGATTCAACAAAATCTGTATTCATACCTCCGCCATCTTGTCGGATGGAGGATTCAAGGAGATATAGATGATTGGAAATTGCGCCCAAGGGGTTGCGCAGTTCATGCGCCAAACCAGCCGCCAGTTGTCCCATTTCCTCCATTTTTTTAGACAGCATCAATTGACCATTATGTCGTTTGATTGCAGTGATATCCCGAAACAGGGAAACAGCTTTCATAACGTTTCTTCTTTCATCAAAAACAGGATACACGCTTGTTATATAGCACTTATCAGCCAATTCAACCTCTCGAGCCAGTGGCTTTCCGGTTTTGAAAGCCTCCTGCAGATGGCAGTCGGAACAATTGTCGTTTCGCTTACACTGCATGCACCGAAGTTGCTCTGATTGCGCCCAACGGCAATTATGCCGGTTGCATGCCGTTTCGCAATACAATTTCCCCACGACTTCGATTCGGTCCGAAAGCCCCATGTATTGTAAAGCCGACTTGTTCAAATCCATGATTGCAAGTTCCGGTGACACCACAACAAGAATATCCGTGATGGATTCAAACACGTCTTCCAATTCTTTTATTTGCCTGATGAGTTCTACTTCTTGCATCTGCCAAATATTCACAATATTCTCTCCATCATTCCTTCCATCTATCCTTTTATGCGTTCGTCACGCGCAGCGGGTCGGCTTTTCATGCTCAGCCCTATCAATCCAGCCACAATCGGCAAAAGAAAAATAACGAATACGGCTGTTGATAGCCCCCAAATGTCTGCGATTCGCCCGATGGCTATTACCGAAATTCCTCCGATTCCTCCGGCAAGCCCCATGCTTAAGCCCGCAGCAAGAGCTTTGTTCTCCGGAATGGCTTCCTGGGTTGCAATCACAGTGACGGCAAAACTGGATAGCAGGGTCGCTCCGGCTATACCCAAAAATAGAGTACTGACAACACCTTCTGTGAAGAAAAACAGAAAGAATAGCGGCGTGGAAAGGATCAGGGACCCTACAATCAGCCGTTTTCGCCCAAAATAATCAGATATAAACCCTCCCACTATACCGCCGACGGCTCCGGCAAACAGCATAATCGTTAGCATCCGGCTCGCAGCAATATTCGATAGGTTTTTTGATTGGAAATACAGCGGCAACATAGTTAACATCCCCGTGTACGACAAGGAACGGATGGCAATCACACTGATGATGGCAGCCAGCTCCTTCTTCGCAGCTTTTATCGAGTGCCAGACTGCAGAAAATTCCGGAGAATTCCCTGATATTACCGTGTTGCGGGGAGAAAAGAAAAGCAGCAGCAACGCGACGAGAATTCCAGGAATCACTGTTACAAGGGTCGCCTGAAGCCCGTAATATTGAAAAAGAGGAACCAACAGGAGAGGTCCCAGGGCAAAGCCCATATTTCCAAAAGCAACAAAAGTTGAAAGTAAAATTCCCTTGTAATCACCGCTCAAGATATTGATCATGGTGGATGCCTGCGGGTGGAAAGCAGCCGTACCCAATCCGGCAAGTCCGGCAAGAAGGACTAAAGTCCAGTAATTTTCGACAATGCCTGTCAAACTGAGCATGAGCGCCATCCATAATGTTCCCACATACAACAGCCAGCGCTTGCCCTGCTGATCCAGAAAATAACCAAAAAGCGGCTGAGCAAAGGAAGACGTGATGGTGAAGGAAGAAACCAGAATTGCGGCACGAGTAGCAGTAAAGCCGGAGTGTATGACGACAAGAAACGGAAGTAACTGGGGCAGATAGTTGCTATACAGATCATTGAGCATATGCGCCAACGATAGAATGCCGATTTTTGAATATTGAATTCCCCTTTTTTTCTGCAAGTGGATCCCTCTCATCATTCAAACTACCTGTTTTATATGTGACGTGCTATTATCTGCTCAACTTTTATTTTCAACTTCATTGCCGCGCATCAACTCATAAAACAACAACGGCACGATGACCAGTGTCAATGCGGTAGCGCCAACCGCACCAAACATCATGGCGATGGCCAGTCCCTGGAAAATAGGATCAAAAAGCATGACAAACGAGCCGACGACAACAGCTGCCGCCGTGAGAACAATCGGGCGGAACCGTACCGTTCCTGCACGCACTAACGAAGACTCCAAATCACTTCCTGCTTTCCATTCAGCTTCTGCAAACTCAATCAACAGAATGGAGTTTCGGACGATAATTCCAGACAGTGCGATAAAACCGATCATCGATGTCGCAGTAAAAAAGGCTCCGAAAATCCAGTGGCCCGGCAATATCCCCACCAGTGTCAGCGGAATCGGGGCCATAATCACCAATGG
This sequence comes from uncultured Veillonellaceae bacterium, assembly GCA_964638945.1. Classification (GTDB taxonomy): domain Bacteria; phylum Bacillota; class Negativicutes; order UBA1444; family UBA1444; genus CAZXCC01. The sequence continues at coordinate 727 of CAZXCC010000292.1, read as the reverse complement.
AATCGTGAAGCTCTTGAACCAGGCTACAACCAAAACATAGATTAGGATCAGCACGGCCCCAAACGCGATTCCAAGATCGCGGAACACTTCGTATGTGATGTGCCATTCCCCGTCCCATTTCATCGCATACTTGTCTTCCAGCCAGGGCTGAATCGCCGAATATTGTTCGAGTTCATACCCTTCCGCCATTTTTAGCGCCTTGATCTTCGGAATCATTTTGAGTATTGCATATACGGGGCTTTCTTCCGTACCGGCCACATCACCGATCACATACGTTACCGGTTTCAGGTTCTTATGATATATCGTCTTGTCAGCAATACCTTCCCTGACTGTTCCCAGTTCAGCAAGCGGAATCAACTGGCCTGTCTGCGATGGAACCGTGACCTGGCGAAGTGATTCTACACTGGAGCGCAATTCGGACGGAAGGCGGAGATACAGTTCCACAGGTTCTTTCTCCTTACCTGCATGAAGCAGGCCAGCTGAACCGCCGCCCAACGAAATGCCCAAAGTGCGTGCGATAGACTCTGTCGTAACCCCGCTAAGTGCTGCTTTTGCCTGATCTACACTGAATATAATTTTCTTTTGATCTGCCTCGACATACCAATCAATATCCACGACACCTGGGGTATTTTCAAAAATCGATTTAACTTCAGCCGCGATTTCCCTTTGCCGTTTCTGATCAGGTCCATAGATTTCGGCCACCAGTGTGCTCAGTACAGGGTGTCCA
>CAZXCC010000291.1:0-3535 GCA_964638945.1 uncultured Veillonellaceae bacterium | reverse complement strand
TCTCGCCTTCCGGCATACCCTACAAGATTCCCGCCAACTACGGCGCTTCCTTCGTTGTCGCCTGGAAAGACGCTGGCAATAACGTCTTTAAAGAGACTGATCTGACCTACACCGTGGACAATGTCGATGTAACGAGCATCTACAACCCGCCTTCCTGCACTGGTCCTGCGAATACTTGGATAGGCTGCTGCACCAACAACCATACTTATGTTGGTCCGGTAGATATCCATCTCGAATTCGACCGGGTCAAGAAGAACAGTACCGGTTTGAAAGCCGAGATTGGCCAGCTGATTTTAAGTTCGGTTCACGCCGTCATCGACTTCGGCGAATTTGTTACGGAAGGAAATCCCGTGTCACTGCTGCAATTCATGAAGTCTGCGGACGAAATGAAGAATACTGTCGTGGAAATCAACAACCAACATAACTCAGACTACGATCAGCTCTATGTCAACTCCTATGTGGTGAGTTACACAACCAGCCTGGAGAATACTCCGGGGCTCGTCTGGCCGCTGACCGGCGACCCCAGCAAATACACGCCGAATGACGGTATCGCCACGCAGCAGCCCGACGCGAACGGCTGCACGCAAAGCGGCATTGTCATGGCCGTTACGCTGTTGCGGGCGCAGGCGCCCGACCACGGAACCTTCAACGGCGGCCTGCCGGTTATGCTGGTCGCCCTGTTTACCCCGGCGGACTGGCAGGCCGTGAACACCCCTCAAGTCTCCGTGAGCGCCCAGGAAAGCCCTGCCGGTTACAAAATCAAGCAGCAACTGCAGCGGGAAGGAAAGCCCGGACTAAAAGCGTTGCGGATGCTGGTTCGCTCTTTGAGCCCCCAAGATTTTCGACTGATGAGTGAAGCCTATGGCGCGATCGCGGCCCATAAACCGCTGATGCCAGCGCAGGAAGCCTTCCTGGTCCGCCTTGCCGGGGCCTTGGAAAAGCATGCCGCCTCGCTCCCCGCTCCGACCACGTCGGAGCATAAGACCCCTGTACACAAAAGCAAATAAGGAAAGGGGAATCGAGCAATGAAAAGCATTTTTCGAACCGGCGCCCTTGTTCTTGCGGTCGCGGTTCTTCTCGCCGCCGGCTCCGGAACGGTATGGGCCGATAATGGTTGCGGCAATGACGGCGTGGCCGGCATTTGGCTGGGAAATACCAACACTGGCGGAGATGTTGACTGGTCCTTCAGCCTGGTCAACCTTACGACCAAGCAGATTACCATCACATCCACGGATGATTCGGACGACTTTTTCACAGGCAACTTCCCCTATATCAAGAGCGGCGCCAGTCAGGCGACCATCGACCTGAATACCTACTATCCGGGCAATTCCGACCCCGACAAGAAATATGTGGGCCATACCACCTGGAAAAGCAATGAGCACAAAAAGCTATTCCCCGATCACTGCAAACAACACCTGGTGTTCAATATCGCGAACGATACCGCCTATAATTTCGGCATGACCTTTGCCTCGGATATCGAGTACGAAAAAGGTCGTGCCGTCATCGCCCAATTCTTGGCGCCGTTAGGCGCTTCCACCTGGAAATACAGTACCAATACAACTTCGCAGGGTTATGCCGCCAAGCCGCCGCGGGCCGGCAACGAAGGCGTTTTGTTCGCCATTTCCGACAAATACATTCTCTGCGCCTATTCGGCGGGCGGCAATAACTTGATCTTGGTCGTAACCGAACGCGATCCCAAACTGGATTATCACGGCTATAAGGCGCAGTGGTTCATGTAGCCGACACGCAAGAACAGAGGCCCTTCTATTAATGATATAGAAAAGTTCAATAGACTTGAATATTTCTTGTCGAGCTTGTTCAGGTGTTTCGAAATGAGCATCTTGAACAAGCTGTTTTTTAGATTTCTTTAAAACGACCCAAGGGCACGAAGTGGTATTTCTTCCTCCTACATTAATTTAATGAAAATCAGTTTTCATTTAGAAGATTTCTGCTCAGACAAATGATAAGATAACACATAGAGTAGGTGCGCAGAATCCCCTAGAAACCGATCACACCCAGGTCAAAGGAGCCAAAATGCATGTTTGAAAAATGGCTGACAAAATGGAAGGAATGGAATCAGCCCCCACCGGACTTGGTCTGGCTGCAAGTTGAACTAACCACCCATTGCAATGCCTGTTGCACTTACTGTCCCCGGACGGTCGCCGGAAGCTCCTGGCACAATCGTCATATGGAAATGAATGTTTTTCAAAGGCTTCTTCCTTCGCTTCCCTTTATTCCATATATTCATCTGCAGGGATGGGGCGAACCTCTCCTGCATCCGGATTTCTTCCCGATGGTCAATCTGGTGGTTCAGTCCGGGAGTCAATGCGGAACCACAAGCAACGGTGTTCTCATCGATGGGCCCATGGCCCGGCGGTTGGTAGACAGCGGACTCCAGATCATCGGTTTGTCGCTGACAGGCACTGGCAAGTGCCATGACCGGTTTCGTCCCGGCGCTTCAGTCGCGCAACTGAAAAAGGCACTGCATTTTTTGGCAAAGGCCCGGAAAGAGGCAAAGATGGCAACTCCGAGCATACACATTGCGTATTTGTTGATGGCGGAAGGAATCGACGAACTGGACGGATTGCCGGATTTGCTTGACGGCTCACCCGTAAGTCAGGTCGTCATCAGCACCCTGGATTACATTCCTTCACCGGAATTATCCAGGCAAGTTATTGCGGAAAATACGCCCCTTGCCCTCCTGGCAAAAGAAAAAATCATTGCCTTGCGGCAACGACTCAGTTCTCAGGGGATACAGGTTGCCGGTCATCTGATCGATACAACTCATCATACCGCTCTTTCCACCTGCTCGGAACAAGTGCATCAAACCCTGCTCCTGGGTGTTGATGGCCATGTATTCCCATGTGTCTTTGCGAAGATGCCGCCTCCTGCCGGAAAGAATGAGATGTGCTTTGGGAACTTACAGCACTCCAATCTGCAACAAATTTGGAACAGTGAGCCGTATCGGAAATTTCGCGCCTCGTTCCGAAACGGGACGCTCAATGACGTTTGCCGGGCTTGTCATAAAAGAACATCTTAGCTTTCAGCATGAATCGCAAACCATTTCCTGAACTTCAGCGCCACATTGACCAGCGCGATCATCACGGGCACCTCAATCAGCGGGCCGATGACCGCCGCAAAAGCCTGGCCGGAATTGATACCGAAAATAGCCACCGTCACAGCGATCGCCAACTTAAAGAAAACCAATTTCGGTTTCTTCATCCCAGTGATCAGTCCGGCCCGGCGCAGCGTTGCCAAGTGCCGCGATGCTTTTCCCGTCATTGCCGCACTCCGCTCCATTTTTCAACATCTCCCCGCAAGCGAAGCACGGTTGCCATACCGCGTCTCCACTCATCCCATTCTTCAGGTTACGCCGACAAGCTTTCCCTGATTTTGGCCTTGGCAGACTGGATTGTGGCAGGGTCCGGAAATAAATCCGGAGTTTTCTCCATCCCCCAGTCGGTCAATACCAAATGCTGTGTCGGATTGATTCCGGCAGCTTCCAAAGAGCGCAAAGCACATTTCACGCCGCAGC
>CAZXCC010000290.1:0-3541 GCA_964638945.1 uncultured Veillonellaceae bacterium | reverse complement strand
TTGCGAAGATCGTTTCTATCGGATAATCTGGTTTGGGCGGAAAAATTTCACAGGATACTACAGGTTTTTTTGCACTGAATAAATCACGGATCTTCATAGAATCCTCCTTGTTAAAACAACCATTTTTTGACAATTGAAATCATGGCAAGAAAGCCACCGTGCCGAAGGCAACGGTGGCTTCGGAGTCTCTTTCACGCACTGACTAAACCGTAAATTTTTATCTCACGTTTTTGTTCCAAATTGATAAAATGACCATCAGAAGTCTTAACAAGCGGTAATCCGGTTGGAAATTCCCCTGGCCGGATGACTTCCGCTTGCCGCCCATCACTCAACAATACAATATTCCCTGTCATGAAATCTCTCACATGATATAGAAATGTACTGCAGACTTCAGGATCAAGCCAGTCAAACATCTGTTTGAACAGATCGTCAATAACATGATACGGCGTGGTTCGCCGACGGTACACCCGATCCGAAGTCATTGCATCATAAATATCAGCCACGGCAATGATGCGCGCAAACCGATGAATACTCGTTCCCATCATCCGCAATGGATATCCGCTGCCATCCATACGTTCATGATGTTGCAACACGGCCAGCATCACTACTGTGGGAACCTGCGGCACTTCCTTCAGCAGATAGTACCCTTTTGTCGTGTGCATTCGCATGATTTCCATTTCAGCAGGCAGCAATTTCCCGGGTTTATTCAGAATTTCCTGCGGTACCTGACTCTTGCCGATGTCATGCATCAATCCTGAAAAAATAAGGTCTCGCAAATCCTGACCCGTAATACCCATCCATTTGCCGATTACACCGGATAAAATCGCCACATTGACAGAATGCTCAAAAGTATAATCATCTGTATGCCGAATCATCAGCAGATGACTCATCACGCCAGGCGCGTCAATCAAGGGGTCTATCTTTTCATTGGCCAACTCCTGCATCCTGGCAACCGGAACTTCGCGAAACAAGCTGATGGATTTAAAAGCTGTCTTTACGAGGTCGACAGTATCTTTATAATATTCATTAAAACTTGCACGGTCAAATGACCAAGGCAAGGATGTCTCAATTTTTGCATCAGTGTTATCAAGATAGACAGAAACCCGCTCCACTCCCCATTGTTCCAGAAGGCGGATCCGGTTGTCGGTAAGTATAGTCCCTTCACCAAGGATTGACTTACCGTCCACTGATGCCATGAGCTCCGCTACAATCATCCCTGCCTGCAGCTCACTCAAATTATATTTTCTTATCTGCTTGTTCAGCACTTACCTTGTTTCCTCCATGAAATGCGAGCTTGCCGATTATGAGTGAAGCATCTTGCAGATATTGATGTCACGGCGTTTATCAAGATCGATGAACTCTCCTTCTTGCGTTCGCACTATAGGACGGGTGTTGTCATATTGATTGAGAAAAACCACTTCGCCGCGTCTACCGTCGCTTAACTGAATCAGGTCGCCCACAAATCTCTGGCAAATTTTTTCCAGAAACAGCGTGCATATTTCGATGTCGAGTTTTCCATACATTTCATGCTTCATGATTTCCACCGCTTCATACGGTGTAGCTTGCTTCCCGTAACCGCGTTTTGCGATCATGGCATCGAACACGTCTGCGACTGCAATGATTTTTGCATAGGGATGAATCTTGTCGCCACGCACTGCCAGAGGGTAGCCGCTGCCATCCATGCGTTCATGGTGCTGCAGCGTGCAAAGCAGTATGTTTCGGTTCACATCACTGCTCTCTTTTAAAAATTTGTAGCCTCGTGTTGAGTGAAACCGCACCAGGTTCATTTCTTCTTCGGTCAGCGCTCCCTGTTTGTTCAACACTTTTAGTGGAATCAAGGCTTTGCCCACATCATGAAGCAACCCGCCTAATATAATCTCTTCAATTTCCTTGAAAGGCCGTCCAAGCCAGAGTCCCAAACATCCGGAAATAACGCCCACATCGACAGAATGATGATAAAGATAGTCTTCGCTGTGAGGCATCATCTGAAGGTTGTCCATCACGGCCGTGTCTTCAATCAGAGGCATCACGCATTCGCCGACCATTTGCCTGATGTCGGAAACCCCAAAACTCTCTTTGAGAAAACGGGCTCTTCCCAAGGTTTGCTTAAGAATCTGCACAGCAGCCTGATAATAAGCCTGAAACCCTGGTGGCATTTCAACTTCATAAACTTCCGGAACAACTTCAACCTGTGCAGCCGACACTTCAACAGGCTCGGGCTCTTCCACCGCAGGAATCTCCTCCCGGGAAATCTCCTCCGGGGATACTTCCATCTGCGTTTCTGTATTTCCGAACGCTTCTTCTGTTAAACTGCTTTGCGATGAAAACGGGACTTCCTCCCGAATTTCAATCTGACGAAACCCCCACATCTGGAGCGTCTGTATAATGCGCAGTGTCAACACTGCGCCTTCATTCAGAAAGTTTTTTCCTTCACTCGTGACCAACATTTTCCCCAGGACCATACCCGGAACAAGATCTTCAACCGCCTTGCGCACATAGACATACTGGGTCAAGCGGCTTCACCTCCTGTGATCACTTACGTTTCTTTTCAGGCAAAATCATGGCCTTTAAAACATAGCCGCCAAAAGAAGACTTATCCGCAAGCTGTTCCAGAGTCAAACGTGCAGTGATTACACGGCTATTCGGCGGGTCGACGAACTCAAACACCACTGTGCTGCCTATGCCTTCGCGCACCAATGCCACCTTGATTTGCGCAGTTTCAACGTGTTGAAGAATCATCAAGCTGCCGGGTTTTATCTTTACCGGTTTATTCTCCACAACCCAGCCCTTGCGTCCCGCTTCATCCACCCAGTCCTTTTCCGCTCCCTGCCAGTTAAAGCCCGGTTTGGGCGCAACAAGATCAAATTCTTTCACCGGCCACGCAGAACCGTTAAACCCCCGTACCTCTTTATAATCTTCCATCGGGCTCACGGTCTTTGCGCCAGGCAGACGCTCAGGCAGAATACAGCCCTGAAAATGAATCGAGTTCATCACATCATCAAATTTCATCCAATAACGTGCAGGTTTGCCGTCGCCACCCATAACGGTTTCGAAAATCATTCCCTTATCCGTCACTTCCCGTGCAACGCCAACCCATACCAGACCGTCATGGTAACCAATGACGATCGAGCCGTTAATCGCTTCAGAAGGCTTGTGTTTTACGACCCATCCTTCTCTTTTCGCTCGAGGCAACCAGTCCTGAGCATCGTCAACATACCAGTTAACGCCGGGAGCCGGTGCAATTTTTTCAAATTCACGGAGTGCATACGTTCCAAACCAGCCGTCAGAATAAAACGACTTGAACCTACCATCCTCCGGCGACGTTGCTGCATCAACCGGGGAAAAACCAAATAAAAATGCAAGCAAAGCAAGACATACAATAGCCCGGATACGAAGCATTTTCATTGCCTATCCTCCCGCGATTATTATTAGCAGACATTAACCAATCTCTTTTATTCGGCTTGGTTCAAACATTCTCCTGCTTTTTATCGTGCGCAACACAGAAAAATATTCCTTTCTAGATCGGAAGAGCACACGTCTG
>CAZXCC010000289.1:0-3557 GCA_964638945.1 uncultured Veillonellaceae bacterium | reverse complement strand
ACTGGAGTTCAGACGTGTGCTCTTCCGATCTCTCGACTGAATTATTGAAGACGATTACTGAAGAAATTGCGGAACTGCAGTGGAAAGAAAACACGGCAAGAACGGCATGGGAAAACGCCGACAAACAGAGACAGACAGCAAGCGCCGCTGTAGCAGCGGCTACAGCGGCGCTTGAACAGAACCGGGAAAACTCGAACCTGGCAGAAACGCAGTGGATGCGAGAGATGGAGAATGCGGGATTCACCGACGGCGAAGAAGTCAAAACAGCCCTGTTATCGCCGGGAATATTGGAAAAGCTGAGAAACACCCTGCGGGAGTACAGGGAAAGCGGCTTTCGATTGGAAGCGGAAGGAAAAGTGATTGAAAAGGAACTGGATGGCCGCAGCATAACAGAGAATGAGTGGGATGAACTAAGGCGAAAACTGTTTCAGTCCGAAAAAGAAAAAAATGAATTGCAACGGGCATCGATCGAAGCGGAGCAAACGCATCGGGAATTGTCGGCAAAAAATATGAGATGGAGCGAAATAAACGCAGAAATGAATCTGCTGAAGCAAAGTCTCGATAATCTGGAGAAAATTTACGGTCTGATTCGGGGCAATATGCTTGTTGAATTTCTGGCGCAAGAACAGATGAAAGTTGTACTGCATAATGCATCCGAGCGGTTAAAACAGCTAACCCACAACCGATATGCGCTGGAAATCGATTCGGAAGGAAACTTTCTCATCCGCGACGATGCCAACGGTGGTGCGAGACGTCCGGCAGCCAGTCTGTCCGGCGGGGAAACGTTTCAGACTTCTCTGGCTTTGGCTCTGGCTCTGTCGGATCAAATCCAGCTGCGCGGCAAATATCCGTTGGAGTTTTTCTTTCTCGATGAAGGCTTCGGCTCGCTGGACCGCGCTACTCTTGATCTTTCCATGGCAACTCTGGAACGGTTGAGGCATGACCGATTGACAATCGGGATTATCAGCCATGTCGAGGACTTGCAGCAACGGATGCCGCGGCGCTTGATCGTATCGCAGCCGGATATGCTGGGACACGGCAGTCGGGTGAAGATAGAAATTGCCTGATTTTTGAATTTGCCCTTATTTGGGCAAAAACATCTGCGTGAAGTGCAGTGCAGCCGCAGAAAGCGAATGTTTCTTCAGCCAAATGACTGCACCGGTAGTAGTAAAGGCAGGCGTGTCAATCGCCCTGACCAGCAGGGGGGAACCTTCAAGCAGGTTGATTGACGATTCCGGAACAATAGCGACTCCGAGACCCAACCGTACCCAAAGCAATAAGGGAGTCACATCATCGCTGACACAAAGAATATTCCGGCAATACTCGGATATAGTAGGAGCATAGCGGCGTAGTATCAGCAACGGCGTATTTTCAAGCTGAGCCAGTTTTAATTCCTCTTTCTCCTCGATGGGGAACACGTTGGGAATGGAAACGGCAACCATGCGTTCTTGCGGCAACACAATAAAGTTGTATCTGGATTCGTCGATTGGAAGACGCACCAATCCGATTTCGATCAGGCCCGCATCAAGAAACTCGAGAATACGAAGAGAGTCTCCCTGCCGCAAGTCGAAAGATACCTTGGGATACATCAGGTGAAACCGCATCGTGTAGTCAGGAACCAGGGAACGGCCGGAAGATGTGATGCTGCCAATGGATAGTTTTCCGCCAATTCCCTCTGCCGATTCCTGCACTTCATCTACAGCAGTTTTCAATAATTCAACAACCTGCTCAGCGCGTTTATGCAAAATACGTCCTGCCTCGGTTAGCTGAACTTTCTTTTTGCTTCTATGCAGAAGTTGAATTCCCAGCTCTTTTTCCAACAATATAATCTGTTGACTCAAGGGCGGCTGGGTAATATTCAGCCGTTCGGCCGCTTTGGTAATCTGCCCTTCTTCCGCTACTGCCAGGAAATACTTGAGTTGACGAAATTCCATACGACGCCTCCTTATCCTATCCATTCGATATTCGTCTACAAAACAGTCAAAACAAATATTATTAATATAATAAACTCCTTGCTATAATCGTAATTGAGAAGAGGCTTCCTGTCAAAATGCACGAGGAAGCCAACAAGGAGTGAATATGATGTATCAGGGAACTTTGATTGCTCCCGTCGCCCTTTTTGCCATCGGATTGTTCGTGACTTATGTCTGGCGCGTCTGGGCTTTGAATGATTCGTTGAATCATTAATCCACATACAGACTGTTTGACGGTTTTCCGTGAATTGAATCAAGAAATGACAAGCCTTGCACGCTGAGTGTTGCATCCAGCGTACAAGGCTTGTCATTTCTTTTTCCGGATTCAATGGGGTTAGTCAGATGAGATTAGTTTGAATACTGCAGAACGGTGTTTTCCAACTCCCAGCGTTTAAAACGGCAATATCCCCAGGGAATATAGATTCCCAGAGTAATGAACGATAAAATCAAAATCAGCAACCATTGGCCGAAAAAGCCGATGCCTGTTCCATCAAAACGGAGAGGCTGCCCATTTAAGTAGGTGTTGGATGCGATCCAGCGCTGTTGGGCAGAATACGCCCAGGGAAAGAAAAGACCCAGTGTGATCATCGTGACAACCGTTGTCCAGAGCATGACCCAGATGTAGCCAAAGCCAGATCCGCGAAATTCAAAAAGACGGGTTTGCATGCGCATCGCTCCTTGCCAATTTATATGCGTTACTAAGTTAATTATTGCACAGTTGCCGCAGCAAGAGAAGGAACTGAAACAAAGAATATGGGAGTTCACCGATAGAAGCGGCAGGCGGCTGTTTATTTTTCCATGGAAAAACTTTCTGTGAAGAGAGGATTTTTTTCGCCTGAATAAAGAGTAAAATAATAATAAGCAATGAATTTTCAGCAGAGAGGTACTGGCGATGATTGATAAAAATACAATCGTTCGACTGCCTGAGCTGGAAGCAGAACAGATACTTGCGGCACTTGAAGTAACTCCGGAGGGATTATCCGCAGAAGAAGCGGACAGGCGCGCGCAGAGATACGGAAAGAACAATCTGCCGAAACCTGCGCCCCGTTCTATGTGGCGATTACTGTTTGACCAGGTTTCCCATTTCATGGCTTTATTGCTTTGGGGTGCCGGTTTGATGGCTTTTGCGATCGATATGCCGGAGCTTGGTATTGCAACGTGGGCTGTTGTCATTATCAATGCGGTATTTAGTTTTTGGCAGGAATACAGGGCGGAACGCGCCTTAAGCAAACTGGCGGACTTGTTGCCCCGCAAGACAAAGGTTTTGCGGAACGGCAGACTGGAAATCATCCTGGCGGAAGATGTCGTACCCGGCGATCTTCTCTATATCGAGGCTGGGGACCATATCCCGGCTGATGCCAGACTGATTGAAGCCGAAGAACTGACCGTGGACTTGTCGTTGCTCACAGGCGAATCGATACCGGTGGAGCGGTTTGTTACGCCAACGGAGGGGCATCAGCCTGTCATCCAGAGTGGAAATGTAATTTTAGCTGGAACCACCGCTACATCAGGACAGGGTGTCGCGGTGGTTTATGCTATTGTCCGACAGACAGAATTTGGCAAAGTGGCCAGATTGACTGAGGG
>CAZXCC010000288.1:0-3561 GCA_964638945.1 uncultured Veillonellaceae bacterium | reverse complement strand
TTTCCAATAATAGAAAGTCATTTCATTTTTTTTGCAAAATTCATGATATAATATTCTGAATTTGTTTTTTCTCCAGCTCTTCCCCAAAGGAGATTTAATGTGAACTGGAAACAGCATGTCCTGGATTATCCGCTTGGTGATTTGGAAGAAGGTTATAACCGCCACCATCTTGGTTCAGATGCGCGCCAAGCTTTTTTTGTCGGGGCAGTCTGGCTGATTCCCAATGTACTTTTTATTTTCACAGATTATCTCAAGTATGCGAACCAACCCGCATTTACGAAATTACTGTGCATGCGCCTGTTGCTCATCCTCGTATTTTTTGCCGGTTTCTTTATTCTAAAAAAAGTCAGGCGTTATGCAACCTATTCCTGGGTAGTCTTTTTTCTGGTTTCTTTCGCTTTGACCACAGTTTTTTTTGCGCGAAGTTTTCGGCCCACTATTCAGGTATATTACCTCGGACTGGACTATATCATATTGCTCAGCATCTACCTGCTTGTGCCCAACAACTTCCTTTTCCGTACTTTGCCCTGTGTTTTTTTCACTCTTGCCACTCTGATAAGTTATTTTTCAATCACCCCGGTGTTACCCGTATCCGATATTATCGTCATAATCATTTCCCATATCTTCGCCAATGGCCTGGGAATCCTGACTTCCGCCAAATTTTACTCATTCAGGCGTCAGCAGTATGAATCACAGGCACGAGCTCAGGAATTGCGCAAAGATCTGATTCAGAATGCATTGTTGGATGAATTGACAGGCGTATCGAACCGGAGGCATTTTTTCCATTCGGCCGAGGCCGAGTTTGATCGGTTCCAACGCTATAAACACCCCTTTTCCCTACTGATGCTGGATCTCGATCATTTTAAAAATGTCAACGACCAATTTGGCCATCCGATTGGCGACAAAGTCTTAAAAGAACTTGCTTCAATCGTGGCCAAAAACAAGCGGGACACTGATTTGTTCGGGCGTCTCGGCGGGGAAGAATTTGCGTTGCTTTTGCCGGAAACCGGTCTATCCGGCGCTACCGACATAGCTGTCCGGCTGCGTCGTGCATGCCATGGAATCAAACTCTCCCATCTTTCCGGCATGCGCATCACCGTAAGCATTGGCGTAACCCAGGTCCGAAGCGACGATGCGAATTTCGACGCGGTTCTTGCCCGGGCCGATGAAACGCTGTACCGTGCAAAAAACAATGGTCGCGACCGCGTAGAAGTCGCTTGATGTCAGTTCTTTTTTACATAAAAAACTCGCCTGCACTGAGGCGAGTTTTTTTATACTTACCGCTTCGCATCTCCGGCTTCCAGCACCATGACTCGGTTACGTCCGCTCTGTTTTGCCTGATAAAGCGCCTGATCTGCCAGAATCATCATTTCAGAAAGTGATGCTTCCTGGGGTCCATGCCCTGTAACACCAATGCTTACCTTTAGAGGCACAATATTTCCATCGATGAGAAAGACGGCATCCTGAATACTTTGTCGCAATCTTTCCGCAGCCAATCCTGCTTCCATCAGTCCTGTTTCCAGCAATAACATGGCAAACTCTTCCCCGCCGATTCGCCCCAATAAATCAGTGCTGCGCATTGATTCCTGGCAAATAGCGGCTATCCTCTGCAGCGCCTTATCTCCCACTGCATGTCCATATGTATCATTCACCTTTTTAAAATGGTCGATATCTAAAAACAGAAGTGCACAATTTCTTTGGTATCGGTCGATCCGCCGCAATTCTTCTTCGGCGCGTTTAAAAAAAGAACGTCGATTTGCGATCCCCGTGAGTTCATCCGTAGTCGCCTGCTGTTGCAGCTCCTCTTCAAGTTTCTTTCTATCAGTGATATCACGTGCCGCCGCATAAATTCTGTTGCCACAGGGATAAGAACGCCATTCAATCCAACGATATGTTCCATCTTTGCAACGATAGCGGTTGATAAAATTCAGAACTTCTTTCTGGTCTCCCAGTTGAGCAACGGCTTGCAGCGTGCTGTCCAAGTCATCCCGATGTACGAAATCCAGGAAACGCTTCCCCTCCAACTCATCCAAGCTATATCCCAGAGTCGTCGACCACTGCTTGTTCAACTTCAGAAAAAAGCCTTCCATGTCAGCAATACAGAATAAATCAAGAGCCATGGAAAAATAACGATGCAGTTCCTCGGTTTTTTCGCGCAATGCCGCTTCCGCTTTTCGCCGGACACTGATATCACGGGAAACACCTTTGATTTCAATCCTGCCGGACTGCGGATTCTTATAGTAGCTCGTGATAGCTTCCGTCCAGATCGTACTGCCGTCTTTACAAGGTTGTTCCAACTCTGCGGAAAAAAACGCATCAGGCGTCAATTTTCCTGAGCGAAAAGCCTCAGTTCGTTCCTGAATCAAAATTCGGACCCTCGCAGCACTTTCCGGGGTAAGCGCGGCATCTATGGGATTTGCCATGACTTCCTCAGCGGTATACCCCCACAGTCGCTGAACGGAAGGGCTGACAAACAGAAAATTCAACGTTTCTGCATCTATGATCCAGATTACTTCCCGCATGGTTTCAGACAAAAGGCGATATTGTTCCTCGCTTACAGCCAATTTGGCCTGCAGGTCAGCGCAATGGTTACACATATCCAGCCCTTCCGATCTCTTCAGATTTGTATCAACCATATTTTCTGCTTGTTACTTCGCCATCGCGTCGAGACTGGTTCATATTTCCATTCATGATTTCATTGTATCACAGGTACAGATTATTGGGTAACAATCTATAACAATTTCGAAATCAGCCTTGCCGCCGATACTCTATTCGTTCGATTGTAACATCTTTTGTCGGCGGCAGAGTATTGCGGACATCAGCAGTTTCAGATATAAATAAAAGTAAACGTCAAAAGGGAGGATATTTCATGAACCCCAAAGTTACATTGGAAAGCCTGAATGACAGAAGCAAAGGACACCTTACAGATTTTCTCGGTCTTGAAGCGCTGGAGCTGGAGCCCACACGGACCCGCAGCCGCATGGAAATCACGCCAAAACACCTTTCTCCAACGGGATACCTGCATGCTGCCGCCATCATCGCCATGGCCGATACCACATGCGGCTGGGGCACTTATGCGAATTTACCGGAGGATTCCCAGGGGTTCACGACACTGGAACTGAAAAGCAACTTTCTGGGAACCCTACAGCACGGCCTCCTCTATTGTGAAGCCGTAGCGGAACACATCGGGCGCTCAACCCAAATATGGTCCGCTACGGTAACTGATGCCTCAGGCAAACGCATCGCCTTATTCCGTTGCAGTCAGATTATCCTCTATCCAAGTTGCGGCAATCTCAACCTCCTTGTTGACTGAAAACCATTCACAGCCCGAAAGCCATTCCGCCCTGATAGATTACAAATGTCACAATCCATGCCAGTGTCGTTGAATAAACGAAGCTGAATACAGGCCACTTCCAGGAGTTGGTTTCCCGGCGAATCACCGCCAGCGCCGCCAAGCAGGGCGAGTAAATCAAAGTAAACACCATTAGGCTGAAAGCAACCAAAGGAGTATAGGTCGGATCGTTTGCCACAGCTTGCTGCAAATCTTCGGAGCCTTCCCCC
>CAZXCC010000287.1:0-3584 GCA_964638945.1 uncultured Veillonellaceae bacterium | reverse complement strand
CCCGACAAGGATTTCCATAGACCGCTGCATCAGGGGATCAGTCTTTTTCACCTTGTGAATTTCCGCAACAAGATTTTCCGCATCATGAGTGCCAAAATATACTTTGACAGGAACCTGTTCAACAACAGAAGGCTCCTTGGTCGCGGCGCAGCCGGCAAGCAATAGTACTATCAAAAGCAAAGCAGGAACCAGCATCTTCGATTGCCACGTCATTATTGTTCACCCCGCATTGTTGCCGCCTGCAGGAAAAACTGGTCAATACCGGCAACGACAGCCTGTGCCATTTTTTGCTGGAAATCAGGATTTCCCAGGAGTTGTTCTTCCTGCGGGTTGGATATGAAGCCGACTTCCAAAAGGGCTGCCGGCATCGTCGCATTTTTCACCACAAAGAAATTCGCCGGCCGCACACCGAGATTCAGCAGTCCGCCGGCACGCAGCATCGCATCCTGGATATACTGGGCCAGCATTACATCATAGGATGACTTAAGAAAATAATATGTACTTGTTCCAGTCTTATCACGATTGGCTGAAGAATTGTGATGAATGCTGACGAAAAGATCGGCGCGGTTTCTGTTGGCGACCCACACTCGCGCCCACAGCTCCTCCCGGTCCGTCGCATTTGGACTGGACACATCGACATCCGTTTCACGTGTCATCAGAACTTTTGCACCCGCAGTTTCCAGGCTGGCTTTTACCTTCATAGCCAAACTCAGATTCAATTGTTTCTCCCGTGTACCCATCGGCCCAATGGCGCCAGGATCAGACCCTCCATGCCCTGCATCAATCACAACCGTCTTTCCCTTCAGCCCAGGGAGGAATTTCAGTTCGCCCGGCCGTACAGTTTTCTGCATCTCAATTATCACCTGGAACGGTCTTTTGGTCCTGGGATCGGACTGCACCGTATTTACACTGTACTGGTCCTGTTTTATCGCACCAGGAAAGTCAACGACAACATGCGTCATGTTTTTCGGGGATTTGACCACGCTCATTTTCGTTACCACGGATGCATCCGGCGATGGAGGAACCTTTATATTGTCGCCGCCAACTCCGCTGAGACTTACCACTAACCGCCAGTTTGGCATGGAAGTGAGGAATTGATCCACTTCCACCGGACTGTTGGTCTCAAGAATCAATCGGACTTTTATCAGACCGGTTACTGCATCAGCTGTTCGCGACCAGCGAACGCCGGTCAACTTGACGTCCGTCTCGGCTGGCGCTGCCGAAACCATAGAAGTGAACAAAACTGATAAAGACAACAGCAGCAATGCTGACCAATATCGAAAACGCAAAAATCAACCACTCCTTATCCAAAATTACTATTTATTATAACAGTTTGTTCTTATTTTGCATTCCCATATACACTTTTTCCGGCGTTACAGGCAAATCGGTAATCCAGATTCCTACCGCATTGTACACGGCATGGACGATTGCCGGAGGCGGCGTGTTGATCACCACTTCCCCTACCGATTTGGCTCCAAATGGACCTGTCGGTTCATAGCTCGGTTCGAATTCGACCCGAACTTTGCCAATGTCCTTGCGGCAGGGAATTTTATAGGTCATGAAGGAATTTGTCTGCAGATTTCCTTTTTTGTCATATTTGACTTCCTCAAACATGGCCATGCCGATCCCCTGCACGATGCCGCCTTCTGTCTGTACTCTGGCCAAGTTTGGGTTGATAACGGTCCCGCAATCCACGACCGCAACATAATCAAGAAGCGTCACTTTCCCTGTTTCTTTGTCTATTTCGACTTCTGCAAAACCCGCAATATACGGAGGCGGAGAAATCGGACTTCCGAAAGTCGCAAAGCCTGAAAGCTGTTGACGGTCCGGACCGACGACGGAACTCGAACCGATCTGCAGCAGAGTAAGTTCCTTGCCGTTTATTTTGCTTCGGCAGCACATGCCGTTAAAATCAATCTCCGCAGGGTCAGTTTCCAGCGTTTTGGCAGCCTGGGCGATGATTTTTCCTCGTAGGGTCTCAGCGGCCTTAACTACAGCCATGCCTGTGACATAGGTTGTGCTTGACGCATAGGAACCGGTGTCATATGGTGAAACGTCGGTGTCCGCCGCATGCACTACGAATCGATCCATCGAGGCATCCAGCACTTCCGCCGCCATTTGTAACAGGATCGTATCGCTTCCTGTTCCCATATCGGTAGAACCCAGCAGCAGAGTATAGTTTCCATCGTCATTCAGCCGGATTTCCGCTGAAGCCGTATCAATGCCGGCAATGCCGGAGCCCTGCATGGTCACCGCCATGCCTACGGCACGCACCCGGCCGTCCTTTTCCCTGCGGGGATACTTCTCATTCCACCCGATCATCTCCCTGCCCTTTTCAATGCAGCGATGCAAGGCAGAACTTCCCAGCTGCCTTCCTTTATAAGGCAGGCAGGTCTCTCCTTCCCGGATCAGGTTTTTCAGACGCAGTTCGGTCGGATCCATTTCAAGGACAGCAGCCAGTTTGTTGACCGCGGATTCCTGAACAAAAGTCCCCTGTGTCGCACCGTATCCGCGCAATGCACCACCCGGCATTTTGTTGGTATACACTGCGTGGCCCGAAAAGCGAACTGCACGAGCCTTATTGTACATGGGAAGACTTTTGTCCCCCACTACATGAAACACCGTCGGTGCATGCTCTCCATAGGCACCTGTGTCAGACAATCCCTGTATATCGACAGCACGGATGGTCCCGTCCCGGTCGGCGCCGATCCTCACATTGAACTGAGTGGCATGCCGGCTGTTGGATGCAGTAAAGGTTTCTTTGCGGTCATAGACGATCATGGCTGGTTTCCCAGTTTTCCATGTCACTATTGCTGGATATACCTCCGCCACCCCGGTCTGTTTACCTCCAAAGCCACCGCCAATGCGGGGTTTGATCACCCGTACGCAGGTAGCAGGAATCTGCAGGGCTCTGGCCAAATGCCGACGCACATGAAAAGGAATCTGTGTCGAACTGACAATCACCAGCCGGCCGGCCTGATCCAGATAACTGAATGCACGGTAAGTTTCCATCATGGCATGGGCTTGTGCCTGCGTCCGGTATGACTCTGTCACCACAACTTCACAGGAGGAAAGTTCTTTCTCAACGTCACCAAATTCACATATTTCCGAAGAAGCGATGTTTCGGGCCGGTTCTGCACCAATAGGAAAATTGCAGTGAAAATCCGATTCCGGATGTACTATGGATGGGTGTCCTATTGCAGTATTCAGATCAAGAACCGGTTCCAACACTTCATACTCCACTTTGATCAGTTCAAGAGCCTGATTGGCCGTCTTCTCTTCCTCTGCGGCCACAATCGCCACTTCATCTCCGACGTAACGCACAAGTTCATCCAAAATCAAGCGGTCATACGGCGATGGTTCGGGATACGTCTGTCCCGCGCTGGAGTAACGGATTTTGGGCACATCATGATGGGTCAGCACACATTCGACCCCCGCCAATGCCCGCGCAGCATCCACATCGATTTCTTTGATCCGGGCAAAGGCATGCGGACTGCGCAATATTTTTACCACCAGCGTTCCCGCAGGCGCAAGATCGGCAGTATATAATGGCTTGCCTGTAGCGATGGCGATTCCGTCGATCT
>CAZXCC010000286.1:0-3586 GCA_964638945.1 uncultured Veillonellaceae bacterium | reverse complement strand
TGATGCAATGGGCAAACCGGAACTGACCCTGAGCGGCTCCTTTGGAAGCTTGGCGGAAAGTTTAGGGGTATCCTGCATTCATGTTTCACTGACCCACGCCCAGGACTATGCGGCAGCGCAAGTCCTTCTCTGGAAAGGAGAGTCAAAATGAAAATTGGTACTGCGCAGGAAATGCGAAATATCGATAAGGCGGCTGCAGAACGGTTTGGACTGTCAGGAGTCGTACTCATGGAAAATGCCGGTCGTGCTGTGGCGGAAAAAGCGGTTCAGCTTCTGGGCGAGCCCCGCAATAAAAAAATCTTCATCGTCTGTGGTGGCGGAAACAATGGCGGTGATGGGTATGTGGCCGCCCGCTGGCTGCATAATCATGGCGCCAGGGTGAAAATATTCCTGGCCGCCGACCGTAATAATCTGCGCGGCAATGCGGCGATGCATTTTGAGACTGCCAGCCGGATGGGGATTGAATGCCTGTCCCTGACTGATCCGCGGGATATGGAGAAAGCACGGATTACCATAGGATTTGCGGACCTAGTCGTTGATGCGCTGCTGGGAACCGGTTTTCAGGGTGAGATGACAGAATTATACCGCGACAGTATCGAACTGATGAATGGATCAGCGCAGAAAATAATGGCGGTGGATATTCCTTCCGGTGTCGATGCCGATACAGGCATGATCGCATCTGTTGCAGTACAGGCGGTTTGTACGGTGACGTTTGGATTGCCGAAACCGGGCTTGCTGCTATACCCCGGCGCAGGTTGCGCAGGCGAGGTGGTGATCGCACCGATCGGTATTCCGACGGATCTGTTTACAGGTGCCGAGATCAAACAGACTTTGACAACGCCTGAGTTGGCCGCAGGGCTGCTGCCGCTTCGCCGGCCAGATGCACACAAAGGCAACTGCGGCCATGTCCTGGCCGTGGCTGGGTCGCGCGGCTTTAGCGGTGCTGCATTTCTGACGGCGCAAGGCGCGCTGCGATCCGGCGCCGGACTGGTAACGGCGGGGGTACCTGAGAGTATCCTCAGTGTAATGGAAACCAAGACGACAGAAGCCATGACTCTGGAGTTGCCGGAAACTCTTGCCGGGGGACTGGGCGCCGATGCGGTGCGGGTGATCAGGGATTTTTGCTCTCGAGCTTCGGTCGTGCTTGTGGGGCCTGGCCTGGGCAGGCAGGAAGAGACTCTGGAATCGGTACGTGAGATCATTCAGACGGTGGATCGGCCGATGGTGCTGGATGCCGATGCATTGTCCGCACTGGTAGGTCATCTGGAATTTTTGGCGGCGATGGAGACTCCGGCCGTACTGACGCCGCATCCGGGGGAAATGGCGCGTTTGACGGGACTGTCCGTTCAGCAGGTTCAGGCGGATCGGATCGGAGTAGCCCGGAAAGCGGCTGTCGAATGGAGCAATATCGTTGTTTTGAAAGGTGCGCGTACAGTCGTGGCATTCCCGGATGGAGAGGTATATGTCAATCCTACAGGCAATCCGGCCATGGCGACCGGAGGCATGGGCGATGTGCTTGCGGGAGTTATTGCCGCAATGATTGCGCAGGGACTGTCAAGTCATGATGCCGCAGTGCTGGGCGTTTATCTGCATGGTCTGGCCGGAGATCTGGCTGCGGAGGGTCGTGCATTCGGCCTGACGGCAATGGACCTCGCGGAAAAATTGCCCTCGGCAATCTTTCAATTGGGAAAACAGTAGATTTTTGCGTATGTTTTTCGTGCAGACGTTCCTATAAGCTCTGTATTATTGGCTCAGCTGTGCTTTGTGTTATAATGAAGAAAAATCATCTTGGTGAGGAGGAGGGGTTGCCGGTTGCGGTTGCGATGCTATGCAGGACTATTGTTGTTTTTCTGGCTTAGTTTTACCGCTTGTTTCGTTTCGGCGGCGCCTGCGGATGCCAGTGTGAAAATAACCGGAGTTCGATGGGGACGTACGACCGACGCAGTAACAGGTACGATAAAAGTTCGCCTGGTACTGGAAACCAGTGCCCCGGTGGAAATTGACAAATTTATCACTTCCAAGCCAAATTGGCGCCTGGTCGTGACTTTGCGCGGTGTTAACACCGACAACCTGGCGTTGCCGCAATCACCTGACAAATCCGTGGTGGATAAAATCAGTGTGGCAAAGTCGCTGAAAGACACGACGCATATCATTTTGGACTTGCCCCAGTCGATAACGGAAGATCAGTATAAAGTGTTTACCCTGAAAGCCGATCCGAAAGCCAATCGCCCTTTTCGGGTGGTTGTGGACGTAGAAAAAGCGATTCCTCTCAGCGAACTGAAATTTTCGTCAGGACTGAATGGCAAAATCGTGGCAATTGATCCAGGCCATGGCGGGTCCGATCCAGGGGCGGGCAGTGTGCGTGGATTCCGCGAAAAACAGCTGAACTTCTCCTTGTCGATGCAAGTCAAGGCGATACTGGAAAGAGCCGGTGCAAAGGTTCTCATGACGAGGGTGACCGACGTGGACGTGTCGAGCCCGGATGCTTCCGATCGGGATGAATTGCGGGCAAGAACTTTGGTCGGAAATAATAACCGGGCTGATATTTTTATCAGCATCCACCATAACTCTTCGGCAAATTCGGATTTGAACGGCACAACTACATATTATTACCGAAAGACGATCTTTGATGCGGTGCTGGCTCAGTCCATACAGGACGCGATGGTGCAGGCAGGACGTCTGACGGATATCGGTGTGCGGACAGCCAATTTCTATGTGGTGAAAAATACGACGATGCCTGCGGCATTGCTTGAAATCGGTTTTCTTTCGAATCCGCAGGACGAGATACAGTTGACCAATCCAGCCTTCCAGCAGAAGATGGCGCAGGCAATCGTGGCCGGTATTGACCGCTTTTTCGGCCAGGCTGCGAAAATGCGAGGTGAACAATGATGAAAAGGTCGTGGATGGTCGCTATCGTCCTAAGTATCCTGGTGTCCTTGCTATTGACGGGCTGTGTTACGACAAATGGCGGCGGACTGCCGAATGGAAGCGGCAATCCTGCCCAGCCAGTGCAAAAAGCGCCGGAACAGGCGCCAAATAACAACGTTGAAACTGTCCCGGTCAAAGTGTACTTTGGAACCCATGATGCCCGATATGTTGTGGCGGAAACCCATAAAATCAAAAAAGACGGCATGCTGATGCAACGGGCGATGGAAATCCTTGTTGGCGGGCCCAAAAAAGCTGAACTTGTGCCTGTCGTGCCGCCGGGAACCAAAGTGAAAAGCGTCACTGTCAAAGAACGAACCGCCTTTGTCGACTTTTCCGGGGAGCTGATCAAGCGTGGTTTCGGTAGTTCCTCCATGGAGATTTTGACAGTAGGCGCCATCGTCAATACGCTGACGGAGTTTCCGGATGTCGAAAAGGTGCAGATTCTGGTAGAAGGGAAAAAAGTCAGCACGCTGTTCGGACATCTGGATGTTTCGGACCCCCTCAGCCGTTCGCCGGGGATTATCAAGAAATAGTGGAAAACAAGGGACCTGGCTATGACAAATGTCAAAAACCAGGTCCCTTTATTTGCAGATAAAATAGTATAACATTTACTCTTTTTTGCAGAACATCTTCGTGGCTTTGCCGCCTCTTTTGGCTG
>CAZXCC010000285.1:0-3611 GCA_964638945.1 uncultured Veillonellaceae bacterium | reverse complement strand
GGCATTCTGGTGTTGCCTGCTATTGCGGCACAGTTGGCTGGTCCGGCATCCCTTATGAGCTGGATTGCCATGTCTTTGGTTTCTGTCCCGATGGTCATTGCCATAGGAGGCATGTCTTCACGTTATCCCAATTCCGGAGGGTTGGCGGCATATGTCCGGCAAGCTTTCGGGGATGAGGCAAGCGAAATCACAGGGATTCTTATTCTCAGCGCCATGCCCTTTGGTATGCCGCTTACTGCACTTGTTGGCGCACACTATCTGGGAAATGTTTTTGGATGGAACTCCGGAGCGATCCATATCGCAGCCGGTTGCCTGATTCTTACAGCCATCCTCTTAAATTGCCGAGGTATCGAATTATCTGGCAAATCACAGGTTATTGTCGTCAGTAGCATTCTCTTTATCCTGCTGTTTGCAGTTTTGGCTGCCGCTCCAACAGTCCGCGTTGAAAACTTCAAACCCTTTGCACCCCAAGGTTGGGTGCCTGTGGGAGAAACAATGATGTTGCTTTTTTTTGCCTTCATCGGCTGGGAAATGGTTGGTCACCTGGCAGAAGAATTTCGCAATCCCGCCGTTGATTTGCCTCTATGTCTGGGCATCAGTCTCGGCATAATCTCCGTGGTATATGTTGCTATTTCCTTCGTAATCATCGGCAATGGACTTTATCTGGATGCAGCTCCGTCCGGTGCCATGCTTAGCCTGATTTCCCGCAGCATGGGCGATAACGCCGCCACGGCTGTCGCTCTTCTTGGATTTTTAGTCTGTTATTGCCCAGTTCACACTTTTATTGCAGGCTTTTCCCGCCTGGTTTACGCGCAGGCGCGTGAGGGAGAATTTCCTGCCCGTTTTGCCAAGTTGCATCCAAAATATCAAACGCCACATCACGCACTCCTGTCTTTCATACCGATCTTTCTTGGTATCCTTTTTCTCAGCTACTTTTTCAAATGGGACTTAAATACGCTCATCGGCATCCCCAGCTCAGTTTTTCTCCTCGTATATACCGCAGGCATGACCGCTGCAATAAAGATTCTCCCTACCAATCTGGGGCGGATTTCCGCTGCGCTCAGTGCATTGGCCTCTCTGGCTTTATTTTTATTTGGCGGGATCTACATTTTTTATCCCCTGATCGTAATCGGCTGCATGAGGATTCGCCAACTTTCTGGACGATATGTGCAAAATTGACAATAAAAGAATGGGGAGTCAATTTCTTGCGAGATTGACTCCCCATTCTTTTATGCTGCTATAGTCGACTGCTTGCGATTCAAATCAAGATGGAAAGTGGGTAAGATCAGTATTCGTTCAACTTTGGCGACAAATTATTGCGTGGACGTCGGTAATTATTTGCCTGCAGAACTCTGCCGAATACAGTTTCTTCCAGAATTCTTCGCTTCATAAAGTGCTTTGTCCGCTGCTTCTATCAATTCAGGTGCGTGCTCCAGACCCCGGGGTACGGTGGCGGCTAACCCCAAACTGATGGTCACCCGACCGAAGGGAGACTTGGTATGCTCAATACTGAGATCTTCCACTTGCTTTCGCATGCATTCCGACAATTTGGCCGCTCCGTCCCCATCTGTGTCAGGCAGGATAATGACAAACTCTTCGCCTCCATAGCGAGCAACAAAATCGGCTGCCCGCTTGGTCGCGTTTCGTAACGCTTGCGCAACCATCTTCAGGCAATCATCGCCGGCCTGGTGACCGTATTCGTCATTATATGCCTTAAACCAATCGATATCCGCCATGATGATGGATATCGAAGAATGCTGACGCATCGCTATTCGCCAATACCGATCATATTGATCGTCAAAGTAACGACGGTTTGCTATCCCGGTGAGTCCATCCATCATGGCGATGATTTGCAGTTCTTTGTTGGCCGCTTCCAACTCTACCGTACGCTCCGCGACGCTTTCCACCAATTTTTCGTTCATTTCCCGTAGAAACAGTTCTACTTTTACACGTTGATCCAGCAAGAGAAGCAGCAGGCCAAAGAATATCACGACAAAGATGCTCCCAATGAGAGCCGTCAACCAATACTGGTCTCGCAAGCGATAATAATCTGCAAGCGCTTCCCGATCCGGCAAGGAAATAAACAAAACAAATGGATAATCCGTCATGGTCCTGTAGGTGTAAATGCGTGAAATGTGATCTATGTTTGAAACCCTAATACCCGAGCCTGATTTATTTTCCACTATCTTGGCGAAATCGGAAAGAGGCCTGATGTCTGTACCAATTTCCGTCGTATCTGCGGATTGGCGAAGCCGAATAAACCCGTCCAGCCCCAAAATAGTCACAACAAACCCTTGACCAAGCTGCATGTTTTTATAAAATTTCGTAAAAAATACCGGATCCACGCCAACGGTCACTGTGCCGGCAAAAGCGCCGTCCGGAGTATTCAGGCGCCGGCTGACATGAAAAAGCCAGGATTGTGTTTTACGGCCGATCACAGGTCTGGCAAAGTATGGACTTTGATCATTCACACTTTGAAAATACTGAAAATACTCGCTGCTGGTGATATCCATTGCGACAATTTCCGGCAAAGAGCTGCTTTCAATGATCCCTTTTGCATTGGCCATGGAAACATGAACCAAGGGAAGCGATCGGGTTTTGGCAATGTATGACAGTAGTTTGGGGGAAATGCTCCCTGTTGCGGCATACTCGGTTTTTAGCTCCCGCAATATCTCATCCACGCCGTTTATATCCCGGCGGACATTATCTTCAAACGCTAATAGTAGATTGGATTCTTCGCGAAAAGCCATAGCAAGATGATGCTGATGTTCATTATCAACAAAACGCATGGTAAAAAGTCCTATAGCCAGAACAAAAAGCGCCGCCCCCCACTGTAACGACGTTCGGATTCTGCTATATGTCAACAACTCCATGACTGAATCCACTTGTTGGCGCAAGCGGGTAGACCCTGGCAAAAAGATCCCTCCATAATGCGCTATCCATTTCTACCGTTCGCTTTTTGCGGGTTGGAATCCTGCAATTTGCATTTTTCCCTAAACAGGTGGCGACAAAACCTTATCCATAAAAAAATAGAGGAAATCGTAGTGTGCATGGCAAATTTCTATCATCAAACATGATTTGCAGAGGTGAAATAGAATGATTACATGTCCTGTATGCAACCAGATGGAAACTGAATATAAATTGGAAAAAAGAGATTTTGCCGGCAACCTGAGTACGGCTCCTGCTCCGGGTGACGGGATCTTG
The DNA here is from genome assembly GCA_964638945.1 of uncultured Veillonellaceae bacterium. Taxonomy (GTDB): domain Bacteria; phylum Bacillota; class Negativicutes; order UBA1444; family UBA1444; genus CAZXCC01. Next base: position 407 of record CAZXCC010000285.1, on the reverse strand, counting down.
CCTGCCACGGCAACGGAATGTCAGCTCTGGGAACTATATAAACAACACAATCCAAATAATAAGGAAACCGCCGGCAAAGAAAAGCTGGCGGTCTGGATTGCTTCGCTAGGTTATACGCGACTCATAAAGCACTGGTAATTCGTCATTCAAGTTATTTCCCTTTATATCCCCGGATAGTATATGGCAAAGGGACTGGTCAACGCCCTGATTTCGATCGTATCGCCTACCTCTTTGAGATCGTAGGAACTGTACCAGCTGATATCGTCGGCGGCAAACGCCTTTAATTTAACCTTTGCACTGGAAAGGCCCGGTAAGAGTGAAAACTTTACCGGGCTCGATTTTTCCTGCGTAAAGGTATGGGTTCCGAAGACTTTATCTCCTGCTTCAAGTGTGACTTCCACTTTCTT
>CAZXCC010000284.1:0-3656 GCA_964638945.1 uncultured Veillonellaceae bacterium | reverse complement strand
GGATGTGTCGGGAGAAATGGCCAAGGACGGCCATTTCAGTCATCACGGGCATGGAAGCGCGTTGATGACGACCCGACATATCTCCAGACATTCGTCATAATCAGATCTTAGGCAAATCCCTGTGTCGCGAATAATTTTCTCACTCGTTCCAAATCCTCCGGCGTATCGACTCCGATGGGCTGGAACTGCGTCTCGATGAGGCGGATGCGATAGCCGTGTTCCAGCGCCCGCAACTGTTCCAGAGACTCGGTCTTTTCCAGCGGAGTGGGCGGCAATGCGGCAAAGCGCAGCAGAAAATCACGCCGATAGGCATACACGCCGATATGTTTGAAGTGCCGGGTCTCCGCATCCGGATTGCGCGGATAGGGAATCAGGGAGCGGGAAAAATACAGAGCGTGCCCGTCCAGCGTCGCCACAACCTTCACCGCCGCAGGGTTTGCATAATCCTGTTCGGCAAGCGGCGTCATCAACGTTGCCATTTGCAGATCGGGACTGTCGGCAAAAGCCTCGATCAGTTCGTCGAGGGCAACCGGCGATATCAGGGGTTCATCTCCCTGCACATTCAAAATCAGCTCAGCTTCCGGCAATTTCCGTGCGACTTCGGCCAGACGATCCGTACCGGTAGGGTGCCTGTCCGACGTCATGCAGGCTTCGCCGCCAAATTTTTGCACGGCAGCAAAAATCCGCTCATCATCTGTCGCTACAAGCACACGGGAAGGAAGCCGGGCCTGACGCACCCGCTCCACCACATGCTGGATCATCGGCTTTCCCCCGATATCCAATAAGGGTTTCCCCGGCAGACGGGTCGATGCGTAGCGGGCCGGGATGATACAAACGACATTCATGCTTCCTGCTCCTGTCACTGTTTTTGCTCCAATATCTGCCGGAGATGCCCGACGGTGCGCAGAGCTGCGCCCTGATTTTCTTTCACGATGTCGATTGCCTCTTTTCCCAGTTTCTCCAGAAGGTTTTGATCTGCCAGGATTTCCGTCAATTTTTGGGCCAGATCTTTGCCGTCCAGCACGGTAACACAAGCATTCCGGTCGGAAAAAATCGCATAGGTGTCTTTGAAGTTGTACATATGGGGGCCCACGATGATCGGTTTGCCTTGCGCCGCAGGTTCCAGGATATTATGGCCCCCGTGCGGAATCAGGCTGCCGCCGACAAAAACAATATCAGCCAGACTGTAGAGACGGCCCAGCTCCCCAATCGTATCCAGAATAATCACATCCGCGGTTCCCGCTCCGCTGATCCCGCTGCGCAATTGTGCAGTCAGCCCCTGTCTGCGCACCATGTCCAGCAATTTTTCGCAGCGGGGAATATCCCTTGGCGCCAGCAGCAGTTTGGTTTGGGGAAAATGGTTTCGCACTTCCTTCAACGCTTCCAGCAGGATTTCTTCTTCGCCGCGATGCGTACTGCCGGCTACAAACACAGGCCCGGAACCGGCAAAACCGAATTCTGCGAGCAATGCCTGCTTTTCCTCCGCGCTCACCTGACTGTAATTTTGATCATATTTTGTGTTTCCTGTCACGATGACCTTGCGGGGGTCTGCTCCCAGTCGGATGATATATTGCGCGTCAATGGTGGACTGCATGCAGAAAAGCTCGACCGTATTCAGCATTTTGGTGAACAATCGCCGCATCTGGCGATATCGATTGACGTTGCGCTCCCCGATCCGCCCGTTTACCATGACCACCGGAATGCTTCGTTTCCGGGCCGCCCGCAGGAAGTTGGGCCAAAGTTCTGTCTCTACCAACACATACAGCCTCGGATGCACCCTGTCGACAATCCTGTGGGGAAGGCCAGGCAAGTCCGGCGGGTAAAAAATGATGGCATCCGCCTCTGGAATGATGCGATGGGCCATCTCATAGCCGCTGGCTGTGCCGGAGGATATCAAAACAGGGACATCCGGCCGCTGTCTTTTGAATTCACGAATGATGGAGCTGGCTGCCACCACTTCACCGACGCCGGCCGACTGGAACCATACCGGGGATTTCCCTTCCACTTTTGCCAGGGTCTCCGGCGGGAAAAAACCCAGATTATGCCGCAGGCGCTCACGAAAACGCCGCTCCCTGATGAAGCGGAAAGCAAAAAACGGCAGCCCCACGACCGCCACCATTACCATCAGAATATTGTACAGCAGATCCACGATGATATACCTCTCCTGTGACAGGTAAATATTAAGTTTCTTCTATTGTCTGCAGGTTATACAGCTTGCAGTACAAGCCGCCTGATTCCAGCAATTCGGCATGACCGCCGCATTCTGCCATCCGCCCGTTTTCCAGCACGATAATGGTATCGGCCCGCTGGATCGTGGACAGGCGATGAGCGATGACGAAAGTAGTCCGCCCGACCATCAATTTATCCAGGGCATCCTGCACCAGACGTTCACTTTCCGCATCCAGCGCCGAAGTCGCTTCATCCAGGATCAGGATGCGCGGATTCTTCAATATGGCCCGGGCGATGGCGATCCGTTGCCTCTGTCCCCCCGAGAGCTGGCATCCGCGTTCGCCGATCTGCGTATCATAACTTTCCGGCAACTGCGAGATGAACTCGTGGGCATTCGCCGACTGCGCCGCCTCGATGACTTCTTCGCGCGTCGCATCCAGTCTTCCGTAGAGAATGTTTTCATACACCGAGCCGTTGAAAAGAATGGTGTCCTGCGGGACCATGGCAATCTGTTCGCGCAGGGATCGTACTGTCACGGATTTGATATCCACGCCGTCGATGCGGATCACGCCGGACTGCGGGTCATAGAAACGGGGCAGCAGGTTCGCCACCGTAGATTTTCCGGCGCCGCTGGGACCGACAATCGCCAGGATCTGACCCGGCCGGATATCAATGGACATATCGGTAAGAGCCGGTTCTCCGGGACGGTACTCGAAATTCACATGCTCGAAGGTCACATATCCCTGCACGGGCGGAAGTTCCCCGGCATCCGGCGCGTCCTGGATTTCAGGCAGTGTGTCGAGCACGTCGAACACGCGCTCCGCTGCGGCCACAGCCCTCTGGATATTGCCGTACACCTGGCCCAGACGCTTCACCGGGTTGGAAATGTTGACCGCATAGACCAAAAAAGCGATCAGTGAGCCGGAGGTCAGGTTTCCTACGATGACCTCGCGTCCGCCATACCAGATGATGACCGTTACGCCGATGGCAGCCAGAAATTCGATGACCGGCGTCAACGTCGCCGACAGCTGGGACGCCTTCATCTGCGCATTAAAATTATTCTCGTTTTCCCTGTTGAATTTGGCGATTTCATAGTCTTCCCGCACAAAAAGACGGATCAGGCGGATCGAGATGATCGTCTCCTGCAAAACGGAAGTGATCTCCGCCGCCCGTTGCTGCATGTTTCCGCTGGCCTTGCGCAGTTTCACTCCGAACAGTTTCATGGCCTGGGCGATCAGCGGGACCGTGACCAGTGTCAATAAAGCCAATTGCCAGTGAAGATAAAACATGGCAACCAGCGAACCCACCAGAGTCAGAGATTCCGTCGACAGTTCGATGACATTTTGCGCCAGGGCGCCCTGCAACGCGCCGACATCGTTGGTCATGTAGCTGAGTACCGTTCCGGTCCGGCTCCTGTCAAAGTAGGAGATGGACAAACGCTGAAACTGCCGGAACAAGGCTTCCCGCAAATCGATCACAACTTTTTG
>CAZXCC010000283.1:0-3765 GCA_964638945.1 uncultured Veillonellaceae bacterium | reverse complement strand
GCTCGATGAATTCTTTCACAGTGTCCCCATTGAAAGCACCAATATCAACAAAACACTCATCATTCGAAAGAGAAACGATATCCCGAGGAAAATATTGGTTATTTTCACAGACTTCAGCCATAATGAATGGATTTTCATCATTTCCCAATACACGATGTACAATAGCCCAAAAAACCGTTTTTGATTTCTCATCTGCCAGACAATCATAGAGCTGGCAAAGTTTCGTAATGATTTCACTATCCTCTCGATTTGCCAAGTAATCAGAAGCAGCAAGATCATATTTATAAATCAGGTTCACGGAAGGGAATCCTTTTTTACATAACAATTCGAAGACCGGTTCAAAATCGCCAATTGTGATAAATACTACACATTTGTCCTTCATACCCAATAATTCTTTAGGAGAAAATCACTATACGTTGCAGAAAAATTTTCCCCATTTGTCGCTATCGCAGTCGCAGCAGAAGTCAATTTTTCTGCCGACATATAGGTCCCATGTTTCAACAATGTTATTGAAAATTACACCACAGCCATAAAATACCACATACTGATACTGATTTACTAAAGTTTTGATTTCCTGCTGGTAATTTCGTCTCTTTGCCGTCAATTCAAAAAGATATTGACGTATCGCTGGATTAGTATCCATCAATTTTGTCTCCCTTTTCATCAGCAAGCACAAACCTCTTCATATTTTCCGCCAACTCTTCCCGTTCCAAAAACGGCCACATATCTTCCAGTGGCGTAGAAACCAGGCTTCCGTCCGCAAGTCGCCTTGTCGCCGTCCGGGGCGCGACTTTCGCTTCGGGATTTACAGACACATTGCAGATACACGGACCCGGCTGCTCCAGAAACCTGCGGATTCCATCGCGGATTCCTGTAGTATCACGGATCTCGAATGCCGGTAGTCCATAAGCCTTTGCAATCGCCATTGTATCCGGCAGTCCCAGCCCGCTGGACGAATCGCAGGCAACCAGATGACCGTCAAAGTGATTTTGTTGCATTACCCGGATGGAATTGTATCCCTGATTGTCCATCACAAAGATTTTGATTGGCAATTGCAATCTGCGAACTGTAGCCAGTTCTTGAATGTTGAGCTGCAAACCTCCATCTCCCGCAATACAGATCGTGCGTTTGCCTCCACTTGCCAGACAGGCGCCGATACTCGCAGGCAAATCAAAACCCATGGCGCCAAGACCATGATTGGTCGGGACGCGCTGGCCTTCTTTGATTTTCAACGCCTGATAGGTGATTTCCGCAGTAGTCCCTGCATTGCAAGGCACGATCACATCGTCGCCTGATAGTTCATTGGATAGAATATCGATAAACGCATAGGGATCGATTCCTCTTGAATCAACCTCTATTGGGGGCCTGTCCATGGCAATCGGATAGCGTTCCCGCCATCGGACGACACGCTCCACCCATGGAGTCCAAAGGGCGCAATCCTCTCCGGTCAATTGACGGAGCAATTCATCGATAAACCGCCCGGCGTCACCACAAACAGGCATGTCGATTATTTCGCCCAGTTTGGCGATTTCCGCAGCATCCACATCCACCATGATTTTTTTCGCCCCTCTGGCAAACTGCATACGGTCAAAACCAGTCTGTGACATATCCAACCGCGTACCAATACAAAGCAGCCAGTCCGAATTTTGCAGCGCAAAATTTGCACCCCGTTCTCCCATGGTTCCCGAGCGCCCTGCAAACAGGGGGTAGCTTTCCCACAGCAAGTCGATCGCTTTCCAACTGATCTGCACTGGGATCTGCAATGTCTCAACAAGCTGTCGCAGCTTTCCTTCCGCTTTTGCAGACCGGATTCCGTTCCCTGCCAGAATCATGGGACGTCGGCTAGTACGCAGCAAAGCGGCAATCTGGCGAACTTTTTCAGCCAGTTCATCACCGCCCGCTTCATCCTCTTCAGGCACAAACCCTGCCAAGGATTCCTCCTCGATCTTTGAACCCTGAACATCCAGCGGAATGTCGAGCCACACCGGTCCCGGTCGACCGTTGCGGGCCAGATGGACCGCTTTTTCCAGATGGTACCGTATGCTGTTCTTGTCGACTACTTTTACAGCGTATTTGGTGATTGGCTGCACAAGTGCAATGATGTTCACTTCCTGGTTGCCCATCTGCCTCACACCGGATTGGCCGATTCCGTCTGCTGTTTTAACCTGCCCGGAAACAAAAAGACAAGGGGTGGAATCAATCCAGGCCGCAGCAACGCCGGTAATCGCGTTGGTTCCCCCCGGTCCTGTCGTCACCATTCCAACACCAAGATTGTTGGTATAGGTCGCATAGGCTCCTGCAGCTATGGCAACCGCCTGTTCATGCAGCAAACAAACCGGCTGCAGTTTTTGCTGTCGGGCCAGAGCATCCACTAAATACATCGCTCCGCCACCTGGCAGAAAGAAAACTTCTTTCACGCCTTGCGCCGCAATAAACTTCATCACATAATCAGACAACATCATTTCAACATATGCTCCATCTTCCGACTTGCACCAATGATTTCAACGGTTTCAGACAATACGCCTTTGCCTCCGTTGCATTTCGTCACATAGTCCGCCGCATTTTTGGCCTTGATGCTTCCGTCCGCCGGAGCTATCCCTAAGCCGGCCCAGGAAATGGCTGCGGCATCCCTGTCGCTATCACCAATATAGCACAATTGGTTTGGGCTTAGATTCTCCTGCGTACAAAACAACCGTAAAGCGGCCAATTTGTCCTTGGCTCCGGCGAAAATGCGCTCCACACCAAAACGTCCGGCTATGGTCCGTGCCAATGAATTATCTTCGCCGGTAACAAAAACAAAATCCAGTCCCATACTTCGCCCTGCACCGATAGCATCCAAATCCCGCATAAAGATCCGTTTTTGTTCCCGGCCTGTTTCATCAATCAACACTTGGCCGTCAGTCAATACCCCATCGATATCACTGGCCACCCATTTGATATTCTCTGTTTTCACGCCGCTCCCCCTTATCAGACCCTACGCAGCTTTTGCCTGACTGGAAGCTCGACGTCCAGGCACTTTTTCTCCGGTGATCCCATTGACATTTCCACCAGACGAATATCGCGAATCAGTCGGGTGATTCCGCTCGGTCCGAGGGATGCCGCCTGATCGGAACCCCATAGGGAGCGTTCCAGAGTAATGTGTCGTTCAATCATGCATGCGCCCATCGCCACTGCAGCAACCGAAGAAGCCAAGCCGGTTTCATGCCCGGAATAACCGACCGGTACGCCAAATTCTTCTTTCAAAGTACCTATCACCCGCAGGTTCAAGTCATGATAGTCTGCCGGATAGGTGCTCACCGTATGAAGCAGGATCAAGTCATCCTTTCCCAGTACTTCGACAGCGTGGCTTACCTCTTCCAGTGTGCTCATGCCTGTGGAAAGCACAATCGGTTTGCCTGCTTTGCGTGTGTAACGCAGCAAGGCATCATCGGTCAGTGATGCCGAGGCAATTTTATAAAAAGAAGCATCAAATTGCCGGATGAAATCGACAGACGCTTCGTCCCAACAGGACGCAGCCCAGGGAATTCCTTTTTTCCGGCAATACTCGTCAATTTCACGATATTGGTCCAGGCCGAATTCCAGGCCGTGTTTCAACTCTCCATTGGTTGAGCCGAACGGGCTTTCCCGCGGTTTGGCAAGTTCTTCGGCAGAATAAACTATATCCACAGTTCTCTTTTGAAATTTGACTGCGTCACAACCGGCAGAAACAGCCAAATCTATCAACTGTTTGGCAATATTCATATCCCCGTTATGGTTTATTCCAAT
>CAZXCC010000282.1:0-3795 GCA_964638945.1 uncultured Veillonellaceae bacterium | reverse complement strand
ACCTTTTGCGTCAAAGAAATCCACCTGTTCGCGGGAGTGACACCATTCTGCCCCGTCCCTTCTCCCCACCATCGCGCCGCACAGCCGGCATTCTTCTTCCGGATGGCTTGTTAAGGGAAGACTCAGCGCGTGATGAGTTGTCCCCACTTCGTACAACTTCAGGTCTTCATTTTTTCGCGATAAGTTTCGTGCCACCGTATCCAAAAGACCAGCCATCAAGGTGGTGCGAAGAATCGGGTATTCATCGGTGATCGGGTTCATGATGGGAATGGCATTGCGTAACGGACTGTCCGCAGGCAAGCGTAGATGGTCAAAAAATTCAGGATGTGAAAAGCTGAAGGATAATGTTTCGTAAAACCCAAGACCCGTCATGATGTTGCGGGCTTGATCCGTCAAATTGTTCTTGTCGACTTGCCCGCCTGCATGCAAGGGACCGATAGGCTGCGTTGAGTCGATATTATCATAGCCGTAAATACGAGATACTTCTTCTGCAATATCCACAGAACCTGTCACATCCTGTCGCCATGTTGGAGCGGTTACCGTGATAGTCTCGCCTACAACCTTGATTGTAAATTCCAGTTTTTCCAGGATATCGACCATCGTTTCCGCAGGAATATCCGCGCCGAGATAGCGATTGATCCAGGATGTTGTAAAATCGAACTGCGCCGGCAGAACTGCTTTCGGATACACGTCAATGATACCGGGAACGACATCACAGGCACCCATTTCCTCCAGCAGCTGTGCTGCCCTGTTTATAGCCAGTGGAATCGCCGCTACATCAACACCGCGTTCAAAACGTCCGGATGCTTCAGATCTCAATCCCAGACCACGGGAAGTTCTCCTTACATTCGGCCCGTAGAAGGCAGCGGCTTCCAGTAATACCGTTTGCGTTGAAGAAGAGATTTCTGTTGCCAGGCCGCCCATGACACCGGCAAGGCCTACGGCCTGAACCGCATCGGCAATGACGAGCATATCCGATGTCAGTTCTCTTTTTACCCCATCCAGAGTTGTCAGTTTTTCACCCTTGGCGGCACGCCGCACCACGATGCTGTGTTTCGCCAGCAGACTGTAGTCATAGGCATGCATGGGTTGCCCCATCTCCAGCATGACAAAGTTTGTCACGTCAACAACATTGCTGATGGGTCGCATCCCTGCAGCCTGCAGGCGATGCTGCATCCACAACGGTGACTCGCCAGGCCGGATATTGGTAAGAATCCGGGCGCAGAAACGTCCGCACAATTCAGGCTCTTTGATCTCAATCGTTGCCATGTCCGAGGCTTTCCCAATTCCATGTTCCTTCAGCGGCAGCATGGGTCGTTTGGCTTTATTGCCTGTCAGTACGCCGATCTCCCTGGCAATCCCGAGAACAGAAAAACAATCGGCACGATTTGCGGTCAGTTCAAATTCAAGGATCGTATCATCCAATCCCATAACGGAACGGATATCCTGACCAACAGCGGTATCTTCGGGAAGAATATAAATTCCATCACGCTTTTCCGGGGGAATCAGTTTTGTGTCGCCAAGAATCTCTTCCGCCGAACACAGCATGCCGTCAGAGGCAACACCGCGAAAATCAGCCGGCTGAATTATTTTGCCATCGGCCAGAACGGCACCCGAAATCGCCACAGGCACCACCTGTCCAGCCTGGACATTGGTCGCACCGGTAACGATCCGGACCGTGCGTCCACCAATGTCAATCACGCACACCGACAATCGGTCCGCATTCGGATGCGGGTCAACGCTGCGAATCAGACCGGTTATTATATTACTCAGTTCCTGACCAGGACGATCGATCCCCTCAACAGGAATTCCTGCCATCGTTAAGCGGTTTCCCAACACTTCTGGAGTATCCTGAAAATCAACATAGTCTTTGAGCCATTTTACCGGAGCCCGCATATTGCTCTTCCTCCCTTAAAAACGGCGCAGGAAGCGCACGTCATTTTCATAGAACAACCGCATGTCATCAATGCCAAAAACCAGCATGGCAATTCGTTCCACTCCCATGCCAAAAGCAAACCCGCTCACAACCGCCGGATCATACTGGCTCATTTCCAACACCCGGGGATGTACCATTCCGGAGCCCAATATTTCCAGCCATCCGGTACCTTTACATACCCGGCATCCTTTCCCTTTGCAGATCACACAGGAAATATCCACTTCGGCGCTTGGTTCGGTAAAGGGGAAATAACTGGGGCGAAAACGGACTTTCACGCTGTCACCGAAAATGCCCTGGCAAAACAGTTCCAGTGTTCCCTTCAAATCAGAGAACCGAATGTCCGGCCCAACTACAAGACCTTCCACTTGCTGAAACATCGGAGAATGTGTGGCATCGTAGTCGCGACGGTACACTTTTCCCGGTGCAATCATACGTATGGGACTGTTTGGGGTTTTGGACTGCATTGTTCGCACCTGCACAGGCGAGGTGTGCGTACGCAACAAAAACTGCTCCGTAATGTAGAAAGAATCCTGCATGTCACGTGCCGGGTGATCCGGCGGTAAATTCAATGCCTCAAAATTATAATAGTCACTCTCTACTTCCGGTCCTTCTTCAATGTCAAATCCCAATCGCTGGAAAACATCCTTGATCCTGTCCAGCGCAAGAGTCAAAGGATGCCTTCTTCCCAGTTCACGAGTGCGTCCCGGCAAGGTAATGTCGACTTTTTCGGCTTCCAGCCTTTGATTCAGTTCGGCTTCCTTCATGGATTCGTGCCGCGCTGACAACGCTGCCTCAAATTCCATGCGTAAATCATTGACAAGCTGTCCGATTCTCGGTCGCGCGGACTCGGCCACAGCTCCCATGCCACGCAATACCGCAGTCAAATCACCTTTTTTCCCCAGGACCTTGACCCGCAGATCATTCACGGCACTGGAATCAACGGCTTGCTCCAGCGCTCGAAAAGCTTCATCCCGGATTCGCAGCAATTCTTTCTCCATGCTTCCCCTCTCCTTCTTTGCAATGCTTTTGGACAACAACCCTTCGTTGTGCGGTTTTCTGCAAAAAATAAAAAAACTCTCACCCTTGCCGGGGCGAAAGTTTCATTCGCGGTACCACCCAATTTATCACTCACAGTCCTTAACGCGAACTCCACGTACAACCTAGCCGCAAGTGCGGTTCAGCCAGTCCCTCCGGAGTGAACTTCAACCGGCGTTGCCGCTCCTGCTCTCAATCTGTGGCAGAAGCTCCCTGTCTTTTCACGCTTTGGCTTACTCTCTCCGTCATCGGCTTTGTGATATTCATTTTCAGGACAAGCCCTGCAACCTCTTATAAATAAGATAAGCAGCAATAGAACCTGTCGATTCGAAAATTTTCCAATAAAATTCGGCTGTTTCCATACCGCAACACTTCCTCTCCGATACCTCGGGTCCGGATCGGTTTACGCTACGGCAGTATTATACCATATACACTTTACGATTTACAAGGCACTCGCTGTTGTCTCTGTCTCGCTGCTTCGAACAGAAGAACTGCCGACGCGGACGCAACATTCAACGATTCAGCCCGCCCCAGTATCGGTATTCGCAATGTTAGCGATGCCGGCAGGCGAAAATGTGTTCCCACCCCAGCTCCTTCGTTTCCCATCACCAAAGCAAAAGCCTTGGAAAGATCTGCTGTCGTATAATCCGTTGCAGCTTCTGCTCCTGCCACATACAGCGGCAAATAATTCCGCGCACAAAAATCCAGACACTCTTCAACGGATGACTTGACAACCGGAAGATGGAACAGCGATCCCATGGTAGCCCTGACTGTTTTTCCGGCATAAACATCGGCGCAGTCGCCAGCGAGAATCACGCCGGATG
>CAZXCC010000281.1:0-3810 GCA_964638945.1 uncultured Veillonellaceae bacterium | reverse complement strand
AAATCCCTGACGGTGGATGTGGGTCTGTATCCGGCCGTTCTATCGACAGGCCGGCTTCAATATGTCGAAGATTATCAAAATTATCCGGAGAAGAGGCCTGGCGAGCATTGGCGGAAGGTGAGCACCGCAGTGTTATTGCCCATGAAAAAGGGCGAAGAAATGATCGGTGTCTTGTCCGTAATCTGGCAGGGAGAAATCCATCCGCTGAAGGCGGATGAACTGGATATGCTGCAGCAGTTTGCCGACATGGTTTCCCTGGCGCTGCAGGGGTCCAGCATGCGCGAAGAACTGCAACGGGATTTGTTGCAGCAAAAAATACTGCATGAAAAAATTTCGCATATGGCGTATCATGACATTTTGACAGGCCTGCCGAACCGCGCATTTCTCAAGGAACGTCTGGATGCGGAGCTGGTGAAGGTCGCGGACGGAAAGAGCGCAGGCGCCCTGTTTTATATTGACCTGGATGATTTGAAAAGCATTAACGATAATTTTGGCCATCCCTCCGGTGACAGGATGATTATCGACGCAGGAAGGAAAATGAAGGAAGCTGCCGGCAAAACGGCTTTTGTGGCAAGACTGGGCGGTGACGAATTCATCATTTTGCTGCCGGACCAGGATAATACGGCGGAAATCGCTGCCATGGCGGACAGGCTGATCGATTGCCTGAGTGAGGAGTATCCCATTGCAGGCAAGAGCGTGCATGTGTCTGCAAGCATCGGCATTGTCGTTTTTCCCGGTGATGGATACAGTGCCGAAGAACTGATGAAAAAAGTGGATAACGCCATGTATGCGGCAAAAAAGGCCGGGCGAAACTGCTGGCGATTTTTTGAGCCGATGATGTTGCTGGAAGCGCAGGAAAAAATGCTGCTGACCCAGAGTTTGCGGCGCGCGCTGGAAAAGAACGAACTGAAGGTTGTGTATCAGCCGCAGGTAAGGGTGGACAATGGCAGGGTGGTCTGCTTTGAAGCCCTCCTGCGCTGGCATAGTGCGGAACACGGTCTGGTGTCTCCTGCGCGGTTCATTCCTCTGGCGGAACTCAGCCAGCTTATCGTACCGATTGGCGAATGGGTGTTGCAGGAAGCCTGCGGCTTTGCAAGGGAATTGGTCCGCCTGGGCTACTCCGATGTGAGTGTGGCGGTCAATCTGTCGCCGAAACAACTGGCGGATGACAGGCTGATTGAATTTATAAAGCAAAGCGTTTTGACCTATGGAATCGAGCCGCAGCGGCTGGAACTGGAGATTACGGAAACCGCGCTGATGACCTCTCTGGAAGACGGCGGGCGCAAACTTGCCAGCCTTGATGAACTGGGCGTCAGAATCGCTTTGGATGATTTTGGGACAGGGTATTCTTCCTTGACCTATTTGCGGTTATTCCCGGTGACAACTTTGAAAATTGACAAGTCCTTCATTGATAGCTTGCCGGATGCGGAAGGGTTTCTTGTCCGTTCCCTGATTCAGTTTGCACAGAACCTGAAGATGAGCGTGGTTGCGGAGGGAGTTGAGAGAACGGAGCAATATGATTATCTGGCTGCCTGCGGGTGTGATTTGGTCCAGGGTTATTTGGTGAGCCGTCCGGTTGCGCCGGAAGAGGCATTAAGATTTTTGATGGAAAGAAACGAAAGGAAGGGATAAGCATGTTTCGTATGACCCGTATCCGGACCCGTCTGTTGGTAATCATTTTGCTGTTGCTGTTTATCTCCCTCGGCGTTGTGTCAAGCCTGACTTACTACTACGCCAACCGCTTTCTTTCCGATAGCCTTGACGAAACTGCCCTGGCCCTAAGTTCAGATTACGCGCATCAGGTGCAGTCGGATATGAGTGAAATGATCATTCAACTGGAGGACCTGGCTGCGATTCAACGCATGCAATCGACAGACAAAGCGGTTCTGCAGGGTGCTCTGGTGGAGGCTCATAAACGGATTGGAAAATTTGACGCTGTAAATTACATTTTTCCAGACGGCTCAACGGTACGTTCGGACGGGACGAACGCCAATGTTGGCGACAGGGAATATTTCCAAAAAGTAGTGCAGACAAAAAAACCGTATGTTTCCGAGCCTTTGCTTTCGCGGGCTACCGGAAAAATGGCAGTAATTTTGGCCGTTCCGGTGATCAATAACAACCGGTTGATTGCGGTATTATCTGGAAATCTGCCGCTGGAGCGGGCGACAGGTTTGATTAAGGACGTTAAATTCAAGGAAACCGGCTATGCCTTTCTTGCCGATGACAACGGCCTGGTCATTGCCCATCCCAAACGGGCAGAGCTGGTTGGCAAATTGAATCTGTCTGAGAAAAAAATCGCGCCGGAAGTAAAGGCTGTGACTTCTGAATTGGACAGCCGGCTGTTGCAGATGTTTTCTGCAGCCAAGACTGGAAAGCCGGCTTTAGGAAAGTATCTGGCTACAGACGGAGTGGAGCGTGTCGGCGTTTTTTTCCCGTTTGATCTGGATGGCGGGCAACGCTGGGTTATCGTTGTTTCCGCGCCCGTAGCGGAAACAACCCGGGAAGTGGCAGCCCTGACCCGAATTATCTTGATCGTCTCCGGTATTTGCATCCTTCTGGCAGCTTTGGTAGTTGTTTTTATCGCCAACCGCTTTGCCTCGCCCATCGTTCGGATGCGTGACGAAGCTATATTACTGGCACAGGGGGATTTCAAACCACGCCGGCTGCAAGTGGACTCACAAGATGAAATCGGTCAGTTGGCGAAGGCATTTCAGGAAATGGCTGAAAAACTGAGGAGTTTGCTGCTCCGCGTGCAAACCCAGGCCGATACGGTCGCCTCAGCCAGTGAGGAGTTGATGTCCAGCGCACAGCAGTCGGCAGAGGCTTCCGAACAAGTCGCCAAATCCATCACTGAAATCGCCAAAGGCGTAGGAACGCAGACGACTGCTGTAAGCAGCATGTCGGCCGTGGTGGAAGAGATGTCCGCCAGCATCGAGCAAATTGCCGCGACAGGCAAAGTGATCGCTGAAATAGCTGCCGGGACTTCAGGCTCGACGGCGCAGGGGCAAGAATCCATCGACCAGGCGCTCGGTCAGATGGAACAGATTGACCGCAGTTCCGAAGCCGTGAAGCGAGGCATTGCCGAGCTGGCAAACGGTTCTCGGGAAATTGGCGAGATTGTCACTCTGATTTCCAGCATTGCCGGTCAAACAAACCTATTGGCTCTGAACGCGGCGATCGAGGCTGCCAGAGCCGGTGAGCACGGCCGCGGCTTTGCCGTTGTTGCCGAAGAAGTAAGAAAACTGGCGGAAGACTCCAATCAGGCGGCGCAACGCATTGGTCAGCTGATCAAAAAGAATGAAGCAGACATGAAGACAGCCGTGGAAGCTACACAGACCAGCAGTAATGCGGTCGCAAGCGGGATTTCCGTGGTTGGCCAGGCGGGTGAAACTTTTAAGAAAATCGCCGAAGAGGTTCAAAAACTCTCTGCACAGGTTCGGGATATTTCCGAGTCTATTGAGGAAATTTCCGTGGGCAGCCAAGATTTAGTACTTTCGGTGCAAAATATCGACTCAATCGGCAAAACGAATGCTGCTGAGTCCGAAAGCGTGTCGGCGGCAACTGAGGAACAGTCGGCATCTATGGAAGAGATTGCTTCCGCTAGCCAGGCTTTGGCAAATACCGCAGGGGAACTGCAGAACGCAGTAGCCAAATTCAAGACTTGAAAACAGGAAAACAAGGGGCAGTATTTCTCTGAAATACTGCCCCTTGTTTCTTTGCGCGGACATCCCGCGGACTTCAAACGGAGCGCTTCATGCATTGGCTGGAGGAAGGGCACGCATGTCCCAGTGCGGAGCTGGAGAGGATTTC
>CAZXCC010000280.1:0-3815 GCA_964638945.1 uncultured Veillonellaceae bacterium | reverse complement strand
TTCTTTTGGTTGTGGTTGTAAATATGCATCCCTCGCCTCCACCAATCAAATCCACCTACGATGAAAGCCTGCGAATTTCGCGGGCTTTTTGTTGTTTTTGTAGGGTTCGGGTACCTTCTTCCTGAAAAACCCAAATTGTTAGCAAAAACAGGTCATTTACAGTGCGTGCCCCGACGTTTGCGAAGGGGTTTCGAGAAGCTGACCCTGGTGATATACCCAATAAAGGCTTGCGCCGCCTTTGATAGATATTTATCCTTTTTCCAGGCCAGTCCGAATTCGATGGATAAAGGGTTAGCCAGCGGGATGGCTGCTATCCCGTCACAGTTGCGGGCGATCTTTTCTATCAGGAAGCAGATGCCTACGCCCTTTTTGACCACCGCTTTCATGGTCTCGATCTGGTCGGATGAAAGAACGATATTAGGCATAAATCCGTGGTTTTTGCATTCATCAATAACGAGCTTGCGGTTATAAGCAGTTTCTTTAAAGAGAATAAAAGCGTCGTCCCGCAGATCTCCCATCGAAATCGTATCGCGTCCTGCGAGGGGATGATCTTGCGGAAGGCAGGCCACGAAAGGCTGCTTTACCAAAGATACGATCTCGAGCGAAGAGGGCGGGTCGATAATGTTTACGATTGCGACGTCAAGTTCACCTCTTTCCAGGGCCTGGCGGAGGTTTAAAGAGCCGTCTTCGACAGTTGTCAGCTGCAGTTGGGGATGGAGTCTGGTGAAGCTGGCGAGAATTTCAGGAAAGAGAAAGGCGCCGATCATTGGCGGGACGCCGACCTTAAGCGACCCCCTCTGCAGGTGCTTGTAGTTATTGAGGTCGGTAACCGCATCCTGCAACCGATTCAAGACATCGGAAACATTATACAAAAAGGCCTGGCCTTCGACAGTCAGCGAAAGCTGTTTTTGACTTCGGTCAAACAGCAGCACATCCAGCTCATCTTCCAGCCTCTGAATTGCCAAGGTGATTGTGGACTGTGATACGTGCATCTGCTCGGCCGCCCTGGTAATGTTGCTTAATTTTGCCACTGTCTGGAAGTATTCCAGTTGCCGTATGTCCATCGGTTGCCTCCGGCACTATTGATTTCTTCAATTATAACATTTAAAATATGAATTTTTCTTGGGTTAGCAAAGGGAATATACTTGAATTGCGGGAAAAATCCGACTCCGGCTTGCCGCAGGGTCGATCTTGATCTGACAAGTGAGCCGGCTATTGCGGACCGGGAAAATTTTTACGAAGGGGTGGTCGACCGCTGATCAATTGCCGGGAAAACTAATAGGTTTCAGTTACAAAGGAGAAAGGGGAATTTGCCATGGAGAATCAAGCGGCTTTGGAATTACTTACCCGTAGAGTTGCAAATTTCACGAGTGTAGTCGGGAAAATACTTCCGAATGATGTTACAGCTAAGTTGAAAGAGCTTAGCGCGAATGAAACTTCGCCGATGGCCAAGATGATTTATGAATGCATGGAAAAGAATCAAAAGGTCGCAGCAGAATTAAATGTACCGTCGTGCCAGGACACAGGAGTAATTCAAATGTTCGTGCGAGTCGGCACAAAATTCCCATATATAGATGATTTGAAAAAAGTTCTTAAGGATGCGGTGGCTGTTGCTACAGAGGAGGCGCCTCTCCGTCACAATACGGTCGAAACTTTCGAAGAATACAACACCGGAACCAATGTTGGAACTGATTCTCCTTGGCTGTATTGGGATTTCATCCCCAATAGCGATAAATTGGAACTGGACGTGTACATGGCCGGCGGCGGCTGTTCGCTCCCCGGAAGCGGAAAGACTTTGATGCCGGGAGAAGGCTACGAAGGGGTTATGAAGATCGTCCTCGACCTGATGACGTCCTATGGGCTCAATGCCTGTCCGCCGTTATTGGTTGGGGTGGGAATCGGAACTTCCATCGATTCGGCGGCTTTTATGGCTAAGAAAGCTTTGATGCGCCCGGTCGGAAGCCATAATTCCAACCCCAAAGCGGCTGTCTTGGAGGATGAAATGGTTAAAGCCATCGATTCCATTGGGCTGGGTCCCCAGGGCTTAACCGGTTCTAACTCGGTTATGGGAGTCAATATCGTGAATTCGGCCCGTCACCCGTCAGTTATTTCTTGCGCGGTCAATGTAGGCTGCTGGTCGCATAGAAGGGGAACCATCACGTTCAACAGTGATTTGAGCTATCAGTCCAGCACACACGAGGGGGTAGCATTATGAAAAAGATTCTGACCACGCCTGTCTCTGACGAGGATTTAAAAGACATAAAAATCGGCGACGTAATCTATCTCAATGGTCATATTACCACTTGCCGGGATGTGGCGCATAGAAGACTTATTGAACTGGGCCGGGAGCTGCCGGTGGATCTTAAAGGAGGGGCTATTTTTCACGCCGGCCCCATCGTCCGGAAAATAGAAGGGCAAGCCGATAAATACGAGATGGTTTCCGTCGGACCCACTACCAGCATGCGAATGGAGAAATTCGAAAAAGAATTTATTGAGCGAACCGGTGTCAAGATTATCGTCGGCAAAGGCGGCATGGGATCCAATACAGAGGCTGGATGCAAGGAACACAAAGCAATACATTGCGTGTTTCCTGCCGGCTGTGCGGTGGTGGCCGCGACCTGCGTAGAAGAAATTGAAGATGCCCAATGGAAAGACCTGGGGATGCCGGAAACGCTATGGGTTAGCCGGGTGAAGGAATTCGGACCGCTGATCGTCTCCATCGATGCCGAGGGAAACAATATCTTCGAGCAGAACAAGGTGAAGTTTAACGAGCGTAAAGAGGCAGCCCTGAAAGAATTGTACCCGAAGGTTAAGTACATCAAATAGTAAAGGCTGCATTACATGCGCAGCATAAGCAGGCGCAAAGGATAACCTAGCGCCCGGATGAATGCAAAATTCGTACAGAACCAACCGTACCGAGATAAGCCAGCAGGGAGGTCTTTTAAGGCCTCCCCATTGACGTGTCGAGAGACTAAAAGGGGTCTTGCCAAGGAGTGAGAGAATGGCGATAAGACTTTTTACAGTTGGATCTAACGACGCGACTGCGATGGAGCTTGAAAAAGTTGTGGTCAATACTGTTGGCGATTTGGCGGAAACGCAAAGAGCTACTCTAGATAACTATGGCGAAATCCCAGCTGATATGTATGTGTGTTTTAGCAGCCGTGAAAAAGAATTCATCAGCCGATACGGAGCCGAGATAAGGTATGCGCATTAGAGATGCGTCCCCCTGTTTTGTTCTTTATTCAGGTAGTGCATATCCCGCGCAGAGAATCAGTAATGCCCAACAGACAACGGTTATTACCCAGGATCAGGCTCAAGCCACTCAACCGATAACCCAGAGGATAAACGATTTGCAGCAGGTTAGTGAAGAACTGATAAAATCTGCACAAACCAAGTAGGATAACCAACCCATTACTTACAGATATGTAGAATTTACTCTGGTACGAGTGAAGAAGCTTTGAAAAGGGAGATGATTCTATGAGTAAAAACCTGCGCAACGGACTTATCGCGGTTGCCGTAGGCGTCATCATCTGGTTCCTGCCGGCGCCGGCTGGACTAAAAGTTCAGGCCTGGCATCTTTTCGCAATTTTTGTAGCGACAATCCTCGGATTTATTCTTCAGCCCATGCCCATCGGCGCCATTGCTTTTATCAGCCTCGGCTTTGCCGGCCTACTGGGCGTACTAAAGCCGGCCGACATCCTCACGGGCTTCGGCAACACAACTATGTGGCTGATCGTATCAGCATTCCTCTTCGCCAAAGGCTTCATCAAGACTGGTTTAGGCCGCCGCATAGCATACAAAATCATGGCTGCCAT
>CAZXCC010000279.1:0-3815 GCA_964638945.1 uncultured Veillonellaceae bacterium | reverse complement strand
AAACACATAATTGACGGGACTTACATAAGGGGCACCCCCTGAATTCATCGCAATGTAGATTTCGCGAGCATCCTGCAGTACCTGATGCATAAATTGGGGGTCAAGAACTTCACGTTCCGTTCTGCGCATGATAAAGCCTCTTTCGTGCTTCAAAAAGCAACATCATTCAATATTCATTTACTTCGGCGTCTGCAATCCTTTCCCTTCCCGGCGCAAGGCCGTTCCATCCGCATTGAAAAACAAAATAGCTGAGGGGGAACTTTTTTATCAGTTCTCCCACAGCCCATTTTTGAAATTTGTGCAGAGTTTGCAATTATATGTGGGGTTTATTCGATTGTGATGTTTTTGTAGGAGGTAGCGATTTTGAAGACTCTCAGGCCTGCGTAGCCGGAAATATCACTGTAGCGAGGATTATTAATCTCAAGAACCAGTTTGTCGTTCAGAAAAACCTTGTGATTCTCGCCGTTGGCAATAACTTTCAGTTTGTACCAGACATCTGCGGATAGCGGCATCGCCACGGATTGAATTCTATGCCAGGCCGAAACAGAAGAGTTGGATCCGTAGCCGATCAGCACGCCGCCTTTCATAATGCCTACATACCAACCGTATGTGTCATTGGTGGTTCCCCAATAACTGGTTCTGTAAAGAATCCCTGAGTCGCCTACGGGGCCGGGGGCGATTTTAATCTGAGTTTCAAATGTCACGTCCGGGCCGACAACTCCAATCGGATCAAGCCTGAGGACTCCCTGGCTCTTGCCGGGAGCTGTCTGTAGAAGATACTCCGTCGCGGTGGCCGAGCCTACTCCGGCCGTGACCGTTCCCGAAGGGACAGGGAGTTTTTGCGCTTCCCCAGCGGCAACATTCATTATCATCGCACAAAACAGGACAACCAATCCAAATACTCTGATGATATTCATACCTTTTCTCTCCTTCCATTCTGATTCGGTTTCAGGACAGGAAGCAACGGACAACAGGTTCTCTGCTGATATTTTCGAGACAAACTCTCCATATCCTTTTCTCCGGGAAGGAAGTTTGAAATAGATAATAGGCGAATATACATTGATCGTTGTGATTTATAATTTTTCATGATAAGAGGACGTTTTTGTTTTGTAGGGATATCACTTTAGCTGGATATAACAGGAAAAAAATGCAATACCAGTGATCGCTATAACAAGGGATTTGAGTCGGAAACAAAAAATCTTGCTGAGATGAGCAAGAAAAGGGGATCGTGTATGTTCGTTTTCTTGATAAGAAAGAGGTAAAAACTTATGTAGATAGAATTGTTTTCGTATACCCAATGCTGGACAGGATGAAGGGAAGCATGAATACATCTCGTTTCAAATCACTTCATTATATTGCAGAAGCCGCTGTAATTGCCGCGATGTATGCCGCACTTACAATCTTTCTCGCGCCGATAAGTTCTGGGGAGATTCAGGTAAGAGTTGCCGAAGCGCTGACTGTGATGCCGTACTTTATCTCTGCTGCCGTTCCAGGGTTGTTTGTGGGTTGTTTCATAGCAAATATTTTTGTCGGGCAAGGTGTCTATGATATGGTTCTGGGACCCCTTGTCACCCTTCTGGCGGCAATTATCACCCGAAAAATGCCAAACAAGTATCTGGCGCCGTTGCCTCCAGTAGTCTTGAACGCAGTTTATGTAGGAATCTTGCTCAATTTTGTCGCAAATCTACCGATCATTATTACGTTGTTATTTGTTGCTGCCGGAGAATTTATCGCGTGTTATGGGTTGGGAGTTCCTCTTATGCATCTGCTTGAAAAGCATTATTATAAAAATGGATTTGATGGGGAAAATATAGAAAGACAATAAATAACGCAAATAGCCATCTCCCGGTTTGGCCGGGGGATGGCTATTTGCGTATGCCGGGAAAGAATGCTATTTTAAGAAATCCAGGGCAAATTGAGCATATAATGCGGAGCCGATCGGCAGGACATCTTCATCGATATTGAACTTGTCATTATGAAGAGGGTAATCGGTTTTCTTTTCTGGGTTGCCTGTCCCGACAAAGGCCATGGCGCCGGGAGACTTTTCACACAGGAAGGAAAAGTCTTCGCCGCCCATAACTTTTTCGATTTCACCCACCACGCTGTTGCCAAAAAGTTTTTGCAGCGAAGCAGCTGCTGTTTGGGCGACAAAAGCATCGTTGATCAACGGGGCAACGATGGGGATGTAGTCAAGTTCGGCCTGTGCCCTGAAAGAAGCTGCGGTATTCTTGACAACTCTTTCGATTACGGAAGGAAAACTTTTTCTGACTTCATGGCTGAAACAGCGGGTCGTTCCTTCCAACGTCACTTCATCGCAAGTAATATTCCAACTGGTTCCGCCAATGACCTTTCCGATGGTTATGACCGCAGGTTCGAGCGGAGAAATTTCCCTGCTGCTGATGGACTGGAGGTTCATTATTATCGCGGAGGCGGCAAGTATGGCATCAATTCCCTGATGGGGCATGGAACCATGTCCTGATTTTCCCCTGACGGTGATCTTTATTTTATCTGCGGATGCCATTCTGGGACCGGGAACCAGGGAAACCTTGCCACTGGACAAATCAGGCCACAGATGGACTCCCAGAAGTGCATCGACTCCTTCCATAACACCGGAGTCAATCAGCTTTAATGCACCAAGGCCGATTTCTTCGGCAGGCTGAAAAATAAACTTTACTGTACCGCTGATATCATTTCGCATTTGACTTAATATTTTTGCGGCACCCAAAAGCATGGCGGTGTGACCGTCATGACCGCAGGCATGCATAACTCCGGGATTCTTGGATTTATACGGGATATCGTTTGCTTCGGCAATCGCGAGAGCATCCATGTCAGAGCGCAGTGCCACTGTTTTCCCTGTTCTTCCTCCGGAAAGCAATCCGAGCACACCTGTATTGGCGGTTCTTTTGACTTCTATGCCGAAGCTCTCCAATAGGCTCGCCACCATATCGCCGGTTTGGGTTTCTTCCCAGGCAACCTCAGGATGAGCGTGTATTTCTCTTCGCCAGGATATTAGTTGGTCTTTGATTTTTTCAGCTGATTCCCTAACACACATAATGATGCACGCCTTTCAATATTAATCTTTCGAATATTATTATCGTTCGTTTGCCTGAAGCAGCGTCCGGTCAAATTCGGTGAAATCTCTGATGAATAAAGATACGGCATCTTCCTGGAGCAAATGTTTTCTGTCGGATTCTGGACCGATAGCGATAATCTTCCCTGCTCCTGCAGCCCGTGCAGACTGGATTCCCGATATGGCATCTTCAATCACGATGCACTGTGACGGTTTCATTCCGATTTTTTCGGCTGCCAGCAGGTAAATATCCGGAGCGGGTTTTCCAGGAAAAGTTCCGTTATCGTATATGATCCGGTCCAGATCAAACCATTTTCCAAGCTGAAAATTCCGGATGTAAAAATCAACATTGTTTTTTTGCGCTGCAGTGGCGATATTTCGCGGGATTTGATTCTCGCAAAGATATTCCAGCAGTTCTATCAGGCCGGGTGCAAGGTGGAAATTTGATTTATCCTGAAGGCACATATCTCGATAGATGACTTCTTTTTTTTCGGACAGTTCATAACTTTCGAGAGGAGTAAGTTGACGCTGCAGCAGGTATTCCAGAAGGGATTGATTGGTTCTGCCATGGGCTTGCTGCCGAAACTCATTTGGTGTTAAACGCCGGTGGCAATACTGACCGGCAAATGCTTGCCATGCGGCTTCATTTTTCTCCGTATCGAAGAACATCGTGCCGTTAAAATCAAAGATTATCCCTGAATATCGCAATGTTTCCACTCAACTCCCCATTCGGTCGTTCTTTTCT
>CAZXCC010000278.1:0-3827 GCA_964638945.1 uncultured Veillonellaceae bacterium | reverse complement strand
GTGAGAACCATAACATCATCGGCGGGCTGAACTCGGCTGTGTGCGAGGTCTTGTCGGCGGAATGCCCGGCTCCGGTGCATGCCATCGGCATACGGGACCATTTCGGAGAGGTCGCCAAGACTGACTATCTGTTGAAAAAATATAAAATGACGCCGGAAGATATCGCCCAAGCGGCTTTGCACGTTGTCGCCATGAAAAAACAGGGAGGAAACAAATGATGAAGCTGGCTATCGGATCAGACAAATCAGGATTTTTCCTGAAAGAAGCGATAAAAAAACATTTGCAGGAACAGGGCCATGAGGTGCAGGACTGCGGCACGCAGAATTTTGAGCAGGGAATTCCTTTTTTTGAAGTGGCGCCGGTGGTGGCGAAAAAAATCCAGAATCACGAAGTGGAACGCGCGGTCCTGATTTGCGGGACTGGCATGGGGATGGCCATTGTCGCCAATAAATTCAAGGGAGTTTATGCGGCTGTGGCGGAGAGCGTGTACAGCGCAACCAAATGCCGTGCCATCAATAACGCCAACATCTTGACCATGGGCGGCTGGATTACGGCTGAAATCATGGGCATCGATATGGTGGAGGCATTTTTGCACACTGAATTTACGCAAGGTCTTGAGGAGTGGCGGCAGGAGTTTCTGAAAAAGGCCGGGCAAAAAGTAGCCCAGATCGAGAATGAAATCTACGGGGAGTGAATAAGATGGACTGGACTTATTCTCAACCGGTCAAACTGATTTTCGGCTCGGACCGGATTAAGGATCTGGCCGCTATTTTGGCGGATATGAACCTCATGCACGGCTTGCTTGTCAGTGACCCTATTTTTGTAAAAAATGGGGTTGCGGCCAAGATTATGGAATATTCTCAGGGTCGGATCACTGAAGTGTTCTCCGATATTACACCCAACCCGACTGTCGGCAATGTCGATGACTGTGCCTGGATCATCCGTGACAAGAATATTGAGTTTGTCGTGGCTTTGGGCGGCGGCAGTTCGCTGGATTGCGCCAAAGCAGCCTGCTCGGTGTGCAAAACGCCGTACTCGGTGGTCGAATTTCACAGCGGAAGAATGAAGCTGGGCAAGGAATCGATCCCTCTTATTGCGATTCCTACCACTTCCGGAACCGGCAGTGAAGTCACACCGGTAGCCGTGCTTTCCGATCCGCAGCGCGGTGTGAAAGCGCCGCTGGTTTCGGATAATTTCTTTCCGCAGTGCGCCATTATCGACCCGGCCTTGACGTTGACCGTACCGCCGGCCATCACGGCCGCCACGGGGCTGGATGTGCTGTCTCATGCTCTGGAAGGATTCTGGAGTAAAAACCACCAACCGATTTGCGATGCTATGGCGTTGCATGCGGCCAGACTGTGCTTCGACCATTTGCTGGACGCATACCATGACGGCGGAAACCTGGCTGCGAGAGAGAAGCTAAGCGAAGCTTCGGTCATGGCAGGGTTGGCGTTTGGTTTGCCCAAGACTGCCGGAAGTCATGCCTGCTCTTTTCCATTGACCAATGTGTATCACATTTCCCATGGCGAGGCTTGTGCATTTACACTCGACTCTTTCACAAGAATCAACGCGGAAGCTGAAGGAGGCCGGCTTCACCGGTTTGCCCGAATGCTGGATTTTGCGGATGCTTCCGACATGGCGGACCGTATTCTGGAAATGAAAAAAGCCATGGGCATGAAAATAACGCTGCAAGATGCGGGGATTGCCGAGGGCGCCATACCGGAACTGGCCCGGCTCAGTCTACACCCGAACATGTTGAACAACCCGGTGCCGATGGACGAGGACCTCATCGCCGCAATGTACAGAGGTTTGGTCTGACTGGCGAATTTTATTTTCCAGCAA
The DNA here is from genome assembly GCA_964638945.1 of uncultured Veillonellaceae bacterium. Classification (GTDB taxonomy): domain Bacteria; phylum Bacillota; class Negativicutes; order UBA1444; family UBA1444; genus CAZXCC01. Next base: position 1,985 of record CAZXCC010000278.1, on the reverse strand, counting down.
TGGGAATTAGTGCATAATGCTGATATAATCTGGAATGAAACTGTCTTCGATCCGCGCATGCCCAAATGGCCAGTGTGATTGATAAAAGAGTCAGTATCGCCGCTATCGGAGGAGTTAACGGATGGGAAAAACAGGAATCAACTTGGTGGATGTCCGGACCAACAATAAATTGACTATTTTACGATTACTCAATGCGAATGGCGCTATGTCAAGAAAAGATATAGCGGCCATTTTGAAACTGACCCCTGCGGCGGTGACCATTTTGTGCAATGAAATCATTCGGGAAGGCATGATCGTCGAAAAAGGGGAAGCAGAGGAAGAAAAACGCGCCGGGCGGAAAAAAATGCTGATTGACATCAATTTCCGCTACAAATACATCATTGGCATCAATATCGAACCGGATTACACCTACCTGAATATCGCCGACCTGAAAGGCGACAGCATATTGGTCCGGAAAATTCAAACCGATAGCCTCATTGCACCGACAGCGTATATACAATATTTGATCCATGAATGCATTAAAATGCTTTGGGAAGCCAATCTGAAAAAAGAAGATATCCTCGGTGTGGGAGTCGGCATCATCGGCGCTGTGGATGTCGCCAACGGCGTCAGCAAATCGGCGTATGCCGTATGGAAAGAAGAAGTGCCGATCAAGGACATTATCGAGACCGAGCTTTCCCTGCCGGTTTTGGTGGACAACAATGTAAGGGCATCGGTGTTGGGCGAGATTCTCTACGGAAAATCGCGGGATATCGATAACATGCTTTTCGTAAAATGGGGACCGGGTGTCGGCTCTGCCGTCGTGATCAACCGGGAGATTTACGTGGGAGAAAACTTCAAATCTTCCTCGCTGGGACACTTTATTGTGGACAGGAACGGCCGTTTGTGCCGTTGCGGCAAACGCGGCTGTATCGAGACCATCGCCTGCAAGGAAGCCGTATATGCGAAAATCAGGGAAATTGCGGAAAAAGAGCAATCCGGGGAATTGCTGCGGCGATTGTCAGGCAATCTCGAGAAACTGGACGTGGAGAATATTTTCGAATATGCCGATGTGCAGGACGCAGCGATTCGGGATTACATGGATTCAATCATTGATACCCTGGCGATTTCTCTCGGGAATGCAGTGACGATTCTTTCTCCCCAAAAGGTGCTGCTGTTCGGTAAGGCGTTTGAAAATCCGAGTCTTTTCCGCCGCTTCGTGGAAAGTTACAAGGCAATTCATCTTGAAAGCTATCGGGAAGGGATGTTCACTACAAGTTCCATTATGCAGAAAGTGAACTACATCGGTCCGGTGGCAATCGTAGCAGACAAAATGTTTTTTAATCCGCCGGGAGTCCTCTGATCAAGGCGCTGCCGGTTTTTGGAAAAGCAGCCATGGAACCATGGGAACATCGTTTCCATGGTTCCATGGCTGTTGTGATGTTTGGGGGAAGCAGGGGAACTTGCCTGTTGTGTGGAACTTTACCTGAAACGATGTGTATTCTGTGAGTAGAAGGAGTTTGCTATGAAAAAAGGTTTCTTCATTGCCGTTCTTTGTTTGTTTTTATTGGGAACCGGAGTCTGCAGCGCGAAACCCGGTGATGCAGATTACAGCAGGTATCTTTCCGTAAAAGAGGTGGAAACCGTTACGGGGCAGGCCAATTTGATGCTGAAATCCATTGATTCGAAAAAGAGCGGGGAAGCGTATGACCTGACGTATTCGAATTCTGACGGACAAGCAGTCTTGATGGTCCAGGTATTGAGAGGCAGCGATTATGAAATGTATTACAAGGATTTTCGTTGCCAGGATTATAAAGGAATGGAGTATGCTTTTTGGGGTCCCAAGAGCGCCACGCCGGAGAATCCTCCCAGTCAACTGTGGTTTCGGAAAAAAGATACGCTGATTTTTATCGAAAGTGGATATGATCGCAACCAAAAAACATATCTGGACGCGGAAATGATGGAAAAAATAGCGAAAATCATTTCGTCGCGCATTTGAGTAATTA
>CAZXCC010000277.1:0-3852 GCA_964638945.1 uncultured Veillonellaceae bacterium | reverse complement strand
GTTGAGGTCAAGATATAGAACGGCAAACTCGGCTTCATTCAACAAAAGCCTTGCAGGTGTTCTTCAATGACCAGATTCCCCGGCAGTCCTGTCAGCGGATTTGAATTGTGAGCGCATAAAACCTGCAGCTCGGTGATGTTGTTCAGCAGTTTCATGATGGATACGGCTCCGATATATTGTCCATCCTTCACTACGATGATCAGATTGTACAGATTGGACTCTTCCCGGCTCATGGCGATTTTAGATACTGCTTCCAGCGGCAGGTCTGCGTTGACAATGAGCGGAGCTGCATCCGAGTTCCACCGGTCGTTTGTGATAAAGAAATACACAATATGACCAATATCGCTGCGCAGTTTCCCATATATTTCTTTACGGGATATTTTGGTATAAACACGATGTGATATATGCAATTCCATCTCGCGTATTTGATAAACTTTATTCATCCATTCGGATGTCCTCCTTTTGATGATGAAAAGAAGTATCCCCGGCTTTAAAAAGCCGGGGATACTTCTTTAACGGACGTGGTATTTTATCATTTCCATCCATTTTCCTGCGTGGTAACAAAATTCTTGCAATATGTTCCGCAAAACGAGGAACACTTATTACAGGATATGCATCTTGCTTTCCTGGTATCTCCTTCATACCACCGAGATACCAGACCAGGCTCTGCAATGAACGGTCTGCACATGGCAAAAAACGAAATGTTGGTTTGATTGACCAGCTGATTCATCACTTCCAACGACCGATTGCCTCCATCCAAAATAACCGGGACAGAAACCTCGGCAGCAATTTTTGCGGCATGTTCAGCAAAGTATGATTCTTGACCGGGGGAAAGAATGTCTTTCCTTACAGAAGTTATTTCTCTTACAGCAGCGATACCGCCTGTTATTTCTATGGCATCAACGTTTTTGGAAACAAGTTGACTGCAGACATATACGCTGTCTTCGAATGAAAAGCCTTCCTCAATAAAGTCGGCGCAATTGATTTTGACGAGTACGACGAACTCTTCCCCCACTTTTTCGCGAATGGCGTCACAGATTTCAAAAAGGAGGCGCGCCCTATTTTCAACGCCTCCGCCATACGCATCATTTCTGCGATTATAGTAGGGGGTTAAAAATTGGCTCAATAGAAATCCTGCGGACGAATGGATTTCGATTCCGTCAAAGCCCGCCTTTTTTGCTCTTGCGGCAGCATCGACGAAAGCTTCTCTTAACAGGCCGATATCTTCCATACGCATTGCCTTGCCTGTTCTCTTTGTGAGCTTTTCGGGAACAGCCGATGGACTGTAGACATTGGGTACATCAATAAATCCTTGCGTACCGCAAAAAATCAGCTGCATGATAATTTTGCCGCCACATAAGTGAACCTGATCGGTTAACTGACGGTACCCATTTATCAGGGAATCGTCGTGGATTCCCAACATTCCGGGCATCCCCTTGCCTTCAGACATAATATAAGCTCCACTGGTTATAATCAATCCTATTTTATTGGCAGCCAGGTCAGAATAGATTTTTAGCAACTGGGGAGTAATCTCTCCAGTATCCTTTGCCATGCCTTCATATGTTGCACTTCGAACAATCCGGTTTGCTAATGATAGTTTCCCTAGCTTGACAGAATCTAAAATTGATTTCATAGGAACACTCCTTTTTGTCATCATGATAATGCAGGCGTTTCTATTTCTTGAGACTTGCGGAGCTAGGTAAACATGAAAAACCACCACCTGTCCATAATTTGTTTTTGGAATGAACAGTCCCGAAATAGCAAACCAAACTAGAAGAAGTTTGCCGTCAGGCAAATTTTGAACTGTTTATTCCCAAATGCACAAAAAAATATTGTTCAAGATATTATTCGAGAACTTGAAGGCTCACTTTCACGATGGATTCCAATTCGGATTGATTCTTATCGATTCTGGCAAGAACACTTATCCCGCGTACGACTCCTACAAAATAAATTGCAATAGCCTGGAGATCCTTTTCCGCAGATAGGTCGCCACGCAACTGGCATTGATGAAAAAAATGATAGAAATCGGTTTCCATTTTTTTCGAGCCGCGTGTTATTGCATGATGGATGGGTTGGTCAAGCGTGCCAAGAGCTGTTGCCGTGTTGGTAAAGAAACAGCCGCAGGGATGGTGGGGATCAAGCAAAAAATTAATGACGCCATGAAGAAATGCAGACATTCCCTGAAGGGCTGATTGAGCGTTAGCGAGTACAGCACCCCGCTTTTTATCAGTCAGTGCCATATAATAGTTTAATGCTTGAAGAAACAAATCCTGTTTGGTGCCAAAAGACTGATATAAACTCGACCGGCTAATGCCCATCGATTCAACCAGGTCGTCGACGCTGGTTCCTTCATACCCTTTAGACCAAAATGTAGCCATGGCTTTTTGCAAGGCAATATCTGTTTCAAACTCTTTTGGCCGTGCGATGCTAATCACCCCGACAAGATAATACCACATATGGAACGAATAGTCCATAACAGAAGAATGTTTTCTTTCATTTGCAAATTTTCGTTGCCAGCCATGAATTTCACTCGAAGCAATGAATAAGGGGGTTCATTTTTTTTGTGCAAATTCAAACAAAAGTCCATATAATAGAATTGATAAAATATATTGTTTATTATTACATGTCTTTCGGACGGAAGTTCATGAAAAAACGAACGCGAAAACATTTTGAACGAAAAAGGCGGTACAGTAATGTTGGATGAGAAAGCAAAGAACGTGTTTCACAAGCTGGGACTCAAATTTCCGGCGGTAGCTATTAAACTTTGTTACAGCCAGCCGCAAGGTGTAGAACACATTGACAAGAACCTGTCTTTTTGCCAATTTGTTCGTGAAGCGCAGGACTCAGGCAGAAAATTCTTCATGACAAAAGATGATGATAATTGTTTTGGCAAGATGGTGCTAGGGATGATTGACAAACCACCTCTCGGAGCGAGCGGGCAAGCAGGATACGATTTTGGGGTATTCAAAACGCCAGCGCCCAATGCAAGGTTATATAACCTAATTCCAACATTGGTAAAAGGTGCGCACAATTTTGCAGTATTCTGTCCCGTGGCGATTTGTGATTTTGATCCTGACCTGGTCATCGTTGTTGCTAATACCGATCAGGCCGATATAATTATGAGGGCAACCAGTTATATTTCCGGTGACTTATGGGAATCAAAAACATCAAGTGTTCTTAGTTGCGCATGGACATATGCCTACCCTTACGTTAGCGGCAAGGTGAATTTTTGTATAACCGGAATGCACCACGGCATGAAGCGGCGCAAAGTATATCCACCCGGCATGCATATCATTACCATCCCATACCAAAAATTGCTTGAGGTAGTTACGGCGCTGGATGAAATGGATTGGGAACTTGTTGCAATGAAAGAAGATCAGCAAAGCAAAGATATCTTAGCGAAAAAGATGGCGAATTGGCAAGAACTATCGCCGAACTTTGTATTGAAAAAATAGCCAATATATTGGGGAATTTTGTAATTCCGCAATATTTTCGCCGTGCAAAAACTTCGCAATAAAATACAATCAATCTTCAGCGCCTTCATTCATACTATACATAAAGATGATGAATGGAGGCATGAATATGAGACCCACTCAAGAGTTATATTGCGAATCAGGGGAAATTGTTTTTAAGGATGGAAATAGAAAAATTGGCGATTTTCCGTGGAATGAACATCCAGCATTTGCCGGCGTATCTTTAAAGCACTTGCTCACAGGGAACGATACGGATGGGAACTTCAGCTGCCACCTCGTGAGGGTAGCTGCGGGATGTAAAATCGGCAACCATATTCACGAAGGAAAATGGGAGTTGCATGAAGTATTATGCGGACAGGGAATATGCCAGATGGGATCA
>CAZXCC010000276.1:0-3924 GCA_964638945.1 uncultured Veillonellaceae bacterium | reverse complement strand
GAAGGGATGAAGCGGCCCGCTGAACCTTCCGGGTTGCGTCGCTAGAGCCGCCGGGTAACCGTCGGCCCAGACAGATGATCGCCGCCGCGCAAGCGGTACAGGACCCGGCTTATTGAGTACTCACAGCCAAATAAAAAACCGCTGGAAAATTCTCCGGCGGTTTTTTTGCAGAATGGCACATTCTTAGCATGAATTCGACAATTTGTGTTGAATAATATATATTACATTTGCATTGAACTGTTTGCAGGGAAGAGGGAGAAGCGCGTGCAGGTAGTCATCCTGGCGGGAGGATTCGGTTCGAGGATCAGTGAAGAGTCCCACCTGAAACCGAAACCTATGATTGAAATCGGTGAAAAACCGATCTTGTGGCATATCATGAAGAGCTATTCGCATTTTGGCTACAACGACTTTATCATCTGCCTGGGTTATAAAGGATACTGCATCAAAGAATATTTTGCGCATTACTTTCTCTATGAGTCCGATGTCACCTTTGATTTTCGCAGCAGTGAAAACCAACAGGTGATCCATACACACCAGGCGGAACCCTGGAAAGTCACTTTGGTCAATACTGGCATCGAAACGATGACAGGCGGACGGATCAAACGGATTCGAAAATATGTGGGGAACGAGCCGTTTCTGCTGACCTATGGTGACGGCCTCGGAGACGTGGATATCCGCTCCTCCGTCGAGTTCCATCAGAGCCACGGCAAACTGGCCACCGTGACGGCGACCCAGCCGAGCGGGCGCTACGGAGCCCTGGGACTGGGATATCGCGACGTGGTTACGGATTTTTACGAGAAGCCGCGCGGTGACGGTGCCTGGGTGAATGCCGGGTTCTTTGTCATGGAGCCGGAAGTGCTGGATTATATCCCGGGGGATGCGACGATACTGGAGCGGGAACCGATGGAAAACCTGGCCCGCGATGAACAGTTGGTGGCGTTTAAACATTATGGCTTCTGGCAGCCCATGGACACGCTGCGGGATAAAGTGACCCTCGAAAAATATTGGCAGAGCGGCAATGCCCCCTGGAAGGTGTGGCAGGATTGAACCGGGAGTTTTGGCAAAAGAAAAGGGTGTTTCTTACCGGACATACCGGTTTTAAAGGAGCCTGGCTGTCGCTGTGGCTTGCCGACATGGGGGCCTCCGTGACCGGCTATGCACTGCAACCGCCGACCCGGCCGAATTTGTACGAACTTGCGGGTCTGGAGCGGACCCTGCATTCCCTGCATGGCGATGTGCGCGACAGACAAAATTTGATCGACGCGATGCGGAAGGCCGACCCGGAAATCGTCATCCACTTGGCTGCACAGTCATTGGTGCTGGAATCGTACCGGGAACCGGCAGGAACCTATGACACCAACATCATGGGCACCGTCAACCTGCTGGAAGCCGTTCGGCAATGTGACAGCGTCAGAGCCGTCGTCAACGTGACTTCGGACAAATGCTATGAGAATCACGAATGGGACTGGGGTTACCGCGAAAACGACAGGCTCGGCGGAAATGACCCGTATTCCAGCAGCAAGGCATGTGCAGAACTGGTTACGGCAGCGTACCGGCAATCCTTTTTTAATGCGGCGGACTTTGAAAAACACAGGGTGGCGGTTGCCACGGCCCGTGCCGGCAACGTAATCGGCGGAGGCGACTGGGCGGCTGACCGGCTGCTGGCTGACTGCATCCGGTCTCTGGCAAACGCGGAACCCATTATCGTGCGGAATCCTCGTGGCATCCGTCCCTGGCAGCATGTGCTGGAACCACTGGGCGGTTATTTGCTGTTGGCGGAAAAACTCTACGAAGCCGGTTCGCCCTATGCGGAAAGCTGGAATTTCGGACCGGCGGAAGATGGGACAAAGACGGTGGAATGGGTCGTCCGGACGTTTTGCAAACTGTGGGGACCGGAAGCCCGCTTTGAGATCATGCAAAACGGGCAGCAACCGCACGAAGCACTGTCGCTGAAACTGGACTGCGCAAAGACGAGGCGCCGATTGGGCTGGAATTGCTGCTGGGCCCTGGAAAAGGCTTTGGCAGAAGTCGTAGAATGGACCCGGGCTTGGCAGCAGGGTTTGGATATGCGACAAGTCACCCTCGGTCAGATTCACGAGTATGAAAAAGCGATGGCGGAGAATTCATGAGCAAAAAGCAGATGGAAGCAAAGCTCCGTGCCGCTGTATTGGCGGCCGTACGGAACTATCATGAGGGAATATATGGAGAGAAAAAGACTTTTGCAGTCGGGGACCGCATTCCGTATGGCGGGCGCGTGTTCGATGCAACCGAAATGGAATATCTGGTGGATGCTTCACTGGATTTCTGGCTGACTGCCGGGCGATATGCAGAGCAGTTCGAACGGGAATTGGCAACGTTTTTGGGGATTAATTATTGCTCACTGGTCGGTTCGGGATCTTCGGCAAACCTGCTTGCCTTTATGGCGCTTACTGTGCCGGAACTGAAAGAACGCCGGATCTGCCGAGGCGACGAGGTCATCACCGTAGCCTGCGGTTTTCCGACCACTGTGTCGCCGATCGTTCAATACGGTGCTGTGCCGGTGTTTGTGGATATCACTTTGCCATCGTATAATATTGATGTCACGCAGGTGGAAGCAGCCTTGTCGAAAAAGACAAAGGCGGTCATGCTCGCCCATACCCTCGGCAATCCGATCGACCTTCGCGCTGTGAGAGCTTTCTGTGACAGGCATGGGTTATGGCTCGTCGAAGATAATTGTGATGCATTGGGGTCGAAATATTTTCTGGACGGAAACTGGCATTATACCGGGACGATCGGTCACATCGGGACCTCGAGCTTTTATCCGGCGCACCACATCACGACAGGGGAGGGCGGCGCCGTATATACCAACGATCAGGAACTGCACCGCATCATCAACTCCCTGCGCGACTGGGGGAGGGACTGCTGCTGTCCGCCGGGAGCCGACAACCTCTGCGGAAACCGTTTCAGTCGGCAGTATGGAGACCTGCCGCAAGGTTACGATCATAAATATGTCTATTCGCATTTCGGCTACAACCTGAAAGCTACGGAGATGCAGGCTGCGGTCGGCTGCGCTCAGCTGCAGAAATTGCCGGACTTCATCGAGAAGCGACGCAAGAACTGGCAGCTGTTGCGTGACGGACTGCAGGAGCTGGAAAAATACTTCATCCTGCCGGAGCCGGCGGCAGGTTCCGAACCGAGCTGGTTTGGGTTTGTTTTGACATTGCGGCCGGAAGCGCCGTTTTCCCGCAACGAAGTCGTACAGTATCTTGAACAAAACGGTATCCAGACTCGGATGCTGTTTGCGGGGGACCTGACGAAGCATCCCTGCTTCGATGAGATGAGGCGGGAGAGGTCAAAACAATACCGTTGCATCGGTGAACTGCCGGTGACGGAAACGGTGATGGAACGGACGTTCTGGGTGGGAGTGTATCCGGGGATGGGGGAAGAGGAAATAAAGTTTTTGATGAAACATCTTCACGACTACAGAGGAGTACGATTTTGAATATTAAAGTCAGTGATTATATCGCACAGTGGCTGGTTAAGTATGGTGTGAAACATGTTTTCATGATTTCCGGTGGCGGAGCCATGCATATTAATGATTCGATAGGAAAACAAGAAGGACTGAGCTATTTTTGCAACCAACACGAACAGGCGTCTGCAATCAGTGCAGAAGGCTATGCTCGATATTCAGGAAAACTGGCTGTAGTATCCGTTACAAGCGGCCCTGGTGGAACAAATACTCTTACTGGTGTTATCGGTCAGTGGCTGGATTCAGTTCCAGTTTTATATATTTCTGGACAAGTCAAACAGGAGACGACGATAGCTTCCTGCAGGGAACTGGGGTTGCGGCAACTGGGAGACCAGGAAATCAACATAGTGGATATTGTTAAGCCGGTTGTGAAATTTGCGGTAATGGTTGAAGATGCTTTGCTCATCAAGGCATAT
>CAZXCC010000275.1:2741-3937 GCA_964638945.1 uncultured Veillonellaceae bacterium | reverse complement strand
TATATTTATTAATGGATAATTATTATTTATCTCACGTTATTAATTTATCAGATCTACCTGGGAAAATCAAGAGCATGTTAAAAATTTTCCAACACTATCAGTATATGTATATAGTATAGCATTTTCCTTGGAATTGAGGGAAAAAGTTGACGAGTGAATCCCGTAATTTCTTCGCAGTTTTTTCTTTTGCAGGAATAAGAGCGCTCCATGTCAAAACATTTTTATGGTTCCTCTGGTCTGCTATTCACCCTTTGAATCAATTCCCCAATATCAAGAACGGCTTCAGCAAAGCAGTAAAAACCATAAAATAGGAGGCTAAAAGAATGTATTTCCTCACTTATGAAAAAAATGGCACGGTAGCCATTGGCGTCCTAACCTCAAGTAAAGACGCCGTTATTCCCCTTGTTGAAGCAGAGCGTCAAGTTTTGAAAACATCGACCTTACCCGCCAGCATGCTTGAATTGCTTGATCAGGGTCAAAACGCCCTGGACATCGTTCACAAGTTATTCTCAGATGAAAATGCCTGCCCCAGGATTCCGCTCTCCGATGTCAAAATCATGGCTCCCATCCCCCGGCCACGCAAAAACATTTTTTGCATCGGCAAAAATTATGCCGAACATGCCATGGAATTTGATAAAACCAAAGATGCGAATGTCGCTGTTCCAAAATATCCCGTCATATTCACCAAACCACCCACTACCGTGATTGGTCCAAATGATATTGTCAACAGTCACAGTCAGGTAACCCAGGAACTGGACTATGAAGTCGAACTGGCAGTCGTCATCGGTCGCAAAGGCACTTACATTCCAAAAGAAAAGGCTTTTGAATACGTTTTCGGCTACACCATCATGAATGACGTGACTGCCAGAGACCTGCAAAGACTTCATATTCAATGGCACCGTGGCAAAGGACTTGACACTTTTGCTCCTATGGGACCGTATCTTGTCCATAAAAGCGCGGTAGCGGATCCGGAAAACCTGCCAATCTCTCTGAAGGTCAACGGTGAAATTCGGCAAAACGCGAATACCAACGACTTTGTCTTCAAAATTGCCGAATTGATCGCAACGATCTCTGCCGGAATGACTTTAGAACCGGGTGATATCATTGCTACCGGAACACCTGCAGGAGTCGGCGCCGCCATGCAGCCACCCCATTTCTTGAAAAAGGGAGACCAGATGGAACTGAGAGTAGGCGAT
>CAZXCC010000275.1:0-2641 GCA_964638945.1 uncultured Veillonellaceae bacterium | reverse complement strand
CGGTAACCGAATGGCCGGCTCCCATGTCACCCGCATCTTTCTTATCATCGTTGAAATCCCTGTTCTCCATCACCCGGTTCTCATACCCGATGAGACGATATGACTTTACCTGAGAAGGATTGAATTCAACCTGAATTTTCACGTCTTTGGCAATCGTGAACAATGTGCCTGCCATCTGAGAAACCATTATTTTTTTGGCCTCCATGGCATTGTCGATGTATGCGTAATTGCCGTTTCCCCTATCTGCAAGCATTTCCATTTTGTTGTCCTTGATATTGCCCATGCCGAATCCGAGTACGCTGAGAAAAACACCATCTTTTCGGTATTCTTCGATCATGCGCGTCAGTTCGCCTTCGCTGGACGGACCTACGTTGAAATCGCCATCAGTGGCAAGAATGACCCGATTATTGCCGGCTGGGTTCATTCTTTCCCTGGCAACCTTATAGGCCAGCTTGAGCCCTTCACTTCCTGCCGTCGAGCCACCTGCCTGCAAGCCGTCTATCTTTTCGATGATCTTCGCCTTGTCGCTGCCGCTCGTCGGCTCCAGCACCAAGCCGGCTGCTCCGGCATAAACAACAATCGCCACGTTGTCCTGTTCCCGCAGTTGCCGTACCAGAAGCTTGAATGCAGTCTTTAACAAGGGCAGCTTGTTGGGTGCGGCCATGGAACCGGAAACATCAATCAGAAATACCAAATTGCTTGGAGGAAGCTGTTCCGCCAGTACCTGTCGCCCCTGAATTCCCACGAGCACCAGCTTATGTCCAGGATACCACGGGCAATCATTCAATTCAGTATTCACAGAGAAAGGGTGTTCCCCTGTGGGTTTGGGATAATTGTATGAGAAGTAGTTTAGCATTTCCTCCGTTCTTACCGCGTCAGCCGGCGGCAAAGCGCCTGTATTGATGAAGCGCCGCACATTGCTGTACGAAGCAGTATCGACATCGATCGAAAACGTAGAGAGCGGCGTACTGATTGCATCCTGAAAACTATTGTCGACCCGATGCTTATACTCTTCCGTATTCCATTGGATAGGACGGGGCACTCCTGGCGGCGTCATTGCAGGACCAATTTTCATTTCACGAGTCATGGGAGCAGCGTTCGGCATGGTTTTTCCTGCATAAGCACTGTCAAAACGCTGCGCTCCCTGTATTAAAACAATTGCCGTTTTGGCCGGGTTTATTTTTCCCACCAAGGCATATTTGCGGTTCAGTTCAGCCAACACCTGTTCCAATGTCTGACCTGCCGCAGCAATCATATCTATTTTCATGGCGGATACCTCGGGCACAGCCACCAATTCCACACCCGTCTGTTCATGCAATTGGTCCAAAAATTCCTGCAATGGTCGTCCTTCTGCTCTGATTTCCGTGCCAATCACTGCGTTTTTCAACTGATTTTCCACATTGCCGGCCAAAACCATCGGTGTTAGCACAATAATCAGCACCAAAAGCATTATTGCTATTTTTTTCATTCTCGCTCATCCCTTCTGCTACATTTTGGGCAAAATTGTTTTTACACTGTATCAAACGCAGAATCGCAAAAAAAGTAACACGATTTCCGTTACAAATCTGCAGAGTTACTTATTATGCACTTGTTTCGTTTAACGAATTGACTCCGCCTTGCATTCCGTCCTACAATGAACGCATTACAGCACAACAGGGAAAAGCAGGTGAATGGATGCCGACGGAAGATGAATTGATCTCGAAAGCCAGAACAGGAGACCGTGAAGCACTGGGCGAACTCGTCACTGCTTGCTGGCATCCCGTCTATCGGCTGATTTCCTACAAAACAGGCAGTCCTGAAGATGCACAAGAAATTACTCAGGAAACATTTTTTCGGGCATTTCGTTCCCTGTCCAGCTATCGGCAGACCGAAACCCGATTTACAACGTATTTGAGCCGAATTGCTCTCAATCTTGTGACCGATTTCTGGCGAAAAAAAGGCCGTTCCCCGGCTGTCACAGATATCATGGAGCATCAAAATCAACTTTCAGCTAACGAACCCGATCCCTGCAATCAACTGGTAGAACAAGAAATGCGGCATAGCCTGTCGGAATCGATGAAAGAATTACCGGAAGAGCAGCGACAAGTCGTCGAATTACGCATCATTGCCGGATTACCGGTCAGAGAAACCGCCACTGCGATGAACAAAACCGAAGCCGCGGTGAAAATGCTGCAACAACGCGCCTTAAAAAACCTACGGCAGAATTTGCTGAACAGAGGAGCCATCGAAGAACGATGACACAAAAAATTGATGAACTTTCCCACGCGCTGGATGAATTGAATGCTGGACGACAACCACAGGAAAGCAGCAAGGACACTTCCGAATTGCTGGCAGTCGCTGCGCTTTTGAAGAATGCCGGTTTCCCGGCGCAACCTCCGGAACATATTCATGAAGCAACTCTGCAAAGCGCGGATGCCGGCTTGAAGGCCAAAAAATCAAATCGTACCGCCTGGATGTATTCAGGGTTCGTCGGTGCGGCTGCTTCGCTATTAATATTTTTCAGTATAAGCGGTCTGCCGCATTGGCCAGAGCAGGTGCAGCCACCCCCGGCGCCTGCCCCGCAAAAAACTTCCTTGCCTGCTTCCTTCGAACAAAAAACGCCCCCGCAAGAAACACCCACTCCTCCGAGCGCTCCCTCCCC
>CAZXCC010000274.1:0-3954 GCA_964638945.1 uncultured Veillonellaceae bacterium | reverse complement strand
CCGGGGGCTGAAGTAGCCAGTTGCTTGAGGTTGTAATACATGCTTCCGTCACTCAGTGTCAGATCACCCCGACGGTCGACATCGCCCGAATTTGCAAAGGCAGATACTGTCATTCCGAAGATAACAAGGATAACCAACAAAGCGATTTTGCGCATGTTGCCCTCCAATAATGTCGGCCTCTTAAGATCATTATCCTATTTTGACATGCACAAAGCAAGTCATATGACAGAGGCGGCCATTTGGATCATCTGTGGACTGTTCCAGGTTTTTTGGCTGCTCAGGATGAGTTCGATGAGTTCATCCGTTCCCTGACGCATAATGTTATACACCGGAGCGCTGACGGTAGCCTTCATTGTCAGATACAGACGCAGCGGATCAATGTATGCAGGCTGATAACTTGCAGATTCATAACGAAATTCGGGATAGAACGGATTTACAGTCACGGCCAGCATGGGAATGCGCCGGACTACACCGGTCGACATGCCTGCATCCGCCAAATGTTCGAGGTCTTCGAGATATTCTATTGCATTACCGAATGCAAGAAGTTTGATCGGGTTCGGGACGGCGAGAAAGCGCGGTAAATACCGTCTGTGTTTTGCAGACAGCATGAAATGCATCGCCCGCTCGCTGATGATTCCGGGTACATACAGGCATGCAGCGTTTGTTTCCTCCGCTTCATGCAACGTGACAGCCGCATCATTCTCCGACAACAGCGAGGTATATGAAGTTGCCGCCAAAAGCATGCCTGTGTCATCCAGAAGGCTGACATTGTTGAGATTTTGTGAGCGAATAGCGGAGGAATGAGGAGCGAGCGGCAAGTCTGCGATACGGCGGATGCATTCCGTTTCTTTCGCCAGACGTGGAATATCCAGGCTGCGGGCTGCGCCGGTAGCCAAAATAAAACAATCCGTCTCGCTCATGGGAACAATGCGGTTCAACGCACCATCGACCAAAGTGATCCCGGGACCCAGTTCACTCAGGATTTCTGTGATGGCCTGAACCTCACTGCTTTTGTTTGGTCCGGCTGTTACCACAAGGCCGGGTTCGGTCACCCGCACCACTTTGACTTTTCCCAAAGGAGTCCGGACTGCTGTTTCCGCCAGAACGGCAAAGCGTGCCGTTGAAGCTAGCAGGCATTTTTCCGCAGTGGCCACGACATCTCCGGTTTCTACCGGAAGCTTTGGCTTGGGTAGACCGGTGACGTTGTCGATGTTTTCCCCGTCATATCCGATGCTGGTCAGATAAAAAGGAACACCGCGCCGTCTCAGTTCATTCATGACTGCGGCGGTAACGGTGGTTTTTCCGGTGTTTTTTGCGGTTCCGGCAATGCCAAGTTTCAGTTCGAGCGTGAAAATCAATCCCCTTTAAGTGTCGCCAAGAGGTGCGGTTTCCCCATAACGCTTGACGTCCAGGATAAGATTGTTGATGTGATTTGCCATGGCACGGCGGGCGGTTTCTGGATCATGGGCTACTATCGCATCGCAGACGGCTGCATGATCGATATAAACCATACTGTGCACGTGACGCCGGATTCCTTCCAATACGGGGGAAAGTTGACTGTCCTGGCGGATCAGGGCAATCGCTGCGGCCAGAACCCGGTTGCCTGCCATATCCGCTATATGGGCATGAAAGGCCACGTCCTGATCCGCAGTGACCAGACCAGAAACCAGAGTTTTTCTTTGTTGCTCTACGACACTCCGCAGTTTTGCCAACGTCTCCGGCGTGGCGTTTTCTGCCGCGAGGGCCGCCAGTTCGCTTTCAATGGCGCGGCGTGCCACCAACACTTCCAACAGCTGGTCACGGGAATGGCCTTTCAAAGCGCTGGAGAATTCCGTTTCCCAGTGGAAGCGCTTTTCCCGTTCCGTCAGAGCGACCAGGCGCGCCCGCCCCTGGTCGGAGAGAGTGCGCCCTTGAAATCCTGATTTTTCGGTATAACCTGACAGATCAAAATCGCGCAGCAACCTGCCGACCGTCGCCTCGCTCAGGTCATATTCCCGCTTGCCCAGCAAGGCGCTGAGAGTGCCGCAGCCAATCGGGTGAACCGTTTCACCGAGAATCAGCAACATATCATGTTCCAGCTTTTCTTTTTCACTAAGCACTCAGATCACTCCTGCATTATTTTTCACGATGTTCAGGCTGGTGAAAAATTACTGCAGCTTCCAGGCGGCAGCCGAGTTCTTTTCCGGTCGGGCGCGTCGCTGACTGGATGACGATATTCAGGTGGTTGGGCATGTGCGTTTCATCAAAACCGGCAAGTATGCCGATTTTTTCGCCATCAACCAACAGTTCGTCGCCGACCACGATGACTCCTTCCCGTTCGACAGCAAAGAATCCGAGGTACGCGATGCGGTCGACACGCGAACCCGGTTTCGCAACAGCCTCATCTGTCAGTATCAGTTCATGAACCTGCCCGCGGCAGAGACAACGGGACATGGGGGCGATCAGCGAAAGAGCGCGGTCATCCAGCCGGCCGTCAAGGATGACGGCGAGAGAACCGCAGACATCTCTTTTCTTTGCATAAAGATTGGTAGTGATTTTTCCGGCGGAATACGGATCGATTGTCTGGTTCATGCTGCGTTCCTCCAACGTGGATTATTTGCCTGTTACGGTACCCTTGCCTGCACGCCCGGGATATGCGCCATCCGTCCGGCTTCCAAGGCAGCCGTCCTGCAGTGCGGCGACAAAATCGCCTTTTGCTTCGACTTCGTCCAGGACCTTTTCAATGCCTGAAAGCAGTTCATCTGCCATCGATTGCGCCTGGGGGGTCGGAGTGACGGAAGCCTGGCCAAAAAAACGGAAACTTTCCGCTGCGGCGCGAAGGGTATCGATTTTGGCCGGTACAGTGATGGGACCTCCGGAGTAAGCTTCATCGGTTGATGCAATGGAAATGGCATCGACGCCCAATGAAGATGCCAGAGCCGCGTGAAGCGCCGTAGTCATTGCCGACTGAACCCGGTCTTCGGTGTGCGTCAAAAAGCCGATCGGTGCACCAGGCCAGATCGGTGCGTTCATGATGGCGCGCAAAGCATACACTTTGGCGGCATTATAGTCGATATAGTTGTCTTCCATAAATCCACGCAGCATCGCCTCGGGCGAATAAGCGAACAGGGGCTGCAGTATGGGTCGTGCACCCAGTCTTACACCCAGAGATGCGACGATCAGCATGCCGGCAAAAGCTTTGAAAGCGGGAACGCCGGCCAGCTCTTCATTTGTAACCACATCGAACGGGAGATTATACTGCCTGGCATAAAGCATGGCGTGGTAACCGTCTACAGTCATTCGTTCCGGGTCGGTACCGGCGCCGAGCGCCCCGTAACAAATGTTGATTTTCGTCAGGTCGGCCCCGATTTTTCCTGCAAGGACCACTGTTTCCGCGGTATTCAGGCCGCGGTGAGCCCGGACCTGCCAAAGAGTGGAAGGGTCGAGCGCTGAATGAATCCGGTTGAGGTTGACCGGAGTGATGACAGTACCATCTTCCTGATGCGTCAGAAAGCCGTCAAGAAATCCTTCTGTGCGTGCACCCCAGGAAGGGTCGAAATGAACGACGCCATCAGCGCCCCAAGCCTGACTGGCCAGAATGTGGCCAATATCCATAAAAGGGCAGCCCGTGCCATACTGGTTAAAAACAAGGGGTTTCTTGCGGGTATGCCTGAGATTCTTTACAGGCATGCGGCCGGTCAGGTTGTGAAGGTAGGCTTCGAAGCTCCGGACCTCGCTGACTGTAAGGCGGCGGGTTTTAGGATGCAACTGGCCTTCACTGAAGAATTTCTGTGGAATTTCGCCGCATTCCCGGGCATATTCCCCTGTAAATGCGCTCATGTCCTGGCGGGCCCTCCAACGGTCGACATCCCAGTGTTCATGCCGCAGGGCGGCTCTTTTTACCCCTGGACTGGTTTTGTCTTTCAGCCAGACAAGAAGCTGGTCCGTGATGTTGTCAAGCCGGGCTGCAATCCG
>CAZXCC010000273.1:0-3963 GCA_964638945.1 uncultured Veillonellaceae bacterium | reverse complement strand
CCCTATAGACAAAAAAAATAATTCCTGGGAATGAATAGTTTCCCCAGGAATTTTTCTTTTTTCAAACCGGAAATTGAATTGTAAATTCCGTTCCATGTCCGAGTTTGCTCTTGCAGTCGATTGAACCTTTCAACTGTCTGTTAATAATGTTATACACCACGTACAGACCCAATCCGGTGCCGCCACTGCCGCGTCGAGTGGTAAAAAACGGTTCAAAGATCCGCGAAAGCACCGCAGGCTCCATTCCCCGCCCGTCATCGGAATAATGTATTTCCAATAGATTCTCCTTTTTCTCTGCAACAATTCTGATTTCTCCCGGATCATCAGGAGCATAGGCATGCTGCAGTGAATTCATGAGCAGATTGGTGACAATCTGGGCTAAGGCACCGGGATAGCTTGATATCTTCAAAGCAGGATCACATTCCACACTCACGGTCTGATTGCGGTTTCTCAGCAGCGGATTCAGGCTGAGAAGAACTTCCTCCAGGTATTCTTTGACTTCAAAGCTGCGCCGGCTCTCGCTTGACTGGTCCACAGACACCTGTTTGAAACTTTTTATCAATCGGCTTGCCTTTTCTATGTTTTTCAAAATGATTGAAGTCGCTTCCCCAATATCCTCAAGGTATTCAGTCATAATCTTGGGGTCTGGAGCCGATTGTGAGCAAGCATTCATAAATTGGCCGCTTACGTTGTTCAGATAGGATGCCGCAGTCACGCTGACCCCTATTGGCGTGTTGATCTCATGCGCAACACCTGCGACTAAATTTCCCAATGCCGCCATCTTCTCCGACTGAACCAGATGCCCTTGCATGGTCTGAAGGCGTTCATTGGTATGGATGAGATCTTCGTTCATTGCTGCCATTTCCTCGTTTAAGGACCGTAGTTCCTCATTCACCGCGCTTAATTCCTGTGTGCGTTCCTCCACTTTTCTTTCCAGGTTTTTGTGGCTTTCCTGCAGTGCCTCTTCCACCAGTTTGCGCTCCGTGATATCGCGGGTGATTCCCACCACTTCATTGTCATTGATTTTTGAAATTCGAATTTCAAAATGTCTTGGAGCTCCATTCACTTCGAGTGTATAGGTAAAATTCTGCAATATCCCTGTGCGCAAAACAATCGGAATCAGTTTGTTGCCCTGTTCGGCAATCGGAGGCGGCAAAACTTGTTCCAACGACTTGCCTATGAACTGTTCCCGAGGCATCAGCAGCTCCGATTCGCGGGTTGCCTGACAATCGACAAAAACGCCATCGCGGTCGATGACGAAAAGGATATCCGGCATTGCATCAATGATCGCTTTGATATATTGTGCATTCCGTATGTTCTTTTGCTGGATATGCAGGATTCGTTTCAGATAAAAATTTACTAATAAAAAAAGAAGTCCTGATGTAACAAAGACATACAAGGACCCTTTTATACTATTCAGGAGAACCATCATTTCCACATCTTGCGTCAACTTCGGCACCAAACTGTCCGATGTCAGAATCCATAACCAACCCACGGCTGCATAGCCAAGACTTATCTTGGCGGCAGTCTGTCGAGGCGAAAAGCCGGGTTCTTCAAATATTTTTTCATCTTGGCGCCACAACATCTTCCTGCACATCCCACTTTCGCCTACGAGTTTCCAAAAACACGATTTGCTCAATAGATGATAACAATGACTTCACAATTGGATAATTAATTAATGTTCCGTTAATCCAGCCTACATTCCTGCCATCGAAAAGAAAATTTCATCCATGTGAAAGCAGAATGAACTTGCTTCTTTTCCGAAAGACCGCATTCATTGCAACTTTTTGCATTGCCCTTTCTTGAAGTATACCACACGGTTTCGCCCCTGCTCCTTGGCTTGATACATGGCTTCATCCGCTTCCGATAAAAGCTTGTTCATTTCGCTGTCTGCTTTGGCACAAGTTACGCCAATACTGACGGTAACAGTTATCTCGCCTCCTTTTGTTTTCATTTTATTATTGGCAATCTCATTACAAAATCGTTCAAATACGAACTCAGCATCTTTTTCATTCTTGAGTGGAATGATCATGAGAAATTCTTCTCCGCCAATGCGTGCGATAGTATCGTATTCTCTGGCAATGGAAGTTAAAATCTGAGCAAGCTGGTGCAACACCTCATCCCCGGCCTGGTGTCCCCAAGTGTCGTTGATGGCTTTGAAATGGTCGATGTCGCAAATCCCGATGGCCAGACCTTCTGCATTCCTTTTGTTTCGTTCGATTTCTTTCGTAAATATTTCCATTGCAGCACGGCGATTCAGCAGGCCGGTCAAGGAGTCGTGGGTAGCCTGATGAATCAAAGCTTGCTGACTTTCCATCAGCAAGGCATTGGTCTCTTCCAGTTCCTGCTGGTGTCGCCGTTCTTCAGTCAAATCGCGCAGACTGGACAAAAAATAATCTTTGCCGTCAAGCCGTATGACTGTCAACGCTCTTTCGACAGGAACCTCTGTGCCATTTTTATGACGATATACTCTTGACTCTGTCGGCAAAAAACCCTTTTGCATCAGTGTTTCGTTTATTTTTTGATCCAAATTGAGTTTTGAATCATTCACCACCTGATTCAAGAAAAAAGGCGCATCTTCCGGCAAAGAATAACCGAACAACTCGGTAAAACGGCGGTTGACTTCCACAACCTCCTGCGTCTGCGCATCAACCAGCATCAGAGCCTCTGAAGACTGTTCAATCAAAGCCTGGTAACGTGCCCGGCTGGAACGGATTGCTTCTTCCGCTATTTTTCGTTCAGTAATATCCGTAAACGTAACTACCGCACCTACTACCTTATCATTCATCATTTGCGGATAAGACCAGTATTCTGCTGGAAAGCTGGTGCCATCCGCTTTCCATAAAACTTCATCATCCACATGCATGCCTTTTCCGGCACGAAACGCTTTGTATATTTTGCATTCTTCGCTCCGCATCACACGACCGTCCGGATAAGAATGATGGATTAAATCATGCATATTTTTCCCAAAAAGTTGTTCTATTCCCTCATAGCCAAGCATCCTCAAACAGGAACGATTTGTAAAGGTGCAGTTCCCATTCATATCGATGCCGTAAATCGCCTCTGCGGTGGAGTCGAGCAAAAGACGCACCTGATTTTCTGCTTGCCTGCGCCGTGTTATACCCGATAAGAGCAGCCCGACAAACAGAATAATCACTCCGCTCATGGAGCCGCATATCCAGTAGTAATCGACAATCCTTTGGTTCAATTCCTTGAAAACTTCTGTTTCTGCCACTCCCACCACCACAATCAGGGGATAGTCCTTTAGATAGAGAAAACTGTAAATACGCCTTATGCCATCGACAGTTCCTTCAACGCAATAACTTCCTTCCGTGCCACTCGACATATATTCCTTGATTCTTTGACTATAATCCTGGCTAAAATTCATTTCCTGGCCAGTTTGTCGCACACGGACAACGCCTTCCCTTCCGATGATTGCAATGGACGATTGTGCACCCAAATTGACCTGTCTGTAGAATTCGGCAAAATAGTTGGGATCGATGCTGACAACAACAACTCCGCCGAAAGAACCGTCCGACTTATTGATTCTTCGGCTCAACTGAATGGACCATTTGCCGGAAGAACGTCCGAGGACGGGTTTGCTGATAAATAACCCGATATCTTCCTCCTTGTGTACCAAAAAGTGTTCACGGTCACCGATGTTGGAAAATACAAACGGCTCTTGGCTACTGGATCGCAGATCTCCTCTTTCATCGACTATGCTCAATAACACAAATGGCTGGCCTTCAAACCGTTTCTCCTTGATAAGGCTCGGAATGTTAATAGCCAACCCTTCTTTTTCAGACTGGTATTTCAAAAATAACGCTACCTCATCCATCCCCCGGATGGTCCGCACGGTGTGTTCGGCAAATGTCCGGGCGTAATTCGCGGTATCCTTGACAGCACCATGTTCTCGAAACCGAACGTCTTCTGAAAATCCTGAATACGCTCAAGAAATATTTC
>CAZXCC010000272.1:0-3984 GCA_964638945.1 uncultured Veillonellaceae bacterium | reverse complement strand
CGGCAAATTTCGCCAATGGAGGTATTGTCGGGCCTTTCTGCGACTTGCTGGACGAAGGGCTCATCAAGACGCTGTTTGACGTGCAGAGTTTTGATGCCCGCTCAATCCAGTCGATACGAGATAATCCCCGACATCAGGAATATGACTGCGGATTTTATGCGAATCCCTGGAACAAGGGAGCGCTGGTCAATCAACTGGATTTTGTCGTATTGGGCGCCACGGAAGTGGATGTGAACTTCAACGTCAATGTTCTTACCGATTCAAACGGAATCATGATGGGAGCTTCCGGAGGCCACTGCGACGCTTCGGCCGGAGCCAAGTTGACCATCATCGTCGCGCCGCTGTTGCGCGGCCGCCTGCCCATGATCATCGATAATGTGCAGACCGTAATCACGCCGGGTGAGACGGTCGACGTCATCGTGACAGAACGCGGAGTGGCCATCAACCCAAGGCGGCTGGATTTGATGGAAAACCTGAAGGGGTCCGGACTGCCGCTGTTTTCCATCCATGAACTGAAAAAGGTTGCCTACGAATTGGCTGGGGAACCCGCACCGATCAAGATGAGTGATGAAATTGTCGGGGTGGTCGAATATCGGGATGGCACCGTGATCGATCTCATCAGAAAACCAATATTCACGCAGACATGGTAAAGATTCCGGGCCTCCAGATTTGGATGGATTTTTTGCGCTTATATCATGGCAGGAGATGCAAGGGTGCGAATCGAAGATAAAAATCAAGAATCGTGAAGAACGCTGAAGTCGGTCATGCGGATTTCATGATACATTGATCGGATGGCGTTTGGCATGAAGTGCGTGGACAACGCAAAGATTGGCTGGTAATCGCATGAAAAAAATTGCCTTGCTTATGCCGGATGAAAACAGGCTTGCGGAAGTAAAAGAACTGCTTCGGGATTATGAGGATGAAGTCGTTTATGAAGTCGCTTCACTTCGCAACGGCGCGCAGGTGGTGCATAACCTTGTGCGGCAAGGGATTGAGGTGGTGATAGCCCGCGGGGAAAGTGCGGCAAATATCAAGAAAGCAAACCCGGAAGTGGTGGTGGTGGATGTTTCCATCACCGGTTTTGATTTGGTAAGGGCAGTGGAAAGCGCTAGAAAATTTGGTGAGAATATCGCAGTGGTCTGGTTTCCGTCCATGACAAAACAAATTGAATGTCTGGAAACTGCACTGGGAGTGCATATCAAACGATACAACCTGACTTCACGGGAACAGGACCATGTTAATGCGATGATTGACCTTGCACTCCAGGAGGGTGCTGATGTAATCCTGGGAGGATATATTACGACAACTGCGGCCCGCGAACGGAATTTGCCGTGCATCTCGATTCAAACCGGAAATGAAGGCTACTTTGAAGCTCTCTTGAATGCAAAATCGCTGTTGGTTTCGCTGCAGGAAGAAAAACGCAAAGCCGGTTTGATCCGGACCGTGCTGAATCACGCCTATGAAGGGATTCTGTCTGTTGACGAAAACTGTCGCATCATCGCAGCCAATCCTGTTGCCCAGAAAATCTTGCGGTTTACGGAGAGCAACGGGAAACAGGCGCAAGAGATATGGCCGGGCCTGGATTTGGAACACACGCTGAAAACCGGAAAAGAAGAGCTCGATAAGATATTTGCTGTTAATGGTGTACAGGTTTTATGCAATAAGGCCCCGATTATCGATGGAAACCATCGGATTGGCGCGGTTGCAACATTTCAGGATATTACCAAAATTCAGATGGCGGAGGCGCGTATCCGGAAAGAGGTTTATTCACGGGGCCATGTAGCGGTGTTTCGTTTCAATGACATTTACGGAACCAGCAAGCCGGTGCAGGCAACGATCACAATGGCAAAAAGGTTTTCCGTGACAGATGCAAACATCCTGATTACCGGGGAGACCGGTTCCGGAAAAGAGGTGTTTGCCCAGAGCATTCACAATCACAGCCGGAGGGCTGGCGGACCATTTGTGGCGATAAATTGCGCGTCAATCCCGGCGCAGCTGTTGGAAAGTGAGCTGTTCGGCTATGTTGGCGGCGCGTTCACAGGCGCCAGCAAAGAGGGAAAGCCCGGCTTGTTTGAAATTGCACATACCGGAACGTTGTTTTTGGATGAAATCGGCGAACTGGACTACCTGAACCAGGGCAGGTTATTGCGGGTTTTGCAGGAAAAAGCGGTGGTCCGTGTCGGCAGTGACCGGGTCCTGCCTGTAGATGTCCGGATTGTGGCAGCGACCAATAAGAAATTGAATGAAATGGTGGCCCGAAATCAGTTTCGGGAAGATCTTTTTTATCGTCTCAATGTATTGCATCTGAGAATTCCGCCGCTGCGGGAACGCAAGAAGGATATCGGAATTTACGCCAAACAGTTCCTGATAGAATTGTGCCAGGGGAAAAAACTGGAGCTGAGCAGCGGGGCGTTATCGGTTCTGGAAGATCGCACATGGGCCGGGAATATCCGTGAACTTCACAACATGGTGGAGCGGCTTTGCGCCTTGGCTGACCGCGAAAAAATCAGCTCGGCATTTCTTCTGCAAGTGATGGAACACGAAAGCCAGGATGAGAGGCCTGTGCCTGTTGATTGTGCGGAAGCACAGAAAATCCGGTCTGCGATTGCAAGTTGCGAAGGCCAATTGGTGGAGGTTGCCGAACGGCTGAAAATGAGTCGGGTGACATTATGGCGCAAGATGAAAAAGTTTGGTATCAGCGTGTAGACTGAGGCGTGTGTGCGAAAGACCTGAAGGATATGGGCCTGGAGTTCCGCAAAAGCGGGACTCTTTTTTATTTCTTGGTCCGTTCCAGATTCTTTCGATATTTTGAAAAATTTTTTAATTATCGTGAAATAAAACCTAAATAATTTGAAATGAATTGAAATAATTGTGTAAATTTGTGAAATGAGAATATGCACCGGAACGGAAAATGGCTATAATTCAGGCGTTGTGAACGTTGGCACGAAAGTTGCTATTAGTGTAAAACAGAAAAAGAACAAGGGGGTCTTGTAGTGACAACATTGGCTATCGCTGGATTTTCCATGGTAATCATCTTCATGTTCTTATTGATGACAAAACGAATTTCTGCCATGAACGGTCTCATTCTTCTGCCGGTCGTATTCGGAATTGCCCTGGGGTTTGGACCCAAGGTGGGGGAAATGGCGCTTGCCGGTATAAAACAAGTTGCACCTACTGCCGTCATGATTGCTTTTGCCATGTTTTACTTTATGATCATGATCGACACCGGGTTGTTTGACCCCTTGATCAATGCCATCCTGCGCGCCACCAAAGGCGACCCGATGCGGGTGATCGTCGGGACCGCCCTGTTAGCTGGAGTCGTATCTCTGGATGGTGACGGCGCCACGACCTACATCATCACAACGTCTGCCATGCTTGCCGTGCACAGGAAACTGAAAATCAATCCGATCATTCTGCCTGCGCTGGCAATCATGCAGAATGGCGTCATGAACATCACTCCCTGGGGCGGACCCACCGCCCGCGTCATGGCTGCATTGAACCAGGATGCCTCGGTCCTCTTTGTGCCGCTGATTCCGGGCATGGTGGTGGGAACGGTCTGGATTCTTTCGGTGGCCTATTATTGGGGAATTGGTGAAAGAAAACGTCTGGGGATTCACGCCGTTACGGAAGCCGGGCATGCCGGACTGGGAAGTTTCTCGGTGGAACTCGATGAAAATGCAGAAGAGTTGAAACGTCCCAAAATGTTCTATATCAACTTGGCGCTGACCATTGTATTGATGGTGTGTCTGGTCGGAGGGTTCCTGCCGCTTAATGTTCTCTTTATGATTTGTTCAGCTGTCGCCCTGATGATCAACTACCCGAATCTCAAGATTCAGAGCGACCGAATTTCTTACTACGGCACCAATGTGCTGCCGAATATTTCGATGGTGTTGGGTGCCGGCATATTTACTGGTATCATGTCCGGAACCAAGATGATTGACGCAATGGCGAAAACGCTGACCAACAACATTCCGGAAAGCATGG
>CAZXCC010000271.1:0-3992 GCA_964638945.1 uncultured Veillonellaceae bacterium | reverse complement strand
CCGATGGCCGACGTAGCCATGATAAATGCGGCCCCCATAAGAACCGACCAGTTTGTTTTCCCTGAAGCATCAGGTTTCGTAATAACAGGACCTGCCATTGTCTCATCCTCCTCATTCTCTTTTGTAGAAACCAAGTTTGACTCCTTTGCCGTTTTGAAGCTTTCACCTCCATTCTTGAGTCATTACTGCTTTACACAACAGTCGCAAAATATTTTCACTTATCTGTCTTATTACACAGCGTTTCGTTTTGCAGCACGCAGGTCACATTTTTGTACAATCTTGCTAACGCAATCATATCAGCCTACACACTCGAACGTAAAATTGAAAGATTCAATACATGGGTTCAATTTTATTGAAGCCGTTGATAATGGCTAAATTTCAACCTTTAAACGAGTCCTCCAAAAACAAAACAGTTCTGAACCGAAGTAAGCACTTCAATCCAGAACCATCCTTTCCTTATTATGCAAAATAATTTCCCGGGAAATCATTCTAATTCGAAACGTATACGAACCTATTCCTGCATCTCCATCAGTCAAAAATCTCCTGAATCGACACGCGATACATCACCTTGTTCACAACAACACAATGCTCATTTTTTATTTCCGGCAAGCATTCTTCTTGTTCTGCAGAAAATGAATTGATGACCCGCAAATATACCTGACGCTCCGCCCGAAGCGCAGCAACAGCTTCCTGTTCAGTAATTCTATGCATGGCAACACGGTCCCCCGGCCTTGCCTGTGCAAGTTTGGACAAATCAGGACCGATCACGGCGCCGATTTTTGCATACCCTCCGGTTGTCTGTCTGTCCGCCATCATGATAATCGGCATTCCGTGCGCCGGAATCTGAATCGCTCCCATAGGCAACGCATCGGAAATAATCACCGCCTTGTCCTTGTGCAGGATTTTTGGCCCATCCAATCGATACCCTACGCGGTCCGCTTCCCCCGTGATGATATACTCGCTGCCAAAGAACGTCTCGATAGATTCCGCAGGAAACATATCCTCCTGCGGACCCAACAGAACCCGTAGGGTGATCTGTGATTCATACACGGGAATATCACGAGTTTGCATCTTTCTATGCCCCGTATCCGGATCATGTTCACTCCCTACATCCAGTACATCGCCCTGTTGCAGAGCTCTTCCTTCCAATCCGCCAATCTTTGCCGGTGTATACGTAGACCGGCTCCCCAAAACACTGGGTACATCAATTCCTCCACGTACAGCAAGATAAGACCGAAATCCGGCAGGTGCGTAATCCAGTCGAAGTTCGCTGCCTTTCGGAACAGCAAACGAAGTCCAGCAGGAAACCCTTTTCCCATTCAGTTCAGCCTGCATGTCTGCTCCGCAGATAGCCACAATTTGCTCATCATCAAATTTGAAGGCCGCACCGACCATGCTCATTTCAATTACGGCAGCCGACGGATTGTTGCCTACAAGCAGGTTTGCGACACGATAGGCATACCGGTCCATCGCTCCTGCAACAGGCATTCCGAAAGCCTGGTACCCCCAGCGTCCTTCGTCCTGCAATGTTGAAAAAAATCCTGGTTTCAAAATGGTAATCATACAGTGTTTCCTTCGCCCAGGCTGACAGTCTTTGGAATATAGCGACCGCTTTCCACATCTTCCCTGATGGCAAAAAAATCATCCACTGTGACCGATTCAAACTGGATATAGCTTCCCGCCGCAAGCATAAACGGATTTGCCGCTTCCGGAATAAATGCTTTGATCGGAGTGCGTCCGATCACCCTCCAGCCACCTGCACTCTGCACCGTATAAAATCCTGTCTGGCTGCCGGCAATCCCTACAGAGCCTTCAGGAATTTTTGTCCGCAGTTTGGATAGCCTCGGAACAACGAGTTCTTCCGGCAAATCACCCAGATAGGGAAACCCGGGAGTAAAGCCCAGCATATAGACCAGATAAGGTCTGGATGTATGAATCTTGACCACCTCGTTTTCCTCCAGGCCGGTGTGGCGAACTACATAATCCATGTCCGGCCCGAAAACTCCGCCGTAACAGACGGGAATCCGAACGATGCTTTTTACCGGCTTTTCCGTGGCTTCGCTACTGCTCTGGAGCAGGCATTGTTCGATGATGGCAGCCATTTCGGAGCGTGAAATCAGAATCGGATCAAAATACAACATCACGGAACGATAGGTGGGTACGATTTCCGTCACACCGACAATATTTAGCGCGGCAATCTCTGCAGCCAGAGCTTGAACGCGTTCGTTGATTTCAACCGAAATTTCATTGCCAAAGTCAACCACCATTCCCTGTTCTCCCGCAACCAACAACTTAACACTTCCGTTCAAATGCTTCATCGGTGTTATCGCCCAGAGCTCCCTTCCGCGCCCAACCCGGCTGCTTCTATTCTATGGACTTCTACTACTACATATATTATCATCGATAGTGAACTTATGCATGTGAAAAGGTGGTATTTCTTTGGAAATTCGTCAGCTCAAAACTTTCATCAGCATAGTAAAATTGGGCAACTTTTCGCAAGCGGCCCAGCTCTTGGGATATACTCAATCCACAGTAACAACGCATATACAGCTTCTGGAAAAATCTCTGAATACGCTTCTGTTTGACCGCTTTGGCCAGCAGGTAACATTGACCGAAGAAGGACAGCGACTTTACAGTTATGCTGAAAAAATCGTCAGATTGGATGATGACGCCAAACACGCCCTAAACAAGGCACATACGCCTCATGGCCCGCTCATTATCGGAATGGCGGAATCGATCTGCGTCTATCATATGCCTGCTTTGTTAAAAGAATTCAGCGGGCTATATCCGGATGTCGAGTTGAAAATCGACTCTTATATCGGAAATGATTTTCGCAGCCTGCTGCGAAAACGAATCATGGATCTGGCATTCCTGCTCGAACCCTCTGTCAGTGACCAGGATTTGACCAGCATCCTGCTTTGGCCTGAACCGATTGTCGTGGTCGCCTCGCCCCATCATGAACTGGCGCGTCTTGCATCGGTAACACCGTCCGATCTCGACAGTCAGACTCTTGTCCTTGTTGAATCAGGAAGCCAGTACCGCATTATGCTTGAAAAAGCAATGGACAAAGCAAACGCACGTCCTAAAACCATTCTCGACATCGGTCAACTTCAGGCCATCAAGCAGCTGGTCGTGCAAAATACCGGTATTACGATACTTCCACGTGTTGCGGTAAAGCAGGAACTGGATACGGGAGAATTGGTGATATTGCCCTGGCAAGGCCCAAGATTTGACTTCCATGCTTTTTTGGTACACCATAAAGACCGTTGGCCGAATTATGCCATGAAAGCCTTTATAAAACTGGTTCGGGAAAGGTTATGTACACAATAACCTTCCGAGTTTATTCACTTATTTTATTACAAAAAATATGAAGCGGACGATTCGGAATAGCCCGGTTCGTCCGCTTCATATTTCCTTCGACCTCACTGTTGGAAAAGAACGCCCGCCAGTCGTCTAACCCCTTCAGTTATGCGATCCTCCGGCATATTGGAATAGTTCAGCCTTATTGTATTCTTTACGCCGCCATTCGGGAAAAATGCATCACCTGGCACAAAAGCAACATTATGCTCCAGACATTTCTTTAACAATTCTACAGACTCGATGTGGCCAGGCAGCTCCACCCATAAGAATAGGCCGCCCTGTGGCCTGGTAAAAACCACATTCTCCGGCATGAATTTTTCCAGAGCCTCCACCATGGCATTGCGCCTTCGCCGGTAAAGCTCAACCAGCGTTGACAGATTTTCTTCAAAATTGAACTGTTCCATAAACAACGATATTTCCATCTGACTGCGCAGCGACGTGCAGAGGTCAGCCCCCTGTTTGAT
The DNA here is from genome assembly GCA_964638945.1 of uncultured Veillonellaceae bacterium. Taxonomy (GTDB): domain Bacteria; phylum Bacillota; class Negativicutes; order UBA1444; family UBA1444; genus CAZXCC01. Next base: position 168 of record CAZXCC010000271.1, on the reverse strand, counting down.
CAACACAAGTTTTTCAAAAACATCGGGCGGGGCGACAACCCAGCCAATACGCATTCCCGGGCAAAATGTCTTGGAAAAAGTCCCTGTACCGATAACCAGACCCTTTGTATCCAGCGCTTTCATGGAAGGGAGAATCTCCCCCTCAAAGCGCAGTTCTCCATAGGGATT
>CAZXCC010000270.1:2868-4001 GCA_964638945.1 uncultured Veillonellaceae bacterium | reverse complement strand
AGTTTTATCCAGCAGAGCCTGGGAGGCGGGTCCGGCTGCGCCCATCTTTTGGATATCGGGCAGGAAACCTTTGGTTGTCTGGGGCAGGTGATTGGAGTATAATAATAGTGGATTTTGGGTATGCTATTTTATGTTTGGGGGGAAGAGAACAGGATGAAAAATCGTGGAACAAAGTGGCTGGTTCTGATGGTTGTGATGGCAATGTTATCTTTGGTTTTGGCCGGCTGTGGCGGAGGAGACAAGAAACCGGCTGCGCCAGCAGCGCCGGCGAGCCCGGATAAGGCGAAAATCACCGGGAAACTGATGATTTATACTTCGATTTATCCCGATATCATCGAAGTGGTAAAACCTGCTCTGAAAAAAGCGTTCCCTGATCTGGACGTGCAATGGTTCCAGGCTGGAACAGAGAAAGTCATCACCAAGGTGAGCGGCGAAATCGAAGCGAAAAAGATTCAGGCCGACCTCTTGATGGTAGCGGACCCTTCCTATTATTTCCTGCTCAAAGAAAAAAATCTGCTGCTCAAGTATGACGCACCCAACCGCAAGGATGTCACTGCGGCCAAGGATGCCGAAGGATACTGGACCGGCGTGCGTATCTCCAATATGATCATCGCGTACAATACCGCGAAAGTGAAGCCGGAAGATGCTCCCAAAACCTTCAAGGAACTGACGGAACCGAAATGGAAGGATAAAGTTGCGATTCCCAGTCCGCTGCTGTCCGGTTCGGCATATGTGGCGGTGGGTGTGATTGCCGATAAATACGGCTGGGACTATTTCACCAAGCTGAAAGCGAATGGCGCCAAGGTCGAAGCCGGCAACGCTGCGATTCAGAACAAACTGGTGACAGGTGAATACCTGGCCGGGATGATTCTGGAGGAAAACATCCTCAAGATTATGGCCAAGGGCGAACCGATCAAGGTCGTATACCCGGAAGACGGCACAATCGTTATTCCGAGTCCGATTGCCATTTTCAACAGCACCCAGAATCCGGAAGCTGCCAAGGCTGTAACGGACTGGTGGCTGTCCAAGGAAGGCCAGGAAGCCATCGTCAAGGGATGGATGCACTCGGTGCGCGGCGATGTGGCTCCGCCCAAGGGTGCGCCTGAGCTGAAAACCTTCCTGACCAAAGGCGA
>CAZXCC010000270.1:0-2768 GCA_964638945.1 uncultured Veillonellaceae bacterium | reverse complement strand
ATGATCGTCTTTGCTTCCATCCTGCTCTCCTTGTTGCTGCAGCCGGTGAAAACAAGATTCGAGCGACGCGTATCTTCTGGTGTGGCTACTTTATTTGCATTGCTTCTCTTTGTCGGAGCGGCAGGCGTATTTATCAGCTGGATCATCGAGAACCTGTTGCCGGGACTGAAGCAGTTGGCCTCGAACGCTCCGGGGCTGATCAACAGACAGACGATTTCTGAATGGATTATGTCCTTGAATCTTCCCATAGAGATTTCCGAATATGCCAACAATCTGCTGGATAATGCCAGGGAATTTGCCGTCAATGCGATGAAGAACTCACTGCTTCCTGCAATGAATGCATTGTCAGGTATCGTGGAAATGATTGCGATTCCTTTTATAACCTTTTATCTGCTGAAAGACAGCGGCAAGCTGCGGGAAATAGCCGTGAGTTTTGTGCCTTTTGGGGAAAGAGAACCGATACAGGCTTTTTTCGCCGACACGGCGGATATGCTCGGAGGCTATATCAAGGGTCAGGTGTTGGTGTGCCTGACCTTCGGCTGCAGCGTCTTTCTGTTCTTCCTGATTTTAAAACTGCCGTACGCTGCGGTTTTTGCGGCGCTTTCGGCAGTTGGCGAGCTGATACCGGTGCTGGGGCCTGTTACCGTGACCCTTTTTGCCGTCATGTTCGGTCTGACTTTCTCCACGGCAACGGCGGTTAAAATCTTTCTGTTCTACGTCATTATGTTGAAAGTGAATAACACTCTGGTCTATCCCCATCTGATCGGCAAGGCGGTCCGCCTGCATCCGGTTTTCATCATGATCGGACTGCTGCTTTTTGGCAGTCTCTTCGGTGCGCTGGGAATGATCGTCGCAGTTCCTTCCATGGGCTTGATTCGTGTGATATTGGCGCATGTATTGCCGAAGCGCTACGAGGATGCCTCCTCCTGATTGCCGAAATACTGATACTGGGCCAGGAGCATGCCGCCGAACATCAGAACGCAACCGGACAGTTCCCGGATTCCCAGTACTTCACCCAAAATCAGAAAACCGCCAATGGCCGCGAATACTGTTTCCATGCTGAGAATGAGCGCGGCGTGGGCAGGAGGCGCATTTTTTTGTCCGACGATTTGCAGGGTATATGCTATGCCGACTGAGCCAAAACCGCCATATAGGATGGGGATGGCAGCTTGCAGGATGCCGGAAAGGGAAGCGGTTTCAAACAGAAGTGCGACTGTCAGGCTGAGAACCGAGCAGGTGGCAAACTGAACCGAGGCGAGTTTCAGGGTCGATACGCGGCGTGAGATATGGTCGATCAACAGGATGTGCGCCGTCCACAAAAATGCGCCGATCAGTTCGAGCAGATCGCCATAGGAAATGGTAAGGTCTTCTTTCACGCACAGAAAAAACAGGCCGATGACTGCCAGCAAGCTGCCGATCCATGTGCTGAGGGCGACACGGTGACGCAAAAAAAGACCGGTGATCGGCACCAGAACGATGTAGAGACAGGTGATGAAGGCCGCTTTGCCTGCTGTCGTGTAAAGCAGGCCTATTTGCTGCAGAGAAGCGGCAACAAACAGAATAAGACCGGCCAAAATTCCCATACGCAGGGAGGAAAGAGGTTTGCCGGGTACAGACAGGCTTTGCGGCTGATTTCGATAGTGCCAGATGAGCGGCAATAGCGAGATGCTGCCAAGGGCAAAACGGATGCCGTTGAAGGTAAATGGCTCCAAATAGTCCATTCCCACCCGTTGGGCGACAAAAGCAAAACCCCAGATTGCAGCAGCGAGAAGAAGTTGCAGATTGGCTTTCATTTGCATAATGCTTATATTGTACCGCTTTTCGCCAGGAGGGGGCAACCCCGGGACAAACGAAGGAGACGCTCAAATTTTGGGCGTCTCCTTCGTTTTCCGGGAATAGAGCGCGATTTACCAGCCGGCCGCCTTCAGCAGGTCGACTGCTTTTTGTGGGACATATACTTTGCCATTGTTGTGATTCAGGACAATGATTCCGGGCAGGTTAACCGTCACTTTGCCGACAGTCATGAGGCTGGTATCGATTGGCAGCGCTGCATGCAGGAGCCCTTTTTCCACCAATAGGACGGGATTGGCCGGGTCATTTTTATCCACCCGGACGACGGCGCCAATCGAAGAAAACGCTTTATCGGCTTCAACAAACAACTGCCGGGTGGTTTCCGCCAGGTCGAAGCCGAGACTCTGTGCGGTGATTTTGGCGATATCGGTATTCTGGATCAAGCCGGATGGTTTGTTCGGACCGTAGGCGTAGAGGAAGAGGTCTTCGCCGGTATGACCGGTATATACCCAGCCAATTGCCGACCTCTTGCTGAGCATGGGACCGATGACAGTGCCAAAGGCACGTTTGCGGGGGGCTTTCTGGATAGCGACGATTTCCTCGGGGGTCAGGTCTTCAATATTGTAATAACGGCTCATCTGCACCCGGATGTTGAATTCGGAACGGTCGGCGCCGATGACCTGGTCCATGCCTTCCCCGGTATAGACGGCTTTTTTCAGGGACCCGAGCACCGTCTCATACGGCAATTTATCATAGATTTTATAAAAGTCTTTATTTCCGATGGACATGCCGCCGGTTCCGTGATCCGCAAAAGCCATGACGAGGGTTTGGCCGTCATTTTTTGCAAAATCGAGAGCCACTTTGACTGCGTCATCGTAGGCGAGCAGGTCGCTGATGACACCGATGGGCTCGTTGTTGTGCGCCGCCCAGTCCACCTTGCTTGCTTCGACAAACAAGAAGAAGCCTTTTTCATTTTG
>CAZXCC010000269.1:0-4049 GCA_964638945.1 uncultured Veillonellaceae bacterium | reverse complement strand
CTTGCGCCGAGCCTCTGGCGACGGCGGAAATCGTGGTTTTCTTATGTCTGCAGAAAAACAACCTTTTCGACGTATCCCAGTAAGGGCCTGAACAGGCCCTTACTGTTTTTTCTGCGCTGCCACAGCGGCAAAAGCAACCTTTGCTGCTGCGATGGTCCGCGTGATATCCTCTTCACTATGAGCCGCCGACATAAATCCGGCTTCAAATTGAGACGGCGCAAGATAAATCCCCTGTTGCAGCATCGTATGGAACCAGACCCTGAAGGAGCCCTGATCCGAAGTCGCTGCACTGGCATAATCAACGACAGGCCTGTCGTTGAAAAACATTCCAAACATACTGCCCAATCGATGTGACTGGATGGAGATACCGGCCTCTTCTGCCGCCGCAGCGACACCATCGCAAAGCATTTGCGTCTTCGCTTCCATCTTTGCATAGAAATCCTGCGTATTCATAATCTCAGTCAACGTGGCAATGCCTGCCGTCATGGCCAACGGATTGCCGGAAAGCGTCCCTGCCTGGTAAACCGGTCCCATCGGCGAAATATTGCTCATAATGTCATGGCGTCCTCCGTAGGCTCCCACCGGCAATCCTCCACCGATCACCTTACCCAGACAGACAAGATCGGGCCGGATGCCAAAGCGCTCCTGTGCACCGCCCAACGCCACACGGAAACCCGACATCACTTCGTCAAAAATCAACAGAATGCCATAGTGTTCCGTCATAGCGCGCACTTTTTGCAAATATCCGTCCTTCGCCAACACCATCCCCATATTACCGGGAACCGGTTCGATAATGACCGCTGCAATCAGTTCTCCCTGCTCGGTGAAAAGCTTCTCCATGGCATCAATATCGTTGAAAGGCAGGGTGAGCGAAGTATGAGCTACACTAGTCGGCACACCCGGGCTGTCAGGCACCCCAAACGTTGCCGCACCGGATCCGGCCTTTACCAGAAGACTGTCATGGTGTCCATGGTAACAACCATCAAACTTGACGATTCGGTCGCGTTTTGTAAAAGCACGGGCCAGGCGCAGTGCACTCATGGTCGCTTCCGTTCCCGAGTTTACCATGCGTATGAGTTCCATTGCAGGCACAGCCTGACGCACCAGCTTTGCCAGTTCCGTCTCCAGCAGGGTCGGAGCTCCATAGCTTGTCCCTCGTTCAAGTGCGGCATGCAAGGCCGCCGACACTTTGGGATGTGCATGGCCGAGAATCATCGGTCCCCAGGAACCGACATAATCAACATAGGAATTTCCGTCAATGTCAACAATGCGGCTCCCCTTTGCTTCGGCGATAAAGGGCGGCGTGCCGCCGACGCCCCGGAACGAGCGAACTGGACTGTTGACACCGCCCGGCATGTATTCTTTTGCCTCGTCAAAAGCCGCTGCCGACTTATCCTGTCTCAGTTCCATGCTTTTTCCCTCCCGTTCAAAGCCACTGCGCTGCTTCCATCGCATGGTAGGTTATGATAATATCTGTCCCTGCGCGTTTAATGCTTGTGAGAATCTCCAACGTCGTCCGTTTTTCTTCTATCCAGCCTTTGGCTGAAGCCGCCTTGACCATGGCATATTCACCACTGACATTGTAAGCGGCAACCGGCAGTTCAAATCCATCGCGCACTTTGCTGATAATATCCAGATATGCCAACGCCGGCTTTACCATAATGATATCGGCGCCTTCCGATACATCCAGGTCCACTTCGCGCAGCGCTTCCCTTCCATTCGCCGGGTCCATCTGATAGGAGCGGCGATCGCCAAACTTCGGAGCAGAGTCTGCGGCCTCCCGGAACGGCCCATAAAAAGCCGAAGCATATTTGGCGGAGTATGCCATAATGGAGCGATTGGCAAAACCCTCTACATCAAGTGCTTCCCGGATGGCAGCCACTCTTCCGTCCATCATGTCGGATGGAGCAATGATATCTGCGCCGGCTTTTGCCTGACTGACGGCAACTCTTGCCAGCAGGTCGAGCGTCGGGTCGTTGTCCACTTCCTGTCCTTTGAGAAGGCCGCAGTGTCCATGGTCTGTATATTCACAGAGGCAGACATCGCCGATTACCACCATCTCCGGCAACATTTTTTTTATCATGGCCATCGCGCGCTGCACAGGGCTTTTCATATCCCAGGCGCTGGAGCCTTTGGCATCCTTGTATTCCGGCAGCCCAAAAAGCAACACCGCAGGAATGCCTAAACCCGATGCCTGTTTTGCCACTTCTGCGGCCTGGTCGGCCGACAGATGATACTGGCCCGGCAGGGAAGGGATTTCTTTGCGGATATTTATGCCGGGAACTACAAAAATCGGATACACAAAATCATTCACAGAGAGAGTTGTTTCCCGCACCATATTGCGAATTCCGGCTGAAGCTCGCAGGCGGCGCGGCCGATAAAGAATTTCGCTCATGTCATCTCACTCCCAGCTCTTTGATTATAATTTCAGTCAGGCCCCTGATCGTGTATTCGGAAGCAACAACATCCGGAACCAGACCTTTTTCACGGCATGTATCCGCCGTAATCGGACCGATACAGGCAATTTTCGTACCGGCAAGCAGTTCCCTCCCCTGCGCCCCCAAAATAGAGAGCAGATTTGTTACAGTGGAGGAACTTGTGAAAGTGACGATGTCGATTTCCCCTGCAGCAAGCATTTTCGCTACCGTTTCACCGTCCGCTTCACCGGTCACGGTCCGGTAGGCGGTGACCACATCAACCGCAGCCCCCGTCTTTTTCAGTTCCACCGGCAAAATATCCCTCGCCTGTTCCGCGCGGGGAATCAATATGCGGTCCTGCGTACCGAGACGGCCTGTCAATGCCTCCACCACAGCCTCCGCCCTGAATTCACCCGGAACAATGTCCGCTACAATCCCATGGTTCTGAAGTGCCGCAGCCGTTTCGGAACCGATGGCCGCAACCCGGACGTTCGCAAGATGACGGGCATCTTTTCCTACAGCATGGAGCCTGGCAAAAAAAGCCTCCACTCCGTTGGGGCTGGTCAATATCATCCAGGTATATTGGGACAATCCGGCTACGGCCAGATCGAGTTCTGCAAAACTGTCCGGCGGAACAATCCGGATGGCGGGCGCTTCCACACACTGCGCGCCTGCTGCTTCCAGTCCCGCCGTCAAACGGCTCGCCTGTTCTCTGGCACGGGTCACGAGGATTCTTTTTCCAAACAGAGGCCGTTGGTCAAACCAGCGTAACCCCTCCCGCAATGCAACCACTTCACCGACAATAAAAATAGCCGGCGGCGTCAGTTTCCGCAGCGCCACGTCGGCAACTGCCTGTCCTAAAGTGGTAATGAGAGTCTGCTGATCCGGAGTCGTTCCCCAGCGAATGACCGCTGCCGGCGTATCTGCAGCGCGTCCGTTATCCATCAGCTGTTTTGTGATGTATGGCAGATTTTCCACTCCCATCAGAAAAACCAGCGTATCGACGGCAGTGGCCAATTTGTCCCAATGTAGTCCCGATTCGGTCTTGTCCGGATCTTCATGCCCGGTAAACACTGCGAAAGAAGTGGCAATCCCGCGGTGCGTCACAGGGATGCCCGCATACGCAGCAACAGCAATGGCCGATGTAATGCCCGGAATGATTTCAAAAGCCACCCCGTGTTCCCGCAGGTAAAGAGCTTCCTCCCCGCCGCGGCCGAACACGAACGGGTCACCGCCCTTGAGCCGCAATACGGCTTTATTTTCTTTGGCCAGCCGTACAAGCAGCGCATTGATTTCTTCCTGCCTGAGCGTGTGCTGGCTCGAAGCCTTGCCGACGTAGATCAGTTCGGCATCCTGCCGCGCCAGAGCCATCAGGCGCGGAGAAACCAGCCTGTCATACACGATGGCATCAGCCTGTTTGATGCACTCCAATGCCCGGGCACCGATGAGTCCCGGATCGCCGGGACCTGCGCCAGCCAGACAAACATTCCCTTTTATCACTTTCTTCGCTCCTTACCCCAGTTCCGCCAGAATTTTACGTCCGCCTTCATCAAGCAGCCGCCCGGCAAGAACCGCTCCTAAAGTTGCAGAATCTGCAGGCAAGCCACAAATGGACCCTTCCACGCAACGCAC
>CAZXCC010000268.1:1858-4075 GCA_964638945.1 uncultured Veillonellaceae bacterium | reverse complement strand
TATGAAATAGGCCATGAGCCTTTGATCAAAAAAACCGGGGTTACGCCACCCTGATGCCATATACTGTTGTAGGACAAAACGCCACGGTTCCCTCGTTTCCGCCGAATATCCTATAATCTTTCCGTCTTTTTGAATCGGGGTGGAAACACTAATTACGGACGATGAGGATGGATTCCAGTTTGTAATCCGCCAATTGCCGGGTGTGATAAAGAGGGTTTGGTCGTCAGATCGGATTTCTACCCAATCTCCAGCTTGTACGGCAGAAAAAGGCAATATCCAAAGCATGCATAGGATGATACCCGTCATGCACAGGCTTTTTTTTAAGACGGATTTACCCACCAAGAACCCCTCCCTCTGTTTCAAAAGTGTCAACATCAGCCGGTCTTGCGAATAAATAACCCTGATAAATGACTTGGGCGCGCGCTTTCAAAAAATCCGCCTGCTCTTGTGTTTCTACCCCTTCGGCTACAACACGAAGTTTCATGTGTTGGGCAATTGCCAGGATGGTTTCTACAATCGCCCCATCGTTTGGATCATGCGGCGCATCTTGTACAAAAGTCTTATCAATCTTGAGTTCGGAAAGGGGAAGCCTTTTCAGATACGCAAGAGAAGAATACCCGGTTCCAAAATCATCAATAGAAAAGCGAATACCAATGGCAGCCAACGCATCCATTTTCCCAATGACCATTTCCACTTCTGAAATGACTAGTCCTTCCGTCACTTCCAAAACCAGATATTTGGGGTCGGCGCCGCTTTCCAACACTGTTTTTTTCACTCTGTCGACAAAATCACGCCGATGAAATTCGCGGGGACTGACGTTGACTGAAACCGGCAATGGCTTGCCGGCACGTGCAAGGCGGAAAATGAAACGGCATGCTTCGGCCAGCACCCAGCGTCCGATATCGACGATAAGTTCACTTTCCTCTGCAACGCTGATAAATACTGCCGGCGGAACAAGTCCGCGTTCGGGATGATGCCAACGCACAAGCGCTTCGAAACCCTGTATGATTTTCGCCGAATCGAACTGAGGCTGAACAAAAAGACGCAACTCTCGCGCGGCAATTCCCCTGCGCAAATCTGCCTCTATGGCATACCTTTCACGCACGGCTTTATCCATCTCGTCTTCAAAGAGAACTTTCTTGTTTCCCCCTGCAGTTTTTGCCTTGCGCAATGCTGTATCAGCCCTGCGCAGCAAAATTTGCGATGTGTTGGATGCATCCGGAGAAATAACGACCCCGCCGATACTGAAACTGAGCAGAAGTTCTTCCCTGTTCATCACATATGCCTTGGTCAACTCTCTATGCACATCCCGTAAAATGTGCCTCACCTGTTGTTTGTCCTCAGCTATTACATCAGGCATCGCTCTAAAATAGGCAAATTCATCAGACCCCAAACGAAAAACCAAATCCTCCGGACCGGCTATTTTTCGCAGCCTGTCTCCCACCTGTTTAAGGAGTTCATCGCCGTATTCCATGCCAAGGGCATTATTGAACGTTTTAAAACGGTCAATGTTGGTCAATAGTAATACACCGTTTTGTTTTTCGTTAATCAAACGGGTGAGGTTCTCGTGAAGCTGAAATCGATTGCCCAGTCCTGTCAATGGATCAAATCGCGCAAGGATGTCTGCCAAAGCCTTGGCTTGTTGAGTCGCCCCTGTCAATTGTCGATTTGTTTCCAGCAATTTCTGCTCGGCCAGTTTTCGGTCTGTGATATCTTCCTTGATGGCAAGGTAATGTGTGATATCCCCTTCTGCATTGCGCACCGGAGAAATCAGTGCAGATTCCCAATAATAGGTGCCGTCCTTGCGCCGGTTATAGAATTCTCCCCGCCATTCCTTTCCCGCCTGAATCGTTTCCCACAGGGCTTTATAACCGCCTTCATCCATCAACCCGGATTTTAATATCCGAGGATTCAGCCCGTTGGCTTCTTCCTGTGAATAGCCAGTCGTTTCAGCAAATTTGGGATTAGCATATTCAATATAGCCAGTCAGATCGGTGATTATGACCGTCACCGGGCTTTGTTCCACGACCTGAGAAAGCATACGAATTTTATCGTCCTGAATTTTGTGCTCGGTAATATCGGTATGGGAACCGGCCATTCTGCTGATTTTCCCTTCTGTGTCACGGATGCCGGCTCCTCTTGACAAGATCCAGCGATATGATCCGTTTTTGTGCCGCATGCGAAATTCAACATAGTAGCGGTCAATTTCACCATTCA
>CAZXCC010000268.1:0-1758 GCA_964638945.1 uncultured Veillonellaceae bacterium | reverse complement strand
CCGTTTTTGTGCCGCATGCGAAATTCAACATAGTAGCGGTCAATTTCACCATTCAGATATTTTTTCAGGTTGTCCAACACCCTGGCTTCATCTTCAGGATGCAGGTTCTCCTCAAAAGAGGAATAGTTATTCGGCAGTTCTTCATCAGAATAGCCCAGCATTTCTTTCCAACGCGGAGACATATACTGACTGTTGTCCAGCAGATTCCAGTCCCAGATCCCATCTTGGGCTCCTGCGACCGCTAGTGCAAATCGATCTTCAATTTCCTGAAGCTGCTTTTCGATTTTGCCGCAATGGGTCATTTCCGCAACCTCTTTCGGAACGATTTCTTTTGTGTTTTTTCGTTACGTTCGCGTCATTCTCCTTCTCCTGCATCGCACGAAAATAGTCGTTCGTAATAATGTTGTCGCTTCCTTTGCAGGACTTGCCGGCTTTCTTGTGGAACTGATATGCGGAGTTCATCAATTTGGGGGTTTTTGCTTTGAAAGCTCAGGACAAGGTTCTCAAAACTCTCCTTGAACTAGATAACCATCATGGTGAATTTTTTAATTTGAAATCTTCACTGGAGCTGGCGCATCCAGACCTTTCCCAAGAAGATATTACCGAAATTCTGGGACGCCTGAAGAAAATGAGCCTTATCAGCACTCCTGCACATAAACTGAAAGGTCCCATGAATTTTGTCAAGGTCAATCCGGCTGCATATATTTATTACCAGAACAGAGAGGAAAGGGACGCAGCGGAAGCAGCGGCCAAAGCAGAAGCAGATGCCAAAGCGATGGCGGAGATTGAGGACTGGGAAGATCGGTCTTGGAATATGAAGGTGCTGTTAGTCGGTTATGCTGCAGGACTTGTATCCGGTATCGTTCTCATGTGGATTCGGGCAGTATTTTTTCTTGACTAGAGAAAGAGCTCTCGCAGGAAGGAAGTGATTTGCATGGATTACGTGAACCCGATTATCGGTCCATCGCTCAACGATGATGTCGAAACAAACAGTGAAGGCCGCGAAGTCTACAAATTCGATTGCCACAATTTTCCCATCTGCATGTCCTATGGACAAACTTTTTCCGGCTGTCTCGCGGGTTCCCCCTCGAGAAACAGATGCAGCCGGGGGGAAAAAATGCAAATCAGAATCCTCAACGATATGAATTCCCATGCGATACATAAACCAGACAAACCCTCCCGCAGAGATGTCGAGCATTACGTTGCAGGAAAATAGCAGGAGTATTCAAGTCCTTTTTCGTTCAGGATATTTTTAGGAGAAGGCGAAGTCGCCAAAAGCATACATCTTGTGGGAACATACAAAAAGACCAGGATACCCTGGTCTTGGAAGACGATAACTCCCGTATCACCTTATGATTTGATCGCCCAGCGCAATTTGGCAGACCGCGCGCGACTGTTGACATGACATTCTTCCGATGAGGGCCGGATCGGATCAGGGGAAATTTCCCGATAAATTCCTTCGCGAAAAAAGTGTTTAAAAGATTTTTTTACGCGGCGATCTTCTCCTGAATGAAAGGATAGGATGGCAACGCGCCCGTCTTTGGCAAGGACATCCGGTAGTTTTTCCAAAAATTCATCCAGCACTTCAAACTCACGATTGACGTCAATCCGCAATGCCTGAAAAGTTCGCTGGCAAGATTTTTTTATTTCATCTTCATCGATTTGTGGAACATTTTTCAAAGCATCTTTGATGATGTTTCGGAGTTGTATTGTCGTCGATAATGCAATTCCTTTTTTTATGCTGGAAACAATGGCACG
>CAZXCC010000267.1:0-4150 GCA_964638945.1 uncultured Veillonellaceae bacterium | reverse complement strand
TCGGTACAGTTGTGGAAGTCAAGGGAACCGGTGAGAATCAGGAAGTGAAAATCGCATTTCCGGACCAAGGAATCAAGGCGCTTTCCGTTAAATTTGCGCCAATCCAACGCGTGTAGGAGGCTGTGAGATGGGTGCCATGGAAGCGTTTGCCGCAGAAATTGCAGAGATTCGTGAGCGGCTTCATCGATATAATCATGAATATTACGTTCTGGACGCGCCGAGTGTTCCGGATGCGGAATATGACAGGCTGCTGCGGCGGCTGCAGACACTCGAAACCGAGCATCCGTCGCTGATTACCGCAGATTCTCCAACGCAAAGAGTCGGCGGGCAACCGCTTGCAGGTTTTGATAAAGTGATGCATGCAGCGCCATTGCTGAGTTTGGGCAATGCTTTTTCGTTCGGGGAGCTGCAGGCGTTCGACAGCCGGGTGCGTTCCAATGTAGCTGCCGCCGCGCTGGAATATGTCGTGGAACTGAAAATTGACGGTCTGGCGGTCAATCTGATTTATGAGAACGGCAGGCTCAGAAAGGCTGCGACCCGGGGTGACGGTGAGATCGGGGAAGATGTCACAAGTAACGTAAAAACCATCCGGTCGATTCCTCTGGTCTTGCAGGATGAAAATTCCTCGCTTCCTCCGTATCTTGAAGTCCGTGGCGAAGTATACATGCCTCGTCAGGCTTTTGACAGGCTGAACCGGGAAAGGGCGGACGCAGGGGAGGCTCTGTTCGCCAATCCGCGCAATGCGGCTGCAGGGTCTCTGCGTCAACTGGACCCGAAAGTGACTTCCGGCAGAACGTTGGATTTTTTTGCGTATGGGATCGGACAGAGGCAGACTGTTCCTTTCCGAAGCCATGCAGAAGTGTTGTCCGGATTGAAAAAAGCCGGTTTTAAAATCAATGCGCAATTTCAGATTTTTCGCAGCATGGAGGAAGTGTACCGTTACTGCGAAAGTTGGTCGGAAAAGCGGACGGCGTTGCCATATGATATCGATGGATTGGTCATCAAGGTCAACAGCCTTGCCATGCAGGAAGAGCTGGGCAATACCGTGAAAGAGCCCCGCTGGGCGATTGCCTGGAAGTTTCCTGCAGAGGAAGCGATGACAAGAGTGGAAGATATTTTTATCGGTGTCGGCAGGACGGGGGTACTGACCCCTACTGCCATTCTTCAGCCTGTTTTGCTGTCAGGTTCAACGGTGAGCCGGGCTACGCTTCACAATGAGGATTTTATCCGGGACAAAGACGTCAGGATCGGTGATACGGTAATCATTCACAAAGCAGGCGAAGTAATCCCTGAAGTGATTGCCGTGGTTCCGGAAAAGCGTTCGGGAAAAGAGAAAGAATTTATCATGCCTGCAGAATGTCCTGAATGTGGCCAGCCTGTCGTGCGAAAAGCAGGGGAAGCCGCGCACCGCTGCGTGAATCCGTCCTGCCCTGCCATGGCGAGGGAAGGGCTCATTCATTTTGTTTCCCGTGATGCAATGAATATTGACGGGCTGGGGCCTTCGATTATCGAGACTTTGCTTGAGAACGGGGCAATTGCGGATGCGGCGGACCTGTATGCATTGTCTGTTCCGCAGCTGTCGGAAATGGAACGAATGGGGACGAAATCGGCGACGAATCTGGTGAATGCGATTCATGCCAGTAAGGGAGCCGGATTGGGCCGCCTGTTGTTTGCCTTGGGAATCCGCTTCGTAGGTTCCAAAGTGGCTGGAATTCTTGGAAAATCATTCGGCACCATGGACAGGCTGCGAGAAGCTACCATGGAAGAGCTGGTGCAGATTCCGGAAATCGGGCCGAGAATCGCGGAAAGCCTTGTCGGTTATTTTTCGGATGCGGAGCATCTCCATTTGATCGAGAAACTAAAAGCAGCCGGAGTCCGCATGGAAGACACTCAGGCAGGAGATCAGATGCCGCAGACATTGGCAGGCAAAATCTTCGTTCTGACAGGAACCCTTACCTCCATGGGACGTGATGAAGCATCGGCCGAGATTGAAAAGCGAGGCGGCAAAGCGACCGGTTCGGTCAGCCGCAAAACAGACTACGTGATCGCAGGCGCAGAGGCAGGGAGTAAACTGGCAAAGGCTCAGGAACTGGGTATCCGCGTTCTGACGGAAACAGAGTTTCTGGATTTGCTGGAAACAGGCGTGATATAATGTTACAGAAAAAATACTGGGTGGTGACAGCATGAAGATCAACCGCAAAGATGTGGAACACGTGGCATTATTGTCGCGCTTGGAATTTTCCGAGACAGAACTGGAAAAATACACGGGACAGCTGGATGCAATTCTGGCGTACATTGATGTATTGAATCAGGTGAATACCGATGGAGTGGAACCGCTGGCGCATGTGCTCGACATCAGAAATGTGATGCGTCCCGATGTGGTCCAGCAATCCCTGCCGAGGGAAGATGCATTGCTTAATGCTCCGGAACCGGAGAACGGCTTCTTTAAAGTGCCGAAAATCGTTGAATAGTGGAGGGAAAACCAATGGACCTCTTTCGGATGAAAGCCCATGAGCTGCACGAAAAACTGATGCGGCGCGAAATCTCTGCGGTAGAAATCACTCGCTCGGTTTTGGAGCGGGCGGATATTGCAGAACCGCTTGTTCACTCGTTTATTACCAGAATGCCGGAAGCGGCGCTGGCCCAGGCGGAAGCAATCGATGCAAAAATCGCGCAAGGAGCGGAAATATCACCTCTTGCCGGAATTCCGGGCGCATTAAAAGACAATATGTGCACAAAAGGTGTCAAGACGACGTGCGCTTCAAAAATACTTGCCAATTTTATTCCGCCCTATGATGCGACAATCACGGAAAAGCTTGCGGCAACCGAGGCTGTTATTGTCGGCAAGGCGAACATGGATGAGTTTGCCATGGGCTCTTCCACGGAAAACTCCGGTTTTTTTGCAACCCGAAACCCATGGGATACAGACAGGGTTCCCGGCGGTTCCAGCGGTGGTTCCGGCGCTGCTGTGGCGGCAGGGGAAGCGATATGGTCTCTGGGATCTGACACAGGCGGTTCGATTCGGCTGCCTGCCGCATATTGCGGTGTGGTTGGCATGAAGCCGACCTATGGGAGGGTATCCCGCTATGGGCTGGTGGCCTATGCTTCTTCTTTGGATCAGATTGGCCCGTTTGCCCGGGATGTCCGTGACTGCGCCACGGTGCTGGAGGCCATCAGCGGGTACGACCGGCGTGATTCCACATCCATCGATGCACCGGTTCCCCAATATACAAAGAACTTGACTGCCGGTGTCAAAGGATTGAAAATCGGTTTGCCGAAAGAGTATTTCGTCTCCGGAATGCAGCCGGAAGTCGAAGCTGCCATTCGTGCTTCGATTGATGAACTGGTGAGACAGGGTGCGGAACTGACGGAGGTATCGATGCCGCACACGCAATACGCACTGGCGACGTACTATCTGGTCGCCACGGCGGAAGCCAGTTCCAACCTCGGCCGCTATGACGGGGTCGGGTTTGGTCATAGGGGCGAAGGCACTGACATTATTTCCATGTATAAGCGTTCACGGACCGAAGGCTTCGGCGAAGAAGTGCGCCGGCGGATTATGCTCGGCACTTATGCCCTGAGTTCCGGATATTATGATGCGTATTACCTGAAGGCGTTGAAAGTCCGGAGGCTGATCAAACAGGACTTTGACAGGGCTTTCGAAAAAGTCGATGTCCTGGTTGCTCCGATCGCACCGACCACAGCATTCAAAGTCGGCGAAAAAATGGATGATCCATTGGCCATGTATCTGATGGATGTGTGCACTATTCCGGCGAATCTGGCTGGTGTGCCGGCTTTATCCCTGCCATGCGGGTTTGCGGGAGGGCTGCCGATCGGCATGCAGATCATCGGCCCGCATTTGTCGGAAGAACGAATTCTGCAGGCGGGTTATGCCTTTGAACAGGCGCATGAGTATCATAAAATGATGGCTCCGCTCCAGGAGGTGCGTTGAAATATGCAATATGAAACAGTAATCGGTCTTGAAGTACATACGGAACTGAAGACCGCTTCGAAGATTTTTTGCGGTTGCACGACAGAATTCGGCGGCGAACAGAATACGCATGTCTGCCCTGTATGTTTGGGGCTGCCTGGCGTGTTGCCTGTATTGAACGAAAAAGTTCTTGAGTTTGCCGTGCGCACCGGGTTGGCC
>CAZXCC010000266.1:0-4154 GCA_964638945.1 uncultured Veillonellaceae bacterium | reverse complement strand
CCCCTGCAGGATTTCCCGCTCCGCTTCTGCAGCAGCCTGAAGCGCCTCATCCGCAAGCACGGTGATATATGCGTTAATTTTCGGTTCGGTTTGCGCAATTTGCTGCAAACAATCCTTGATCAGTTCCACCGGTGAAATCGCCTTTTTTTGGAGCAAAGGAGCCAGTTCCTGAATCTTCATTTGCGTGAGCGGCATATTGTTCCCCTTTCATCGCTTTCTGACGGTCACCGAATTTCAATGGGATCACCAGGCCTTTGTCATCAGCAGACTGAAACGGTAGCCCTGTTCATCGCCAAAAGTCCTGGCCGCATCTGCATTGATGCTGACATTCCTTGCAATGTCATACCGGGTTCCAGCGCTGACCTGATAATAATTTCGGCCATTATTGCTTATTGCCGTGTCACCGGCTACGTTCACTGTGTTTGCTCCGCAAAACTCCCGCAAATAGCTGGCTTTCACCCAGAATTTTGTCTGCCGTCCCTCGTTATCCTGTATTTTTCTGAGGACCATCACACCAATACGCCCCAGCAAGGATTCATTCCCTGCCAGAGACACGGTTGCCCCCAGATTGTCTTGAAAATTATTCTGCAGGATTTTTGTATACAGCAGTTGCACCTGGGGTTCGATAAACCAACCTTTTGTCTGACGAAACGTCACCCCGTTCTCCATGGAAATGCCAAGCACGTTGCCGCCATACGTCTGATTCAAACCGTACCCTGATTCGCCTGGAATCTGATTGTTATACTCAATCCGGCCTATCATGGCAACAGCACTTCCGTACCAGGATCTGGAACCGGCAGGTTTTGACTGGTACAGGCCGTACAGTCCTGCATAATTGTTTGTCACAGAGTTTTTCACACCACTGGCGGAGTCATTCTGATTCAGGGTACCACGACCAATCAGTGCGCCAATATGCATATGATCAAGTTCTTTCCCATTTCCTCCCTTGACCATTTTTTCCCATCCGGCATGCATGCCTCCGGCATCTGCGCTAAAATCGCCGCTATTGTCCGAATATTGGGAGTGCCCACCGTAAATACGAAACCAGACGTTGGAAAGCTGTCGCGAAGCAGGTTGCCGCTCTGTCAGCGATTGATACCGCAAGTCTGTCAAATGTCCGCTTATATCCTCGCTACTGTTCCTTGCTGCTTTCTGGGCTCCGGTTACAGCAGCGGCATAACTTTCCAAATAATCCGGCGCGTTCAAAGCGTATACAACCCAACTGCGCAAAGCCCCCCTGTAATAGTACTGGTACGCTCCGCCAAACCGGTACTCGCCATTCTTCTCCATGGGTGAGGCAAACCCGCCGACCAGAGAATATCCTGCAGGCATATCAATCACATAAATGTGTTTCAAATCACTGCCCCACGCCGTCAAAACAGCCTGTGCATTGCGAGTTTCGTTAATTCCCAGATAGTTTTGTCCCCACCAGCTTCCCAGATACCCCTGTGTTTCTTTTGCCTGACTGTCCCCGCGTCGATACAGGCGCAGCGTTGACGTTGTGTTTACTATATCGATCTTTGTGTCCGTTACACCCGGTTGGCCGGTAAACGAATAGAAATTCGAATATTTTCCCGAAGAAGCAAAATTGGTGATACCTGCGGCATTCAAAATGGCTATCTTACGATCAAGGCGATCATTGGTCACTCCGGCATAAACATTATAGGCATCTTGTCCGGTTACCCGAATCAAAGTTTTATCCGTCTGAATCTCGGCATCCACATCAGCAAGCGTTTCCGCCGATACAGGGTGAAGCAGCAACAGTGCCCCCACGAAAACAACAAAAGCCGCCACCTTACAGGCAAACCCGCTTTTTATTTTCATGGTATTCACCTCCTACTTCTCTATTTTCCAAACCAAGGTATGGAAAATTTTATCATGCAACCCCTGTTTCCTCGCAGTGAAGGCAATCATAACGATGCCCAACCCCAGAAGCAACGCGGAGAGAATCTTTGCAAAATAGCGTTTTGTCGCCAACCCCACACTCAATCGCTGTCCCTGTTCATCTGTTACCACCAAGCCAAAAGCCTTTTTCCCCGGTGTCCCCTGCCACTCGGAACTTTCAAACACTGCGAAATACATCCAACTGATGGCAATGCTCAGCACATTGCCCTGATTTTCTCCAATTCCCATGGATACCAGGAACATAGCCAACGGAGTGGTTATTGCACCCAACAGGATGGCATCAATAATATACGCAACCAACCTGATCCAGAATCCTGCATTCCTTGGCGGATTTTGCATATCGATAGAAATCACTGGCAAGGTCCTCCTCTGATAAGTGTTGTCTTACATGAACACTTCGGCGCCACCAAAAGGTTACTGCGCGTCCCGGTAGAATGCGTTTACGCTTGCCTCAACCGCCTCCAACCCAGCCTGGATTTTCGCCATCAAGCCCAACAATTCGTTCTCTGAGAGTGTCTCGTTCTTTTCCGCCTGCGATGCCAGATTCCCCAGTTCGTCCATGCGCAGATTCAGCGCCGAGCCTTTCAAAGCGTGCATTTTCCGCGATAGAAGATGTCTGTCGCCAGCCTGCAGTGCCGCTGTGCCATCCTTTATCAAAGGATAAGCATCCTCAAAAAAAGCCTCAAAAATCTCTTTCACATCTGACGGATCCAGCATCAATTCCTCTGCCATTTTTCCCACCGAATACGACATGATCTATTCCTCCTGCGATGAATTTGGCTTTATCCAAAGATGCAGAACTTCAGTCAGTTTTTTTACGTTGATTGGTTTACTGATATAATCGTCCATTCCTGCCTGCACACACTTTTCTTTGTCATCCTGCATCGCATTGGCCGTCATGGCAATAATCGGCAAGTGCCGGCCCGTGTTTTTCTCATATTCCCGAATGGTGGCAGCAGCTTCAAAGCCATCCATTTCAGGCATCTGACAGTCCATCAGCACCGCGTCGAATCCACCTTCCAAAGCCGCTCTGACAGCTTCTTTTCCATTGACGGCAACCTGAACCTCGTAGCCGATTTTTTTGAGCAACAATACGGCCAACTTCTGATTGGCCATATTATCTTCTGCAAGAAGTAACCGCCGGAATCGGGAAGTATCCTGCGTTACTTCGTCCGTTTGAGCATTGTCCTGTTCGCAAGAAGTATCCGAGGCAGATACTCGCCCCCTGTTCATCACCTCTGCGATGCAGGAAAGGAGTTGGGAATGCTTCACCGGTTGCAGCAAATATCTGTCCACCCCTGCCGCCATCGCCTCCGTTTTGTGTTCTGGAGCATCAAAAGCCGCCACCATGATGATTTTAATCCGATCGTTCCCTGGGTCCGCACGAACCGAGCGTACCAGTCCAATCCAGTCCACCCCCTCCGACAATGCATTCAGGAGCAATAGGTCATATGGCTGCCCGTTCGCTGCCTGACGCAGCAACCCGACGGTCTCATCGGCTTTTTGCAGGCACAAATTCTGCATCCCATCGATTTGTGCATACTGACAAAGAATATCCCTGCTGCTTTGCCGTTCATCCACCGTTAAAATTCTGAGTCCCCGAAGATCAAATTTATCTTCTTTTACGATCATCCCTGTCTGACTGTGCAACAGAGGGATTTCAAACCAAAAAAGAGCTCCTTTTCCCAGTTCGCTTTCCACACCGATCTTTCCGCCCATGAGAGCCACAAGCCTTTTGCAAATGGACAACCCCAGCCCTGTGCCTCCATATTTTCGCGTCGTCGAACCATCCGCCTGCACAAACGGCCGAAACAGCCGTTGCTGCGTCTCAGGCGAAAGTCCGACTCCGCTATCTTTGACTTCAAAGCGCACAATACAGCCCGCCGGACTATTCTCGATCAGTCGAACCCGAATCACCACTTCACCGTCCGGAGTAAATTTCAATGCATTTCCGGCCAGATTCAGCAGAACCTGCCTGATGCGCCCCGGATCACTATTCAGGACTTGCGGAATCGCCGGGTCGACGAATGTCATGAATAATAGTTTGTTGCTCCGCGCCTTCCAGGCAACAAGATCAGTCATGTCATCCACCATTTTGCCGAGATTGAAATCGATATTTTCCATTTCCATCTTACCGGCTTCAATCTTGGAAAAATCAAGAATATCATTAATGACTGTCAGCAGTGCCTCGCCCGCACCATGAACGACATTGACCATTTCCTTCTGTGCCGGATTCAACGGCGTATCCA
>CAZXCC010000265.1:0-4205 GCA_964638945.1 uncultured Veillonellaceae bacterium | reverse complement strand
CCTGCAATGTTTTATTTTGTAGAACAATATCCTTTGACAGCCAGTGGAAAGGTGCAAAAATTTAAACTGCGTGAGGCTGCCAAGGAAAAAATGGCGGAAAGATAAAGAACCTCGAGGTAAGAAAAAGGAGGCGCGAACATGGAAAAGGCTCAGATTGAACGCACACTTCGGGAGATTATCGCGAAGCGGGTGCGTGGAGTTGTAGCGGAACAGATAGACCCTTCACAGGAACTGGCGGCGCTGGGAGTCGATTCGCTGGCATTCAGCTGGATTCTGGCCGATATGGAAGATGCATTCGATTTTGTGATGCGCAGCTCGGATATTTTGAAACTCAAGACATTAACCATGGCAGTCGAGTTTGTTGCCGAACACAGGAAGCCCTGACAGACTGCGCGGGGGTCTGCCGCAGGGTCAACGGAGAGAAAAGATTGCGAGAGCCAGCCAAATCAAGCCGAAGGAGATTCCGTGAGTCAGGGTGAAGGGTTCGTGGTACAGAAAGACGCCCGTGAGCAGTGCAATCGTGGGCGAGAGATACTGGATGAACCCGAGGAGTGACAAGGGCAGAAGGTTTGCCGCATTGGAGAACAACACCATGGGCAGTGCGGTGACGATCCCGGTTCCAATGAGCAAAACCGTGACAAAGACATGGTCGGAGCCCGCCACGCCGGTTCCCTGTGAGTGCAGGTACAACACATACGTCAAGGCCAGAGGCGAAATCAGGAAGGTTTCCAGGGTGATTCCGGTAGTGGCGGAAATCCCCAGTAATTTTTTGCAAAGCCCGTACAGGGAAAAACTTACGGCAAGCGAAAGAGCCACCCAGGGAACCGTGCCGAATTGCAGCACAAGGTTCAATACGCTGCAGGCTGCCAACGCGACCGCCAGATATTGACGCGTTGATAGCTTTTCCTTCAAAAGGATGACACCGAACAAAACATTGACGAGCGGATTGATGTAATACCCCAGGCTGGTCTCGATGATGCGGTTGTCATTGACGGCCCAGATGTAAATCAGCCAGTTCAGGCTGATGAGCAAAGTCGCGGCAAGGACCCCGGTGATCCGCCGGGGCTCGTTGAGGATGTTGCGGACTTCTTCGCGAAATGTGGTCATCCGTTGGGCCAGAAGCAAAAATATCAGCAGGAATAAAAACGACCAGATGACGCGATGGGACAAAATTTCCAATGCAGATGCCTGACGGAGGAGTTTCCAGTAAATCGGCAGGAAACCCCACATCAAATATGCGCAGATTGCGGAGATGACGCCGTGGGTATGGTTGCTTTTCATATGGTTCCTTCCTTGGGTTCGGCCCAATATCGAAAAATGAAATAGGACTGTACCATCCTGGCACGAAAGAGAGACGCATAGACAGTATAACAGGAGGGTCTGATTATTAACAGCGAATTTTACCGAAAATGTCTGCCCTATACCCGGGGGGATATGCCCGCGGAACTGGTCATTCGCAACGCCCGTGTGGCGAACGTGTTTTCCCTGGAGTATGAGGAAACCGACGTTGCGGTCGCTCAAGGGGTCATTGTCGGCGTGGGCCCCGGATATGAAGGACTGGCAGAATTTGATGCCAAAGGAAAAGTGCTGATTCCAGGGATGATCGATGGTCATTTTCATGTGGAAAGCTCCATGCTGACGCCACGCCGTTTTGCCGAAGCAGTCGTGCCGCGTGGCACTTCCGCCGTGATGGCCGACCCCCATGAAATCGCCAACGTTTGGGGGAAAGACGGAATCCTGGAGATGCAGAAATGTTCCCAGGGGTTGCCGATGGATTTTTTTTGGGGTGCTTCTTCCTGCGTCCCGGCTTCAGACTTTGAAACATGCAGGAAACCGTTGGATGCAGCGGTTCTGACGGATCTTTTTGCAAGCGGGGTTTGCCAGCATCTGGGCGAGATGATGAACTATCCGGCGGTGATCAACGGCGCCGCCGAAGTGTGGGATAAGATCGCTGCGGCAGGGCGGAGACCCTTGACGGCCCATTCCCCCGGAGTATCCGGGCGGGACCTGTGCGCCTATCTGCTCAGCGGCTGCATCGCGGACCATGAATCCGTCAGCTACGGGGAAGCTTTGGAAAAACTGCGGCGGGGCGGCTGGGTGATGATGCGAGCCGGAGCGGCGGCGAATGACCTGCCGGCATTGGCTCCGCTGGTACTCGAGAACCCTGCCAGGTCTTCCCGCTGCATGGCGGTGAGCGATGACTTGACACCCACGGCATTACTGAAGGACGGGCATATGGACGCAAAAATGCGCGCCATGTGCGCTCTAGGCATCGATCCTTTGGTTGCCCTGCGCATGGTGACTCTATCGCCGGCTGAGTATTTCATGCTGCCGCGCCGGGGCGGAATTGCACCGGGCTGGAAAGCGGATTTTGCATTGGTCGACTCGCTGGAATCCTGCTGCGTGGAGCGGGTATGGAAGGCCGGAAAACTTGTCGCCGCAGACGGGGAACTTTGCGAGGGTCCGGGTGTTTCCCCCTTTGCCGGGCGCGCAGGAACGATTCTGGAGATTGATGCGGAATCGTTCCGGGTGCAGGCTGTCCCCGGGAAAGATAAAATCCGCGTGATTGGCTGCAGAAGCGGCTCCTTGCTGACGGAGTCGCTGCAACTGGATGCCCGCGTGGAAGCGGGACTGGTTGTGGCCGACCCCGCCAGGGACATTGCCAAGTTGGCGGTACTGGGGCGGAATCAGGAGGCAAGCAAGGTAGCCGTGGGGTTTGTCAAAGGGCTGGGATTGCAGAAGGGAGCGTTGGGCGCATCCGTGGCGCATGACGCACATCCGTTCATCGTGGCAGGAGCGGATGACCGGTCTATCCTGCAGGCACTGAACTGGCTGCGGGAACATGGCGGAGGAGTGGTGGCCTGCGCCGAAGGAAGGATTTTGGCGACATTGCCTCTGCCGATCGGTGGGTTGATGAGCGATGCCAAACTGGAAGAGGTGGCCGGTGCGCTTGCCAAAGTGGATGAAGCCGCTGCGCAACAAGGAATCAGCGGTGTTCACCCCTGCATGGCATTGTCCTTTTTATCGCTGTCTGTCATTCCTGCCCTGAAGTTGACGGACCAGGGGTATGTGGATCTTGGCAAAGGGGGGCGTCAGAAGCTGTTTGTAGACTAAAAAGTAAAAGGAAACGGATGATTGCCTGTAAGGAAAGGAGTGCGGCTGATGCTGTCTGCAATACGGGAAAGGATACAGAAGTTGGGGATTTTGGGGTTGATACTGGCGATGCTGGCTGGCTGCGGGGCCGGTCCGGCGGATGCAGGAGTCGACATTTCGGTCGATGAGGCATTGCGGCTCTGGCAAAACAAAGAAGCGATCATTATCGACGTCAGAACACCTGCGGAATATCAGGAAGGACATATACCCGGCGTGGCGAACATCCCGCTGGATGAACTGGAGAGGCGGGCGGGAGAGGTGCCAAAGGACAAAAAAGTGGTGCTGATCTGCCGTACCGGGAATCGAAGCGCCCAAGGCACCAAACTGCTGCGCGGCAAAGGATTCACCAACGTTTACAACAGCACGGCAGGCATGTCGAGCTGGAAAGGGCCAGTCGAGAAATAGCGAACGATTTGATTTTCAAGGATTCTTCAAAACCATCGTGTAGTAAAATAGAGGGAATCTATATTGCGTGATTCAGAGGAGGAGGATGCTCTATGATTTGCGTGGGGGAAAAGAAAATCCGGATTAAGCAGGGGAACCTTACGGAAGAGGCAACCGATGCGATCGTGAACCCGGCGAATTCACAACTGCAGCATGGCGGAGGCGCCGCACGCGCCATCGCGACCCGAGGCGGACGGATTATCGAGGAACAAAGCCGCAGTTTGATCGAACGAATCCGGGAAGTGCCGGTGAGCAAGGCAGTCATAACGGATGCAGGAAATCTGCCGTGCAAGTTTGTCATTCATACTGTCGGCCCGGTGTGGGGAGAAGGGGATGAACCGGCAAAACTTCGACGGGCTGTGTGGAATGTGCTGGCGTTGGCGGAACTGTACAATCTGCGCTCCTTGTCGATGCCTGCAATCAGTTCTGGAATCTTCGGATTTCCGAAACCGTTGTGTGCGCAGGTTTTATTGGAAACTACTCGGGAGTTTCTGACTCAGCCGGGGATTATGCTGAATGAAGTGGTCATGTGCAATTTGGATATGGAGACGGTGCAAATTTTTCAGGAGGCGGAGCAGTCTCTGCTGCACGAATAAGAAAAAAATGGA
>CAZXCC010000264.1:0-4228 GCA_964638945.1 uncultured Veillonellaceae bacterium | reverse complement strand
CGATTTGATGCCGGTTTTGGCCGTGCCGGAAGCGATAGAGGAAATTGCCGCCAACTTATTGGTCAACGCCATGCAGGCACTGGAAAAAAATGAACAAAGCAATCGACGGATTTTCGTCGAAAGCTGGAATGCCGGCCAAGTCTTTCTGCGCATCCGTGATAATGGTCCAGGAATTTCACCGGAAGTCGGCGAGAAGATTTTTGAACCTTTTGTCTCCACGAAAAGCGGAGAAGAAAACATGGGGCTGGGGTTGGCAATTGTTCGCAACATGGTTGCCGTTTATGGCGGTACGATCGTGTTGGAACAGGCTCATACGGTCGGTGCATCGTTTGTCGTCAGCTTTCCGGCTCGCTTGCAGGCAGGGTAATGTCCATAGGAAGGAGAGCCCTCGATGAAAGTTTTATTAGTGGACGATGACAAAAACAGCCGTAACGCGATGCGGTGGTTTTTACAGCGCAGCATGCACGAAGTGACCGAGTGCGTGAACGGGAAAGCGGCGCTGGAGATCATGGAATCTGAAGATTTCCCGTTGGTCATCTCCGATATCATGATGCCGGTGATGGATGGAATTGAGTTAACTTCTCAGATTAAGTCCTCGGCACGGGGTTGGAGCACAGAGGTGGTGCTGGTGACAGGATACGGTGATATGAAGTCGGCTGTTGCCGCTTTGCGGGCCGGGGCGTTCGACTATCTGCAGAAACCGGTGGATGCAGAGGAACTCGATTTGGTGGTGGAACGCGTGGCTGAACATCAAGCGCTGTTGCGGGAAAACCGGCGATGGAATCTGCATTTCGACGAGGAGGTTCGACAAGCTCGCTCCGAAGCCCAATCGGAAATGGAAAAAGCCCGTAAGCTGGCGGCTGAAGAGCTGGTCGGCAAAGTCGGCATATTTTCACAAGTGATGCGCGATGTATTCACGGAAGCCCAAAACTATTATTTGGACAGGAACATGCCGGTGCTGATTGAAGGCGAAACCGGCACAGGCAAGGAATTGGTCGCCAAAATGATTCATTTCGGCGCCGTATATGATCCGACACAAGCGGGCCCATTCATTGACATCAATTGCGCTGCGATTGCCCAGACACTTTTTGAAAGTGAATTGTTCGGCTATGAGGCAGGCGCATTTTCAGGCGGATCGCAGAAAGGACAGAAAGGGAAATTCGATTTGGCGCAGGGCGGGACGCTGTTTCTCGATGAAATCGGGGATATGCCTCTGGAAGTGCAAAGCAAGCTGCTGCGAGTGTTGCAGGAAAAAGAGTTTTATCGTGTCGGCGGTCTAAAGAAAATCAAAACAAATGTGCGAATCATTTGTGCAACCAATGTAGACCTGCAAAAAAAGGTTGACAGCGGTCAATTTCGCAGAGATCTTTTTTTTCGATTGAAGGTCGGTTATTTGCACATTCCACCCTTGCGCGACCGAAAAGATGAAATTGGTGAGCTGGCGAGGTTTTTTCTGCTTCAGGCAGCGAATCAGAAAAAGAAAAATTTTACAGCCGTTCACCCGGATGCGCTGCTGTTGCTGCAGCAGTACGAATGGCCGGGAAATGTGCGCGAATTGAAAAATGTGATGGAATATGCAACGTTTGCCTTCGATGGGCCGGAGCTGCTAGCATCTCATGTCGTCGACCGGGTGCTTGTTTGCGAGAGTATAGTGAGGGCCCGCCAAACCAATGCGATGGATACAGGGGATGAGATTCTGGTCCAATTTCCCATACGTGGCTATTCGTTAAGCAGATGCACGAATGAACTCATTTTGAAAATGCTGGAGCTTCATCAGGGAAATCAAAGTGCGACTGCGCGTTCTTTGGGACTGTCCGTGCGCGGCCTGACAAAACGGCTAAAAAAAATACAGGACAGAACAGAGGAAACGGATGACGAACAAATGACCTAGGAACAAAGTTCCGGAACGGAACTATGTTCCGGCTGTGTGTTTAGCTAGCGTTACACGGAAAATTGCATAACGCCTTGAAAATAAAGAAGCGTGCCATGGTTGGCGCGCTTCTTGCTATATGGAGTGATAAGAACATCAAAAAAACAAAAAAATGGAGACGATCTCGCTGTGAAAGTTATGCTTGTGGATGATGACCGAGTGTCCTTGAATGCGCTGAATGCAGTGGTAAAATGCTTGGGATTCCAGGCAGTCATGTTTGATCGGCCAACGCTTGCTCTGGAACACTATGCCGCAGCAAAATTCGATCTGGCAATCCTGGATATTATCATGCCGGAAATGAACGGGATTGAGTTGGCAAAAAAAATTCGTGCATTGGATCCGAACGTTAGGATTGTTTTCGTGTCCGGCCGTGTATGTGATGATTTTGAGCGCGACATAGCCGGCATGAATCCGCCTGTTTCCTTTTTTTTTAAACCGTTGGATGCCGAAATGGTTCAAAAGATCATTCACGCTGCATGGGAAGAGGTTTCCGCAACCAGGATGGGTGTCAGGGCTCAAGGACAGGTGAAGGAACCGAAGTGCTGTTAGCCTGGAAGCTATGATTGCAACAAAGAGCTGGAGTAGGCTCTGCTGATCACATTCAAAACATGGGGGGAAATATGTTTCAAGATGTGCAAATTGTTATTTTCAAACTGGCGAAGGAAGATTATGGGCTTCCCATCAGCAAAGTGCAAGAAATCAACCGAATGGTAAATGTGACGAAATTGCCTCATACACCGGATTTCATGGAAGGTATCATGGTCACGGATATTTTAGGCCAGATGATATGTCGGGAGAATTGAACAAATTGGTGGCAAAATTCAAGTTTTAATCATGAAGTAAGTGAAGGGAAAGAAGATGTTGAAAATACTGGACAATATGAAGGTCGGCACGAAACTGGGAATTCTGGTCCTGGCGGCATTTATCGCCATGGGGTCCATGGGGGGGATCGGCTACTACTATCTGGAGAAAACCAACGACAGCTTAGATGTCATGTATGCGGAGCGGCTGATGCCGGTGGCCCTGTTGAATGATGCCCGTTCCAATATTCGCGGCATCAATGCGGCGGTTCTCGATATGATGCTGACCACGGACATGAAAAAAAACCAGGCGAACAAGGCGTATATTATCGATCGCGTAGAGCGAAACAATAAAAATTTGGCTGCCATTGAAAAATTGCCGCTAGATGCCAAGGCCAAAGAGTATCTGGCTAAAGTCAAGGATTCTCTGCAAAAGTACCGCAGCGTCCGTGGCGACGTCGAAGCGTTGGCCATGCAAAACAAGAATGCGGAGGCTTATGCATTGTATGTGAACCAAGTGGAAGCCCGCGCTAACGAAGTGGCTGATCATATGCGCGATTTTGCTGCATACTATATGGAACTGTCGAAACAGCTGGAAGCTGAAAATGAGGTCAATCGAAAAACAGCGGAGAGGCTGATGGTGGGGCTATTTACATTCATGGTTATTTTGCTTGGTATTAGCGGTTGGCTGATTTCCCGGGCGGTGACCAAACCTTTGCAACTCATGGTCGGTTTTTGCCAAGAACTGTCAAATGGCAATTTCATGGAGACAAGCCGCCAGATTCACCAGCGGGATGAGGTCGGCCAGCTGGCGGATGCTCTGATCGACATGCGGGCCCATGTCCGCAAAACGTTGAAGCAGGTCAACGAATCCGCCGAACAAGTGGCCGCTTCGTCGGAAGAACTGACCGCCATTTCCGAGCAATCTTCGCAAGCGGTCAACCAAGTAGCCGGCGCAATCACCCAGCTGGCACAGGGTTCTGAAATGTCAGTCAGCGCAGCCGTCGACACTTCGGCCGTGGTCGAGCAGATGTCGGCGGGAATTCAGCAGGTTGCGGCCAGCACCAACCAGGTCGCCCAGAATTCGGCCCAGGCAGCGGACAGAGCCAAAGAAGGCGACGCTTCAGTAAACAAGGCCGTGGACCAGATGGGCAACATTGCCCAGACTGTCAACAACTCCGCGCAGGTAGTCACGAAGCTGGGGGAACGCTCCAAAGAAATCGGACAAATCGTCGATGCAATCTCCGGTATCGCCGGACAAACGAATCTGCTCGCGCTGAACGCAGCTATCGAGGCGGCAAGGGCCGGCGAACAGGGACGTGGTTTTGCCGTGGTGGCGGAAGAAGTGCGGAAACTGGCGGAGCAGTCCCAGGATGCAGCCAAACAGATTGCCCAGCTGATTGGGGAAATCCAGGGCGATACCGACAAGGCGGTGGTCGCAATGGCCGAAGGAACCCGAGAGGTGAAAATCGGCAGCGAGGTGGTCACGGCGGCAGGG
>CAZXCC010000263.1:0-4266 GCA_964638945.1 uncultured Veillonellaceae bacterium | reverse complement strand
GCTTCCAGCATCAAATTCTGGGGCGACGCTCGTATTCGTTACCAAGCCAACTACGGCGGACAATTCGACGTTGACGGCTCCAAAGGCCTGTCCCGCGTTGACGAGCGTCTGCGCGTCTATGCAAAAGCCGACCTGAACGACAAAGCTCAGTTCTTCGGCCGCATCATGTCCAACTGGAACGACACCACTGCGTACAACGGATCTAGCGAAACCCACCTCTACTGGGATTATGGCTATTTCCAATGGACCTTTGATCCTTCCTTCAAATTCGCAATTGGCCGTCAACAGATCATTGGCGCTTTGAACACCTTCTGGACCAATGGTGGTTATGATGCCATCATGTTCAAATTCGGCGCTCCTTCCGACAAATTCAAAGCTACTCTCGGTTATGGCGATGTAGGCAGCTACAGCAGCGGCGGCGGCACCCTCACGAACGCCACCACGAAACCTGTTCTCACTGCTGACCTGAACTATGCCGTGAACAAAGACTGGACCGTCAACGGTTCTATCTACTACTCCACAAACGCTGACAAATTCACCGGTTTCTCTCCGACAGCTGCCATGGACATCTATGGTAACGTTTCCGGCAACTATCAGACTTCTTATGCCGGCGGCTATCCTTTCCAAGTTTACGCAATCGGCGTAAAAGGCAACCTGAACCCGGACTTCAACCTCTTGGCCCAGTATTTCTGGAACGGTGCGAGCATTAACGCTGCTTATGGCGCCAATGTTCTCAACGACAGCAAGACCGGTTTCGTAACCGAACTGTGGTACAAAGGCGCTGACTTCCAAAAAGTTGGTAGCTGGGGTCTTGCAGTGAACTATCGCGATGTCAAACCTTTCGCGATTGATATGTACAACACCTCCGGTTTCTTCGGAAATGCCCAGGGCACAGCCAACCAGATCGTTTATGGTTTCAAAGGCTGGGGCGCACAAGCTAACTACACGATCAGCAAAAATGCAATGCTGACCTTCACCTATGAAAGCCTGAGCGCTAACAACACCAACAGCTGGACAACCAGAAACACCACCAACTACCTGCCTTGGTACTACCTCCAGATGAACGTCAACTTCTAAGAATTGCGTTCACTAAAAGACCCCGCTTCGGCGGGGTCTTTTTTTATCCTACGCACAGCCTGTAAGACCCCGTCCTCTTAAGGCCCTCGGATAAACAGGCTGTAGCTCGATTCCCTAAAGGAAGACTTCGGCTTCGCGAAATCAGAGATTTCGAGCCTCAGTCTTAAATTCGACTAATAATGCAGGTGGCGTTAAAACCACACCTGCATTAAGTCTTCATTTATTGACTGAAGATGCCTGATGTGATATCGTGATTCCTGTTGTAGTGCGGCAGGAACTTTTTTTCGTCATCCCGAATATATAACAGGATAAAAGTTCAAAGGAGGACGAACCATGCTCAGAAAACTATTGACGGTCTTTTTGTTGGCCGCCTTTTGCGTGACCCTGGTGCCAACCGCAGCCCTGGCGGCACGGATCGAACAGACGCCGCTGGAAAAGACCGCAACAGTCGAAAAAATTCTCTATGGAACCGAACAGGAAGGATCTCTGGTCGAGCGAGTCGGCAAGCTGGAAAAGGATTTGTTCGGACTGCCGGGCAAAGAAGCCCTGATGGCGAAAGTGGAACGAATTTATGTTTATGTGCGGGAAAGCAGTTCGGCTGCGCCTTCCCTTGCCTTTAAAATGGCGTCTCTCGAGTGGAGCCTGACGCAGAACGTGTCCAAGGGGCCGGTGAAGAACCGTCTGGAATCGCTGGAAAGAACCGTATCGGGACTGGTGGGCACAGGCGCAATCGACGGCCGTGTATCCCGCCTGATGAGCCTGACTTTTTCCGGTGCGAAACTGCAGGCTTCTCAAGTGACGTTGAACAAAGATACCCTGATTAAAATCAAGACGGTGACACCTCTGGACAGCAAGAAGAATATGACCGGCGAAACAGTGGAGTTTGAGGCAGCGGATGATGTCTATGCGGCCGGTATGCTTGTCATTGCCAAAGGCGCCCGTGGAGTCGGCAAGATTGTCAAAGCGGAAGCCGCACAGAATTTTGGCCGCGATGCGAAAATGGAAGTCAGTTTCGATTCGATCGAATCGCTGGATATGACGACAATCCCGACCGTCCTCGGCGACAAGGCAAAAGAAGAAACCAAATCGCTGGCCAAGGCTGCCGGAGCCGGGGTGGTGGGCGTGATTCTGCTCGGCCCGATCGGCGTTGTCGGCGCTGCTTTTGTGAAAGGCAACAATATCACTGTGCCTGCAGGTACGCAGCTGTACATTCAGACGCAAACCGATGTCGAAGTGGTCGGGATGATTGCAAAATGATTAATGTTCAGGAGACGATAGGGTGAAATCAACGAAAATTGTGGCCGGACTACTGGTGGTGACGATGCTGATGGCAGGTTCACTGTCTGTTCAGGCAGCGCCAAAGAAAAAAACGAAAAAGCCGCCGCAGCCGATCACATTGGAGGCGGATGAACTCTATTTCAACGACAGGACCGGCGAGTTGTTCGCCAAAGGCAATGTTGTGATAACCCAGGACAAAAGCAAGATCTATACCGACATCATGCGCGGCAACGATAAGCAGACCGAGATATGGACCGACGGCGGCGTGCGTCTGTTGGAGCCTCTGACAGATGTGAGGGGCATGAAAATACGTTACAATTACGGTCTGAAGTTTGGCACCATGCAGGATATCAAAGGAAAATGCAGTGATGATTTCATCACAGGCAGAAGCATTCACTTCGAAGACGGCAAGTACACAGCCTACGACGCCACCACCACCGGCTGTCCGGCGAAAAAAACGCCGGACTACCACGTGTCGGCGCGCAAAGTCGAAATTTGGCCGGAAGACAAGATGATCGCCTATGATGCGAAAGTGTGGATCGGCAATACGGTCATCTATTCTACTCCGAAATACAAGCGCTCCCTTAAGAAAAACGAGCGGGATACGGAATACCCTTCGTTTGGCTACCAGGATCCCGACGGATACTGGATCAAGCAGCACCTCAGCTTTCCTTTTACGGACAGTGTTTCCCTGGATGCAAACCTGTATTATTACACCAAAACGGGTTTCAAACCGAATTTTGAGCTGGTGGACGGGCAAAAAGACTATTCCTTCAAGATTGCGTACGGGGACTACAGCAGTTCAACCGTGCTTGCTTCCGGCACGGCATACGGCGGGGTAAGCAATACGGTGAACTGGGTGAAGAAAACGCCTGAATTCCGTTTTGACTGGTTTGCCAAACCGGTGGGAGATCTGCCGTGGAAATACAACTTCACGGCCCTGGTAGGCCAGTGGACCGACACGAACAAGACAAGCTGGCATCAGGATTATTGGCTGTACTTCACGCGAAAGCCCATTTATCTGGATAAGGCGAAGACCTGGACCTGGGCCAATGGCTTTGGCGTGGAGCATGTCCGGGAAAGCTACGACAATTCCGTGCAAAATATATTGACATACAATACGGCACTGTCAAAAAGACTCTCTCCCCGGCTGAGCGTGTGGACGGCGTTCAACTACAACAGCAACACGCAAAATGCGTTTGCCTACAACACCATCAACGTGGCGAAGGAGTGGGTGAACGGATTCCACTATCAGCTGGACAAAAAGACGGCGTTCTCTTTCTACAACAGCTACGATACGGTGAACGGCCGGACCTATGAAAACTATTATACGATATATCGCGATCTGCACTGTTGGTCTACCTATGTCCAATATCAGGCAAAGGCAAAAGCTTGGATATGGAACCTGACAGTTCTGCGTTTTTAAGGGAGAATTGCCAATGATGACGGATTTGCAGGAACTCCGGCTGACCCGGGAAAAATATCGCAAAGACCACAAGACCGTGGTGTTTACCAACGGCTGTTTCGATATCCTCCATGCCGGGCACGTTCGCTATCTGAACGAAGCGAAGGGGCAGGGCGACATACTCATCGTCGGACTGAACAGCGACGAGTCGGTTCGGAACCTCAAGGGGGCAGGCCGGCCTGTGAACCCGGAGGCGGACCGTGCAGAAGTATTGGCCGGTTTGCGGTCTGTGGACCATGTGGTGGTGTTTGGCGAACAAACAGCCGAAGACCTTGTGAGACAGCTGCAGCCGGATGTATATGTGAAGGGCGGCGACTATACCGTCGACCAGTTGCCTGAGGCGGCCTGCGTGGCAGCTTATGGCGGCCGTACAGTCCTTGTTTCTCTGGTACCGGGGCGTTCGACGACCAATGTGATCCGGCGCCTGCAAATGCCGGTGGAAGAAG
>CAZXCC010000262.1:0-4276 GCA_964638945.1 uncultured Veillonellaceae bacterium | reverse complement strand
TCGATCTCCGCCGTGACAGGGCGGCATGTTAACCACTACACCACCGGGCCAAAACTGGACTGCAAGATGTATTTTAATCGATTCTGAGCTACATGTCAACCGTTATGCTGGATACTTGTCATTCGCTTTTCATTGGATTTCGTAATAAACGAATGCATTTCGGCAATTGCAGGCTGCAATTCACCATGTATTTTCTCCATCAGCTCATGTAGGGAAGAGGCGTCAAATCGGGATGTTGCCATAGGCGCTCCAACAATCAGGTATTCCGCATAAAAATCATCACGAAATATATTGTAAAAAAAACGCAGTGAACTTTTTTGCGGGAAATTTGAGTAATCAATGATCAGATAGGAGCCGTTCGTTACCTGAACACACGTTTCCGGTCTCACATACAGCTCAAACCCATCCACTTCGTCAGGCAACCCCAATTTTTCCGACCATTCCAGAATTTTTTTCGATCGGAATAAGGAGCCCATTCGCTCCGGCATGCATTTTTGCATCGTTTCCAGGCGAAACAGCAGCGCTTTTTTCAGCATACCCTCAAATATACTCAAATCGGCATGGATAAATTCTACATCACAGAACTCAGTCAGTCCAATTTTCAAACGCAGCATGAATTCGGCGGTACTTTTATCAAATACCATCATGACGCTCCGCTTTTGCACATCGTCATGGTACGAAAAAACCCGAAACAGTAATCCATCCCAGTGATGCTCCAGTCTCAAGGCAAAGCCGCAGTGACTCTGCGGCAAATTCGCCGGATACGCCCAGCCCTCCACCGGATTTATAACTTCACCCATGTAGCGCGAACCACCCATCCATCGAATCTATTATTGCTTGCGAATCCGTCCTGCATAGTCCTGCAAGGCCATCGCATAGACCAGGCGGCGTCGCCGCGTAACCGTGAGAACCTCCAGCACGGCTTTTGCAGTGTCCAAAGAAGTAAGGCAAGGTATTGCATGTTCCACCGTGGCGCGACGAATTTTAAATCCGTCCGCTTCCGGCTGTTTTCCTTTTGTCAGAGTGCTGATCACCATCCGGATGATACCGCCGCGTATGAGGTCCAGAATATGTGGCGAACCTTCGGATACCTTGCGTACCGTCTCAACAGGAAGCCCTTCCTGTCCAAACATTTTTGCCGTGCCTTCCGTAGCCATCAGCCGGAAACCCAGGGCTGCATACCCACGTGCAAGCTCAACGGCTTCCTGTTTGTCCTTGTCGGCGATGGTAAGCAGAATGACTCCCTCTTCGGGAATCTGTATCCCGGAAGCCAAAATGGCCTTATACAGAGCTCTTTCAAAATGATAATCCAGACCAATGACTTCACCGGTAGACTTCATTTCAGGACCGAGAGCGATATCGACTTGACGGATTTTTGCAAACGAAAAAACAGGGGCCTTCACAGCCGTATAATCCGCCGGTTCCAACAGCCCCGTCCCGTAGCCATGAGACGCGAGGGTTTCGCCCATCGCCGCGCGAGTGGCCAGATTGATCATCGGTACTGTGGTAACCTTACTGAGAAAAGGCACCGTACGGCTTGAACGCGGGTTCACTTCGATGACATAAAGCTTTCCGTCCGCAACCACATACTGAACATTGATGATGCCTTTCACGGAAAGAGCCCGAGCCATGCGAACCGTATAATCGACAATAGTGTTTTTGATTTCATCACATAGGGATCTGGGTGGATATACGGCGATACTGTCGCCGGAATGCACCCCGGCTCGTTCAATATGCTCCATGATACCGGGAATCAAAACGTCCTGTCCGTCACTGACGGCGTCCACTTCCACTTCCGTACCCTGCATGTATCGGTCGACCAGAACCGGCCTGTCCGGAGACGCCTGCACCGCATATGTCAGATAGTTGCGCAAGTCGGCTTCGTTGTAGACGATCTCCATCGCACGGCCACCCAGCACATAGGAAGGTCTGACAACCACGGGATAGCCGATCCGTTTGGCAGCAGCGATGGCCGCACCTGCGTCCGTGACACTGGCGCCCTGCGGTCTTGGAATATAGAGTTTTTCCAGAAATTCATCAAACTTCTCCCGGTCTTCCGCCGTATCGATGGCCTCCAAAGACGTTCCCATGATTTTCACCCCGGCTCGGACCAATCCCGCAGCCAGGTTGATCGCCGTCTGTCCGCCAAATTGGACGATGACACCCTCCGGCTGTTCCTTGTCGATGACATTCATCACATCTTCCAGTGTCAGCGGCTCAAAATACAGGCGGTCCGAAGTATCAAAATCGGTGGACACCGTTTCCGGATTGTTGTTGATAATAATCGACTCGATGCCCATTTCACGCAATGCCCAGACGGAATGAACCGAACAGTAATCAAATTCGATTCCCTGTCCGATGCGGATCGGTCCGGAACCCAGAACCAGGACCTTGCGCCGGTTGGAAGTCACCACTTCATCTTCTTGCGCATATGTGGAATAAAAGTATGGGGTGACCGCTTCAAATTCAGCGGCGCAGGTATCAACCATTTTGAAGCTGGGAAAAATCTTCCACTCTTTGCGTTTGAGACGAACTGAAGTTTCCGGCGTCATCGTAAGCTCTGCAATGGTCCTGTCCGCTATCCCGCAGCGTTTTGCCTCCGTCATCAGTTTGGGGGTCATCGTTTCCTCAATGATGCGCATTTCCATATCGATGATGCGCCTGATCTTGTCGATAAAAAAAGGATCGATGGTAGTGATCCGGGAAATCTCCGCCGGATCGATTCCCCGTCGCAAGGCCTCTGCAATCACGAATAATCGTTCATCGTCGGTCTTTGAAAGACGCTCATGAACCATTTCGTCCGGCAATGCCGCAATGGCCGGCAATTGCAGTCGGTGAGCCTTGATTTCAAGGGAACGGACCGCTTTCAACAGGGCTGCTTCAAAAGTCCGGTCAATCGCCATGACCTCACCGGTCGCTTTCATCTGCGTTCCGAGTTCGCGGTCTGCGCCGGCAAATTTGTCAAAAGGCCAACGCGGAAATTTCAGAACGACATAATCCAGGGCCGGCTCAAAGCAAGCCATGGTTTTGCCTGTCACGGCATTCTCGATTTCATCCAGCCGGTATCCGATGGCAATTTTGGTGGCCACTTTGGCAATGGGATATCCGGTAGCTTTTGAGGCCAGTGCGCTGGAACGGCTTACGCGGGGATTTACTTCGATTACGATATAGTTCGCGCTCTTGGTGTCCAGGGCATACTGAACATTGCAGCCGCCTTCCACGCCGAGCGCCCTGATAATGGACAGGGATGCCGACCGCAACATCTGGTATTCGTGGTCCGTCAAAGTCTGTGACGGGGCGACGACTATGCTGTCCCCGGTATGGACGCCGACAGGGTCGATGTTTTCCATATTGCAGACGGTAATACAGTTGTTCGCCGCATCCCGGATCACCTCATACTCGACTTCTTTCCATCCGGCTACGCTGCGCTCGATCAGAACCTGCGAAATCATGCTGTGGGTCAGTCCGCGGTTCACCACGTCGTCCAGTTCATCCTCATTGTTTACGATGCCCCCGCCAGTACCACCCAGCGTGTACGCAGGCCGGACAATCAGAGGATAGCCGACCTTGCGCGCAAACTCGCGCGCCGCTTCCACTGTTTCCACAATATCGCTTTCAGGAATCGGCTGATGGATTTCCTGCATGGTCTGTTTGAAAAGCTCGCGGTCCTCGGCCTTTTTGATGGCCTCCAGCGGCGTACCCAGCAATTCCACCTTGTATTTTTCCAAAGTACCGCGTTCTGCCAGTTTCACAGCCAGATTCAACCCTACTTGTCCACCCAGGGTCGCGAGCAACCCGTCCGGCCTTTCCCTTGCGATGATATCTTCCAGGTACTCGGGCAACAATGGTTCCACATAAACCCGGTCAGCGATGTTCGCATCGGTCATGATGGTTGCCGGATTGGAGTTTACCAACACTACCTGCAGGCCTTCCTCTTTGAGCGCCCGGCAGGCTTGGGTGCCTGCATAGTCAAATTCGGCCGCCTGTCCGATGACAATGGGTCCGGAACCGATTACCATGATTTTCCGGAGGTCTCCCCGTTTCGGCATGCTAGCAGCCTCCTTTCAACATCGTCATGAACTGTTCGAACAGATACACGTTATCGTCAGGTCCCGGTGCCGCCTCCGGATGATACTGCACTGAAAACACAGGCAGACGGTTGTGCCGCATTCCTTCAATGGTTCCGTCATTCACCGCCCGATGCGTCACGGCAACATCCATGGCATCCAAGATCGGAAGAGCACACGTCTGAACTCCAGTCACCTGAAGCTATCTC
>CAZXCC010000261.1:0-4302 GCA_964638945.1 uncultured Veillonellaceae bacterium | reverse complement strand
AATCTTCCCAGTAAAAACACCTTGTTCATGGATCAGGCCTCCCGACTATTCATCTTCTTTTACGATCATGTGCCGTAAGATGTCGTCGGTAATCTTCATCACGCGATTCAGTTCTGCCACTGTCTCGGGCTTGCCGGTGAAGTGGAAGATGCAATAGTAGCCTTCAGTGAAGTCTTTCACCAGATACGCCAAACGACGCTTGCCCCAACGGTCAATCTTGTCCATTGTGCCGCCATTGTTCGCAACCATGGTTTCAAACTTGGTGATGACCGCCTGGGTTGCCTCTTCTTCCATCGGTTTGATGATGAATACGAGTTCATACTTTTTCAACAGGTTCACCTCCTCCTTTGGACTATCGGCCCCCTCATGGGGGCAGGGGAGTATTGCCCGACTTTATCTCAGGCTTATTTATTTTATACCAACAGGCTGAGGAAAGCAACCTTTATTATACATTAAAGCGGAAATACACCACATCGCCGTCTTTCATCTCGTATTCTTTGCCTTCGAGACGTACGAGACCTTTTTCTTTTGCCGCATTCTGGCTTCCGCACCGCACAAGATCATCAAAGTTCACGATTTCAGCACGGATAAATCCGCGCTCAATATCCGTATGGATTTTTCCGGCAGCCTGCGGTGCTTTCGTCCCGCGGCGAATCGTCCAAGCCCGCACCTCTGGTTCTCCGGCAGTAAAGAAGTGCATCAGACCCAGCAATTTATAGGATGCTTTAATCAATTGATTCAGACCACTTTCCGGAAGCCCGAGGTCTGCGAGAAATGCCGCGGCTTCATCTTCAGGCAGTTCAGCAATTTCAGACTCAATGCGTGCTGAAATCACAACAACTTCAGACTTTTCTTCCCTGCTGTACTTGCGTATCGCCTCGACACCGGCATTTTCCGCGCTTGCACCGATCTCATCTTCACCTACGTTTGCCACATACATGATGGGCTTCAGTGTCAACAGATTCATATCCCTTACCAATTCAAGCTCTTCATTCGACAAACCTTGCCGACGTGCTGGTATCCCATTGGATAGCTTTTCAAGAATCTGCTTCAAAACCTCTATCTCGGCCAGAACTTTTTTGTCGCCGCTTTTCAGGAGGCGCTGCGATTTGGGAATTCGTTTTTCCACCGTATCGATATCTGCCAGACACAGCTCCGTGTTGATGATCTCTATATCCCGGAGTGGATCGATGCCACCCTCGACATGTGTAACATTCCCATCGGCAAAACATCGCACCACTTGTAGTACGGCATCGACCTCCCTGATATGGGCAAGAAATTTATTACCGAGCCCTTCACCCGTTGAAGCGCCTTTGACCAATCCGGCAATATCCACAAATTTCATGGCGGTCGGAGTTGTTTTTTGCGGTTTGAACATTTCAGACAGTTTCCAGAGCCTTTCATCCGGAACTTCGACGATACCCACATTGGGTTCAATAGTACAGAACGGATAATTGGCCGCCTCCGCACCCGCCTTGGTGATTGCATTAAACAGTGTACTCTTTCCGACATTCGGCAGTCCGACAATCCCTACTTCCAACGATGTGCTCATGGCAAATTCTCCTTTTTTTCTTCCAGCATTTTCAACGCTTTTTCAAATTTCGGTCGCGGCACAAGTACGCGCCTGCCGCACCCTAGGCATTTTATCCCGATATCCATGCCGGTTCTGACGATTTCCCATCGATCAGAACCGCAGGGATGGTTTTTTTTCATTTTGGCGATATCGCCTATTTCCAGTTTTATCGGCATACTACTCCTGTTCTGCCGGCGGTTTTACTTCAAAGCGTGAAATGGCAACCGGCGCTTCTTCGGGAAGTATCATCGGAATCTGTTTGCTTTGTGCAGAATCTGGCGCTGTCCATGCCTGTGGTAATTCGCGTGCCTGAAAATCAGTGCGAATGCTGTAACGCAGAGCGGCTTCCATTTTTGCCTGCGTTAACGGCACACATTTCATCTGAATGCGGATGACCATATAGCCAGCCTGGAATTCAACGATTCCCAGAATGTTCGGCCCGTCTATCAATTCCGGATGTTCCTGTTTGAATCGATCACACGATTCCTGCAATGTGGCGATGATGATTTTCACATCGGCATGATAGGAAACAGGAATATTAACCGAAGTCTGGATGCTGCCACGGTTAAAATTGCTGACTCGTGTTATTCCGCCGTTCGGCAGAACATGAAGCACTCCGTTTGCATCACGCAGTTTGGTGACGCGAAATCCGATTTCTTCGACGGTTCCCTCGTTTGTACCGCTGACTATGTATTCCCCTGTAGAATATTGGTCTTCCATAATAATGAAAAATCCTGCCATAAAATCTTTGACAATGCTCTGCGCACCAACGCCAATCGCCAGGCCAATCACTCCGGCACTGGCAATGATGGAAGTAGTATCAATATGAAATTCCTGCAATACCATGACAGTAGCAACAAAATAGAGTGCATAACGGCAGATGCTTTCCAAAAGTCCGCTCAGCGTTTTAGCCCTTTTTTCTTCGAAAGTAAAGTGATTGGCGGCACGCCCAAAGAAAAACCGCCGAATCAGAATCCGAAATATCCGGAACCCAATCCCGCCGCCGATCAGGATCACGGCCACTCGAGTCAGAATACCGGCGATTTGCAGCCAGAATTCAGGTGTTAAATATCGTTCCATCAACTGGTCCTCCCCTGATGTACCAGTTCGTAAATATGGCGCCGGGTGTCAGTGGAAAAAATTCCCCTGTACAACACTTTGTCTTGCTCCATGATATCCTTCACAACAATGGAATCGGCATCGTCAAAAGCGAGACTCTGTCCACAGCTGGCAGAAATCTCCCGCGGAGTCGGTACCATGTCAAAATGAATTCCCGACTTTTTCATCAATTTTTCTGCTCGGATTGCCTGATGAACCGATTCAAAGACAACAAGACGGTTCATAAGGTAATGGAGCGCCCCTGTCCGTTTATTTCTGACAAAATGGTAAACATGTTGGTTACAGTGCCGACCGCAAGTTTATCTTTCAAATGGAAATAGTCCAGACAGGTACCGCAGGACATAATTTGCACTCCATGTCCGGCAAGCACCTGCAATGCCGTCAGTACAGGCGAATCTGAAACAGCCAGCCGGACGCCGGAATTCAGAAATAGAATCGTCCGTGGCAATGGCTTACTTTCCAGCAAAGACACAAAAAACGCTTTCATCAGAATTGTTCCCAGTTCGTCGCTGCCACTACCCAACGTATCTCGCGTAATAAGGTAGACTGGTGGATTTTCATCGCTATTCACTTGCTTCACTGCATTTTCTTTGATTTGTGCCGACACTTCACGGGTCCCTGCAACCATCAGGATGCGAAATAGCCCTCCATCCGGTTCTACACTGACACCATACCCATTGGATGTGGCAAACTTTACAACATTTTCCTTGGCTATGACATTGTCTACAATTGTGACCAACGATTCCGGCGCTTCATCAATCGCCTTTTTCGTTAGAATCACCGGTTGTGGAC
This sequence comes from uncultured Veillonellaceae bacterium, assembly GCA_964638945.1. Taxonomy (GTDB): domain Bacteria; phylum Bacillota; class Negativicutes; order UBA1444; family UBA1444; genus CAZXCC01. The sequence goes on along the minus strand of CAZXCC010000261.1, from coordinate 818 downwards.
AAGCCAAGCCGCGGCAATCAATTATTTTTTCAGATGACATGGATATTACCCCTTCCTTTTCCGCTAACGAATCCAATGCAGGCGGCGGATGATACACCTGACGCCCGCAGGTCCCGCAGCATTGCCTCGGATTCTGCCTTAGGAACACTGAAAAGCAGCCCACCTGAGGTCTGCGGATCATAGCATAAGTCCTGAACATTGACCGGAACATCGGGATCTATATTGATTTGGCGCAAGTACTCCCTGTTGGCATAAGCACCTGCCGGAATCAAGCCCATTCGTGCTGCTTCCAACGCTTCCGGCAGCCACGGAATTTCTCTGCTTGCAATTTTCATTTCCACACCGCTGGCTGCCGCCATTTCAAATGCGTGCCCAAGCAGGCCGAAACCCGTGATGTCCGTGCAGGAATGCACCGTATATTTCTCGCCAACAGCCGCAGCACTTCGATTCAGTTCCGCCATACTGACTGCTGCCGCAGCAACGCCAGCAGAGAACATTTCAGCCCGCATCGCAGTATATAACACTCCGGTGCCGATCGGTTTTGTTAATATTAGGCTGTCTCCCGGTTGTGCTCCGGCATTGGTCCAAACCTTAGCGGGATGAACGATCCCTGTTACACTCAGCCCGTATTTGGGTTCATCGTCTTCAATCGTATGGCCGCCCACAAGCACTGCGCCAGCTTCAGTGATCTTTTGCTGTCCGCCGCTGAGCATTTCAAGCAGAACCGATCCCTCCAGACGACAGAGAGGAAAGGTAACAATATTCATCGCAGTCAGGGGAATGCCGCCCATGGCGTACACATCGCTTAAGCTATTGGC